>CAXTJU010000024.1:0-44638 GCA_964244655.1 uncultured Acetobacteraceae bacterium | reverse complement strand
GCGAACACCACGCCCTCCTGGCCCTTGAGGTCCGTCACCGACACGCCGGTGGCGATGTTCTGCGGCGAGATCATCTTGCCCATCACGCCGCCCGAGGAGTTGCTGGCCGCGATCAGCACCGGGTTCAACCCCAGCTGGTTCGCCGCCACCACCTGCAGGTTGCCGAACAGCGCGTTGCCGGAAGTGTCGCTGCCGGACAGGAACACCGCCACCCAGCCGAGGAACGGCGAGACCAGCGGGAAGAAGATGCCCACGGACGCGACGCCCAAGCCCAGCGTGTAGTTCAGCCCGGAGTAGTTCATCAGGTAGGCCAGGCCGATGATCAGCGCCACCGTGAGGATGGCGATGCGGCTCTGCCGCCAGGTGGCGACGATGGCGCGCACGAACCGGGCCGGCCCCATGCCGACGCAGGCCGCCACGATGAGGTCCGCCAGCAGGATGGCGGTGCCGGTGCCGAGCGGCTGGAAGTTCCAGACCGCGGCGTACGGGCGGTCCTGGTAGAGCGTGATGAGCACCTGGTTGTGCAGCCCGAGCCACTCGATGGCCTTCTGGCTGAAGGCGAACACCTTGAAGTGGGTCCAGGCGATCACGACGGCGGACACCACGACCCAGGGCAGCCAGCCCTGCCAGGCGGGCACGGCGCTCGCGTGGCGCACCACGTCCGCGCCCACCGGCTGCGCCATGCGGCCGCGCACGCTGAACGCCGGGTCAGGGGCGGGCCGCCAGACTTGCAGGAAGCCCAGCGTCGCGACCAGCGCGGTGAGCGAGGAGAGCACGTCGGTCAGCGCGTAGTCGAGGAAGTTGGAGGAGACGAACTGCCCGGCGGCGAAGCTGCCGCCGGCCACCAGCAGCACCGGCCACAGCGCGCGCACCGAGCGCAGGCCGCCGTAGATCGCCATGACGTAGAACGGCAGCAGCATGGCCAGGAACGGCAGCTGGCGGCCGATCATGGCGCCCAGGGTGACCGGGGACAGCCCGGTGACTTGGCCCAGCACCGTGACGGGCGCGCCGAGCGCGCCGAACGCCACGGGGGCGGTGTTGAAGATCAGCGTGAAGGTGAGCGCCTCGAGCGGCGGGAAGCCGACCAGGATCAGCAGCGCGCTGGTGATGGCAACGGGGGTGCCGAAGCCGGAGATGCCTTCCAGCAGGCAGCCGAAGCAGAAGCCGATCACCACCAGCACCACCCGGCGGTCGTTCGGCAGGTGGTTGAGGATCCAGTCCCGGAACGCGTCGAAGCGACCGGAGTCGACGGCGATGTTGTAGAGCAGCAGGGCGTTGAACACGATCCACATGATGGGCCACAGCCCGAACACCGCGCCGGCGGCGATGCTCTCCAGCGCCAGCCCGACCGGGAACTGCCACGCCAGCACCGCCACCAGGAAGCCTACCACCAGCCCGCCCAGCGAGGCCTGCCAGGCCGGCCGGCGCAGCACGCCCAGCATGACCAGCACGGTGGCGATTGGCAGGGCGGCGACGGCAAAGGAGAGCGGCAGGCTGCCGGCGACCGGCGTCAGCAACTGGTGGAACATTCGGGCTTCCTCGGATGGTCTTTTTGGATCGGCGCACCGTTGCGTATCCGATGTCGCGGCGTTCCACTAGCAAAGAGATCGGGGATGTGCCCCGAACCCTACCGGGGGACGGAGTCCCCTGGACCGGCATGGGCGTCGGCCTGGGTGGAGGCGAACAGCGTGGCGACACTAGGGATGGCGCCTGAAACCGCGCTCTACGCCACCGTGAAGGCCTTCCTCGAAGCGCAGGGCTTCACGGCCAAGGGCGAGGTGGGCGGCTGCGACGTGGTGGCGGTGCGCGCGGGCGAGCCGCCGGCGCTGGTGGTGTGCGAGCTGAAGCGCGGCTTCACCCTTGAGCTGCTGCTGCAAGCGGCGGACCGCATGGCGGTGGCGGACGCCGTGTGGCTGGCCGTGCCCCGCACCCGGCGCGGGCGGGACCGCGACCGCCGCGCGGTCAAGCTCTGCCGCCTGCTCGGCCTGGGGCTGCTGGCGGTGGACAGGGACAGCGTGGAGGTGCTGGCGGACCCGGCGCCCTACCGCCCCCGCCCCAACGCCCCCCGCCGCGCCCGCCTGCTGCGCGAGCACGCCCGCCGCCAGGGGGACCCGACGCCGGGCGGCTCGGTGGGCCGCACGATCATGACGGCCTACCGCCAGCGCGCCCTGGCCTGCGCCGCCGCCTTGCAGCATGGCCCGGCGACGACGCGGGCGCTGGCCGCCGCCGTGCCGGAAGCGCCGGGCATCCTGCTGCGCAACGTGTATGGCTGGTTCGAGCGGGTGGAGCGCGGGACGTACCGGTTGAGCGCGGCGGGATGGTTGGCGCATACAACGAGTGAGGAGTCTGTTCAGCGGGGGTGAGAGGCTTGACCGGGAGTGCTGCCCACCTCGTGCAGGTGGCCCACGTCACCAAGTCGTTCGGGCCCAAGCAGGCGCTGCGCGGCATCTCGTTCGCCGTCCCGCCGGGCCAGATCTGCGGGCTGCTCGGGCCGAACGGGGCCGGCAAGACGACGCTGTTCCGCCTGCTGATGGGCATCCTGAAGGCGACCAGCGGCACGCTGCTTGTGGATGGCCTGGATGCGTTCGAGGACCGGGTGGCGGTGAAGCGGCTGATCGGCTTCCTGCCGGACGAGCCGGTGTTCTACTCCTACCTGTCCGGCCGCGAGACGCTGGAGCTGAGTGCCGCCATGCACGGCCTTGAGGTTTCTGCGGCCATGGAGCGGATCGCGCCGGTGGCGGCCAAGCTGCGGCTGGCGGAGGATTTGGGAAGCTATGCCGAGGACTATTCCAGGGGCATGAAGAAGAAGCTCGGCCTGCTGCTGGCGCTGCTGCACCGCCCCAAGCTGCTGGTGCTGGACGAGCCCACCAACGGGCTGGACGTGGAGTCCACCCACCTGTTCTATGACCTGATGCTGGACCAGGCCGGCCAGGGCACGACCATCCTGTTCTCGTCCCACCTGATGGACCACGTGGCCCGGCTGTGCTCCCACGCCGTGGTCATCAACGAGGGGAAGGCGGTCGCCGCCGGGTCGCTTGATGCCCTACGAGCGGCCCATGGGCAGGCGGATTTGGAGGACATCTTCCTGCACCTGACGGCGCGGCCGGCGCAGGCGTGATGGACGCATCAGCATCGTCACCAGGATTTTGGCGGACGGTGGGGCTGCTGCTGGGCGCGTCGCGGCGGCGCGCCAGAGGCCGGCGAAACCGGCAGCGGGCGCTGCTGACCGAACGCTCCGGCAAGCCAGCGGGGGGATGGGCCAAGCTCGGCCTGCTGCTGCCCCTGATGCTCACCGCGACGGTGAACGCCGCCGCAGCTTTCCTGGTGATAGGCGGCGTGGCTGCGGGGCAGCGCATCGCGGCCGAGCAGCAGGGCCGGATCATCGTGGATGCGTGGTTCGCCCACAGTGTACGCGGCGTCCTGGCGCAAGCCGGGAGGCAAGCCGGCGCGCGCGGCCTTACTTCGGCGCAGACCGATGCGGTGTTGCAGCCGAGCTGCGACGCCGAGGCGAAGGCCCTTGCCGCGGCCGGCAGAGGCGATGAGCCGGCCATCGCCAGCCGGCTGCGCTTGGCCGTGCACGTCCGGGACCCGGACGTGTTCGTCACCCGGGAGCAGGCGGCGCCGGGCTTGGCTGGGTTGTCCCGGGGCGGCGCGCCGGCGGCGTTGGGCTCTCTGGCGCTGCTGGTATGGAGCGTCATGCTGGTCATGCAGGGCGAAGGCTTGGAACTGGACGTGCAGCGGCGGCGCAACCCGATGTGGGAATGGCTGTTCAGCCACCCGGCGCCGCCGGCGGCAATCTTCCTGGCGGAGATGCTCGCCCCGATCGTTGCCAACCCGGTCTATTACACGGCGCCGCTGCTGCCCGGTATCCTGTATGGTGCGCTCTATGGCCCGGCATACGGCGTGCTCGCCTTCGCCGCCATCGGCCTGCCGGTGACGCTGGCGGCGGGGTGCCTGGCCAAGGCGCTGGAAACCGGGGTGATGCTGCGGTGCGCGCCACGCTCGCGCGGCGCGCTGATCGGCGTGATGGGCTGGCTCGGCTACGCGTCGATGCTGCTGATCTTTGCCGGCCTGTACGCGGGCGGGCGGCTCGCCCCGGCATTGGCCGGTCTGGCCCACCATCTTCCTGGCCTGCCCTGGCCGTGGCTCGGGTTGTTCCTGGGCCAGCTTGGCGACGGCTCATTCTCGTTCCTGGCCGGGGTGCTGGCCTGCTGCGGGCTGGCGGGCCTGACCATCGCCGGGTCGCTCGGGCTGAGCCTGTGGGGGGCGCGGCGCGGCTTGACCGGCCGGGTGGGACGGCTGGACGCAGGCCCGAGGCCGGCGCGGGACGGGCGGACACGCTTCGGCAAGGGCGCGCTCACCCGCAAGGAGCTGACGTGGTTCATGCGGGACCGCAGCGTGGTCGTGCAGGTAATCCTGGTGCCGATCACCGCGGCGGGCTTCCAGCTGTTCAACCTGCGCGGGCTGCTCGTCAAGGCGGGGGATGACTGGGCCTCGCTGTGCGGCGCCGGCGTGCTGTTCGGCACGTATTTCCTGTTCGTGCTCGGGCCGAAATCGCTGGCCTCGGAAGGGGCGGCGCTGTGGCTGCCGCTCACCTGGCCGCAGGGGCTGGAGGAGCTGCTGAAGGCCAAGGCGCGGCTTTGGGCCGGCGTGTCCACCGCCGTGGTGGGGCTGGTGCTGTGCTATGCGGCCTGGCGCTTCCCGGAAGGCTGGTGGGGCATCGGGCTGGTGGGGGTCGGCTGGTTCTTGTTCGCGCGCAGCATGGCGCAGAAGGCGGTCACGCTGGCGACGGTGACGGCGGAGTCGGGCGAGCGGCAGAAAGTCCCGGCGGGCCGTCAATGGGCCACCATGCTCGGCACGTTCAGCTTCGCCGTCGGCGTGTTAAGCCGGCAATGGCCGCTCGCGGTGGTGGGCGTGGTGTATTCGACGATCACGGCGGCGGCGATGTGGCAGAACTTCCGCGCCCGTCTGCCTTTCCTGTATGACCCATGGTCCGAGCCGCTGCCCAGGGCGCCGACGCTGATGCACGCGATGATCGCGATCAGCGGCCTGGTCGAAGCCAGCGCGGTGCTGACGGCCATCCTGCTGCCGTTCGTCGGGCACGACGGCATCGCCGTGGCGCAGGCGGTGTCCTATGCGGGGATCGCCGCCGTGGTCTCGTTCTGGATGGCAGAGTTCCTTCGGCGGCGGGGCATCCGGCAAAGCGAGGTTTGGGTCTGGCCGGCAGGACCGTGGGCGCGGCGCGGCAAGGCGGGCGTCGCGCGGCTGCTGGCGGTGATCCTGGCCGGCGCCGGGCTTGGGGCGGCGCTCGGCTTGGCCGGGCGGCTCTACCTGCTGCTGCTGCGCCTGTTTCCTTGGGGGGCGGCCTTGCTGGACCAGTCCGCCGCGCAGCTTGCGGCAGTCCCGCACCTGCGGGCGGCGTATTTCGTGATGGCCGTGGCTGTCGCGCCGTTCGCGGAGGAGTACCTGTTCCGCGGGCTGCTCTACCGGGCGCTGGACCGGGAATGGGGCGGCTGGCGGGCGGTGGCGGGGAGCGCGGCGTTCTTCGCGATCTACCATCCGCCGCTGTCCTGGCTGCCGGTCGGCGCGCTTGGCGTGGTGAACGCGCTGCTGTTCAAGCGGACGGGCCGCCTGGCGCCGGCGGTGGCGCTGCACATGGCCTACAACGCGGTGGTGCTGGCTTAGGGCGTTTGCGCCGCCGCAGGCAAGAACCCCCGCAGCAGCGCGTTCACCCGCTCCGGCGCGTGCTGCTGCACCCAGTGCGACACGCCGGGCAGCCGCTCGATGCGCAAATCCGTCACGTAGCGCTCGGTGCCGTCCAGGCAGGTCAGGTCCAGCGCCACGTCCGCCTCGCCCCACACCACCAGCGTCGGAACCTCAATCGGGGTGTCCAGCCGGGGCACGCCCTCGGTCAGGCGGGCGGCGCGGTACCAGTTCAGCATGGCGGTGGCCGCGCCGGGTTCGGCGACCTGGCGGGCGTACGTGTCCACCACGTCCGGCGGGATCGGCAGGCCGCGGAGCATGCGGCGCACGGCGGCCCCGCCATTCGCCGCCAGCATCCGCTCCGGCAGGACCGGGATCTGGAAGAACGCGACGTACCAGGATTTGCGCCGCTGCCGCCAGTGCTTCAGCGCGGCGCGGAAGCAGAGCGGGTGCGGCACGTTCATGATGACAAGCCGCTCGATCGGGCGGATGCGCCCGGCGGCGAAGCACCAGGCCACCATAGCGCCCCAGTCATGCGCCACCAGCGTCACCCGGCGCGCGCCGGAGGCGTCGATCAGCCCCGCCACGTCTGCCAGCAAGTGGCGCAGGGCGTAGGGCTCGATGCCCTCGGGCCGGCTGCTGGCGCCGTAGCCGCGCTGGTTCACCGCCCACACGCGGTAGCCCAGCTCCGCCAGCAGCGGGACCTGGTTGCGCCAGCTCACCAGGTGCTCCGGGAAGCCGTGCAGGCACAGGGCGAGGTGGTCGCCCCCGCCGGTTTCCTCGACCTCGAAGCGCAGGCCGTTCGCCGCCACGAAGCGCATCGGCATCGAGGGTCATCCTTGTTGCCGCCGCAGCTTGGCGCTACTGACTGGCGGCGTGAAGAGCGTGCATCCCACCCTCCTGTGCCTGCTGCTCGCAGCGTGCGGCGGGGGCGGCGAGGTCATCACCGTGCGCACGGCGCCGGCCGGGGCCGCCTGCACGGCGGACCGCGGCGGCGTTGCCCTCGGCACGGTCGGCGACACGCCGGGCCGCCTCGCCGTGACGGCCAAGAACGACCTGGACATCCACATCACTTGCACGAAGCCGGGCTACTTGCCGGCCAGCGCGGTCGATGTTGCCGAGCAGACGCCGTACTCGCTGCCCAACCTGCTGACGGATGGCGCCCTGGCAACCTTCGGGCAGCCGGATGACGGGGCGGACTACCATTACCGGCGCACCGTGCTGCTGGCGCTGACGCCAGGCTAGCAGGGCTCCGCCCTGCACCCGCAAGGGGATGAAGTCCCCTTGACCCCTGTTACTTATAACCAGGTGTCCAGAGGACTTCGTCCTCTGGTGGGGTTTGGGGCAAAGCCCCATGCTTCGCTAAGCCCCCACCAACCCTCGCGCGAAATCCATCGCATCGAACGGCCGCAGGTCGCCCGCCTGCTCGCCCACCCCCACCGCGTGCACCGGCAGGCCGTAATCCTCCGCCAGCGCCACCACGATGCCGCCGCGGGCGCTGCCGTCCAGCTTGGTGACCACGAGGCCGGTCACGTCCACCATCTCCTTGAACACCCGCACCTGCTCCAGCGCGTTGTGTCCCGTGGTCGCGTCCACCACCAGCAGCACGGAATGCGGCGCGCTCGGGTCCTGCTTGCGCAGCACGCGGATCATCTTGGACAGCTCGTCCATCAGCGCGGACTTGTTGTGCAGCCGGCCGGCGGTGTCGATCAGCAGCACGTCCGCCCCTTCCGCGCGCGCCCGGGCCAGCGCGTCGAAGGCGAGGCCGGCGGCGTCGGCGTTGCGCGGGCCGGCGATCACCGGGGCGCCGGTGCGCTCGCCCCACACCTGCAGCTGCTCCACCGCGGCGGCGCGGAAGGTGTCGCCGGCGACCAGCATCGGGCGCAGCCCCTGCTCGCGGTATTGCAGGGCGAGCTTGCCGATGGTGGTGGTCTTGCCGGTGCCGTTCACCCCCACCACCAGCACCACGTGCGGCTTGCGCGCCGGGTCCAGCACGAGGGGCTTGGCGACCGGCTCCAGGATGGCGGCGATCTCCTCGGCAAGGGATTGCTTGATCTCCGCCTCGGTGACGCTGCGGCCGAAGCGGCTCTGGCGGAAGTTCTCCACGATGTCCGCCGCCGCCGCCGGGCCGAGGTCCGCGCCCAGCAGCAGCTCCTCAAGCTCGGCCAGCGCGTCGTCGTCCAGGGTGCGGCGGGCGAAGGCCGCATTCAGCCCGCCGGCCAGCTTCTCGGTGGAGCGGGTGAGCCCGGCCTTGAGCTTGCCGAAGAAGCCGCCCAGCGCCATCAGGCCGCCTCCGCCCGCACGCCGTACGCGTCGGCCGCGACCACCCGGGCCGGCAGCAGCGCACCCGGCGCCGCGTGCAGCCGCACGGGGATGAAGTGCTCGGTGTGGCCGCGCCCGTCCCGTTCCGCCAGCACTTGGACCACCTGGCCCAACTGAGCGCGGTGGAACGCGGCGGCGTGCAGGGCGGCGCCCTGGCGCAGCCGGGCCGCGCGCTCCCGCCGCACGGGCACAGGGACGGATGGCATGCGGGCGGCGGGGGTGCCAGGGCGCTCGCTGTAAGGGAAGACGTGCAGGTAGGGGATCGCCGCTTCGGCCACGAAGCATTCGGTTTCGCCGGCCAGCGCCTCCGTCTCGGTGGGGAAGCCGGCGATCAGGTCCGCACCGATGGCCAGGCCCGGGCGGAGGCGGCGGGCTTGGGCAATCACGGCCAGGGCCGCGGCGCGGCTATGCCGCCGCTTCATGCGCTTGAGCACCAGGTCCGCGCCGGACTGCAACGAAAGGTGCAGGTGCGGCATCAGCCGGGGCTCGTTGGCGAGCAGGTCCCACAGCGCCGGGTCAAGCGCCGCCGGGTCCAGGGAGGACAGGCGCAGGCGCGGCAGGCCGGGCACGGCGCGCAGCACGGCGGCGGCCAGGGCGCCGATGCCGGCGGCGTGGCTGGCGATGTCCACCCCCGTCAGCACCACCTCCTGCACGCCGCTCTCGCACAGGGCGGCCACCTGGGCCGCCACCTCCGCCACGGGGACGCTGCGGTTGGGGCCGCGGCCGAACGGGATGGTGCAGAAGGTGCAGCGGTGGTCGCAGCCGGCCTGCACCTGCACGAAGCCGCGGGTGTGGGACACGAAGCCGGTGGGGGCGGCGAGCGGGGCGGCCTCCACCG
Organism: uncultured Acetobacteraceae bacterium; assembly: GCA_964244655.1. Classification (GTDB taxonomy): domain Bacteria; phylum Pseudomonadota; class Alphaproteobacteria; order Acetobacterales; family Acetobacteraceae; genus LMUY01. The sequence goes on along the minus strand of CAXTJU010000024.1, from coordinate 35,775 downwards.
GGCTGACCCGGCTGCCGGCGCCGGGCGCCCAGGCGGCGGCGCACAGCTTGTCCGCGTTGCCCAGCACGCGCGTCACGCCCGGCAGGGCCGCCCAGCGCGCCGGGTCCAGCTGGGCGGCGCAGCCGGTCACCACGATGGGGGCGCCCGGCTGCTCGCGCACCGTGCGGCGGATGGCCTGGCGCGCCTGCCGCTCCGCTTCCGCCGTCACGGCGCAGGTGTTGACCACGATGGTCGGGTCCCCGGCGGGCAGCAGGGCGCGGATCGCCTCGCTCTCCACCAGGTTCAGCCGGCAGCCGAAGGTGAGGATGTCGGGCGTGGGGGATCAGCCCCGCTTGACCGGGTTGGTGGCGGTCAGCTCGATGCCCTTCTCGTTCGGCGTGAAGGTCAGCCCGATGGCGTAGTCCGTGCCGCAGGCCGAGAGCAGCCAGACCTCTCGCCAGGCCCGGCTGTCCCGGTTGGTGAGGTCGGCGTTGGGCAGGCCGGTGTAGCCGTCGAACTGCGTGTCGGTGAACACCTCCTGCTTGCAGCCCGGCGGCGAGCCGCGGATGGCGACGGCCTGGGCGTATTGCAGGGCGTTGCGCTGGGTGGTCGGGTCGGCGTGGGTGCTGCCCGGCATGGTGGGGATGCGCGCCGGCTGGCTGCCGGGCTGCAGCATGGTCAGCACGTTGAGCTGGCGCGGCCCGGTGCCGCAGCCGCTCTCGATCACCTTCTCGCTCCAGATGCCGGCCACCAGCTCGCCCTTGGCGTCAAACTGGGCGGGGGCGTAGATCGTCAGGTCCGCGGTCGGCCGGAAGGCCGCGGCGGCGCAGCTCTCCGGCATCTGCTTGAACTGGGCGCGGGCGGCGGCGACCACCGGGTCCTGCCAGGCGGATTGCTGGACCAGCGACATGAGGGTCGGCCGCTTGCCGGGCAGCGTCCGCAGGTCCGGCGCCATCAGCGGGTCCGGCATGGGGGCGGGCGTGGTTGCCGGCGCGGCGGTGGCGGGGGGCGGCGTGGCCGGCGGCGGCGCGGCCAGGGCGGCGGCGGTGCTCAGCAGGAGCAGGGCGAGTGGGAGGCGAGCATGCATGTGTCGGTCGGTCCTTGGTGGCTGGCCGTCAGGCCGGAAGGTCAAAGCAGCCTTGGAAGGCGGTGGCAACGGGGCCGGTCATCTCCACGTGGCCGTCCTCCCGCCAGGTAACATCGAGCGCGCCGCCGTCCAGGGTCACGGTGGCGCTGCGCCCTGCCAGGCCGCGGCGGTGGGCGTTCACCACGGCCGCGCAGGCGCCGGAGCCGCAGGCCAGGGTGAGGCCGGCGCCCCGCTCCCACACCCGCAGCCGCAGCCGGTCGGGCGCCAGCACGCGGGCGAACCCGGCGTTCACCCGCTCGGGGAACAGCGCGTCATGCTCCACGAAGGGGCCGCGCCGGGCGGCGGCGTCCAGGTCGTCGCCGAAGAAGGTGACGTGCGGGTTGCCCATGGAGGCGGCCGCCGGGTCCCCGGGCAGGGGCAGGTGCAGCGTGTCGGCGGGGTGGGCGAGCGGGATGTCCTGCCAGCCGAGGCGGGGTTCGCCCATGTCCACCCGCACCTGGCCGTCCGCCAGCACCTCGCAGGGCAGCGCGCCGGCGGCGGTGCGGATGGTGTGATGCCGCGCGCCGGTCTGGTGGAACAGCAGGTCGGCCACGCAGCGTGTGGCGTTGCCGCATGCGCCGGCCTCGCTGCCGTCGGGGTTGAAGATGCGCATGGCCACGCCGGCCTCCGCCGCGCCGAGCAGGATGAGCTGGTCGCAGCCGATGCCGGTGCGGCGGTGCGCCAGGGCCATGATCCGGGCGGGCGGCAGCTCCCAGGCGTCCTGCCGCGCATCGACGACGATGAAATCGTTGCCGGCGCCGTGCATCTTGGTGAAGGGAACGCGCATGGCTCGGGGTTATAGCGCGGGCTTGCCGGGGAGGGTAGCCGGGGGCTATAGGCTGGGGCTTAGTCTGCGCGCCGGGCCTGGAATGGGCATGCCCGGCCGCGACGCCTGCATCGAGCTGAGCAGGTTTGGCACAAGGAGACGCAAATGCCCAAGTTGAAGACCAAGTCGTCGGTCAAGAAGCGGTTCAAGATCACCGCGACCGGCAAGGTGCTCGCCGGCCCCGGCAAGAAGCGGCACAACCTGATGGCGCGCAGCCAGAAGGCCAAGCGCGCCAACCGCGGCAGCCAGACGCTGACCCACGCTGACGGGCTGACCGTCAAGCAGTGGGCGCCCTACGGCCTCGTGTAAGGAGCATCGGACATGGCACGCGTCAAACGGGGCGTCACCACCCACGCCCGGCACAAGAAGGTGTTGGAGCAGAGCAAGGGCTTCGTCGGCCGCAGCTCCACCAACTACCGCATCGCGCTGGAGCGGCTGGAGAAGTCGCTGCAATACGCTTACCGCGACCGGCGGGTGAAGAAGCGCGAGTTCCGCGCGCTGTGGATTCAGCGCATCAACGCCGCGGTGCGCGAGCACGGGCTGACCTACAGCCGATTTATCGACGGCTTGGGCAAGGCCGGCATCGAGATGGACCGCAAGGTACTCTCCGCACTCGCGTTCGACGACCCGGCGTCGTTCAACGCCGTGGTGGCCAAGGTGCAGGCCGCGCTGGCCTGACCTGCTGCCGGCGCTATCCCGCCGGACCAAACGTGGCGAAGAACCTGCTTGATTGGTCCTGCAACCAGTCAGCAGGGCCTTTCCCGATACGCCCCGTGACTAGGCCGCCGGTTGTCGCCGGACAAATCCGTGAACGGGAACGGCGCAAGTACGCTGCTGCCGAATGGCAATGTCTATGCCGGCGTCAGCAGGTCCGCGTCGCTATAAAAGTTCGGCTCGTCCGTAAGCCAGTCGAACCCTCCTCCGGCTCGTGCGATGGTTGCCATGGGCAGATCGCCCTCACTGACCTCGATCAGGGCACGCACCCGGGATGCTCCAGCGACGCCGCGGCGTGCCAGCTCGGCGGAGACTTGGCCTGCCTCCGTGTCCAACTCGATCCGATGCATCCGGCTTCCCTCCCGCTCCCCTGGCCAGTGATCCTAGCATGACCGACCTCGAAACCCTCCAAGCTGAAACCGAAGCCGACCTTGCCGCCGCATCCGACCTGCGCGCGCTGGACGCGCTGCGCGTCGGCGTGCTCGGCAAGGCCGGACGGCTCACCGCCATGCTCAAGGAACTCGGCCGCGCCACCCCGGACGAGCGGCGGGAACGGGGCGCCGCACTCAACCGCCTGCGCGACGTCCTGGCCGCCGCCATTGAGGCCCGCCGCGCCGGGCTGGACGCCGCAGCCCTCGACGCTCGGCTGGCCGCCGAGCGGCTGGACATCACCCTGCCGCCGCCGCCGGAAGCGCCGGGCCTGGTTCACCCGATCAGCCGCACCATGGAGGAGATGGCCGCGCTGTTCGGCGCCATGGGCTTCAGCGTCGGCGAAGGGCTCGACGTGCAGACCGACTGGTTCAACTTCGCAGCCCTCAACATCCCCGCTCACCACCCGGCCCGCGCCGACCACGACACGTTCTACCTGCCCGGCACGCGCGACGGACGGCCGTTGCTGCTGCGCACCCAGACCTCGGACGTGCAGATCATCTCCATGCTGTCCGCGCCGCCGCCGCTGCGGGTGATCGCACCCGGCCGCACCTACCGCGCCGACCACGACGCGACGCACTCCCCCATGTTCCACCAGTGCGAGGGCCTCGCCATCGACCGCGGCCTCACCCTCGGCCACCTGAAGGGCTGCCTGATCGACTTCCTGCGCGCCTTTTTCGGCATCGCCAGCCTGCCGGTGCGCTTCCGCTCCTCCTACTTCCCGTTCACCGAACCCTCCATGGAGGTCGATATCGGCTGGAACCGCCGCACCGGCGACCTGGGCGGTGGGGGCGACTGGCTGGAAATCCTCGGCAGCGGCATGGTGCACCCGCGCGTGCTGGCCAATTGCGGCATCGACCCGCGGGAATGGCAGGGCTTCGCCTTCGGCATGGGGGTGGAGCGGGTGGCGATGCTGAAATACGGCATCCCCGACCTGCGCCCGTTTTACGAGTGCGACGCCCGCTGGCTGCGGCACTACGGCTTCAACCCGATGGCCCCCGTGGCGCTGCATGAGGGCGTGGCGTGAAGTTCACCCTGTCCTGGCTCAAGGCGCACCTGGACACGGACGCGCCGCTCGACGCCATCACCGACACGCTCACCCGCATCGGCCTGGAGCTGGAGGGCGTGGAGGACGGGGGCGCCGCCCTCGCCCCGTTCCGCGTGGCCGCCGTCACTGCCGCCGTGCCGCACCCCAATGCCGACCGGCTGCGGGTCTGCACCGTGGACGCGGGCGGCGCGCCGGTGACGGTGGTGTGCGGCGCGCCGAACGCGCGGGCGGGGATGCGCGCCGTGTTCGCACCGCCGGGCAGCGCCATCCCGGGCCTCGGGACCGTGCTGAAGGTGGGGGAGATCCGCGGCGTGCAATCCGCCGGGATGCTGCTCTCGTACCGGGAGATGGGCTTAGGCCACGAGCATGACGGTATCGCCGACCTGCCTGCCGATGCGCCGGTGGGACAATCCTATTCCGTCTATGCCGGGCTGGACGACCCGGTGATCGACATCGCCGTCACCCCCAACCGCGGCGATGCGCTGGCGGTGCGCGGCGTGGCGCGAGACCTGGCGGCCGCCGGGCTGGGCACGCTGCGGCCCTGGCAGCCCGCGCCGGTGGCGGGCCGGTTCGCCTCGCCCATCGAGTGGCGCATCGACACGCCGGCTTGCCCCTGGGTGCTGGGCCGCACCGTGCGCGGCGTGCGCAACGGGCCCAGCTCGGAATGGCTGCAACGGCGGCTGCGCGCCATCGGGCTGCGTCCGATCAGCGCGCTGGTCGATATCACCAACTTCTTCACCATCGACCTCGGCCGCCCGCTGCACGTGTTCGACGCGGACCGGGTGCAGGGCGGCGTGCTCACCTTCCGCCCCGGCGCCGGCGAGAGCTTCCGCGCGCTCAACGGCAAGGACTACGTGGCCGACCCGGCGGATTGCGTGATCGCCGACGCCGCCGGGGTGCAGTCGCTGGCCGGCGTGATGGGCGGCGAGGCGACCGGAAGCACGGAGGCCACCACCAGCGTGTTCATCGAGTGCGCCCTGTTCGACCCGGTGGCGGTGGCGCTCACCGGGCGGCGGCACGCCATCGCCTCGGACGCCCGCAGCCGCTTCGAGCGCGGCATCGACCCGGCGTTGCTGCCCGCAGCACTCAACGCCGCCACCGCCATGGTGATGCAGCTGTGCGGCGGCGAGCCAAGCGACGTGGTGGAAGCCGGCGCGGAGCCGGACTGGCAGCGCGAGGCCACGCTGCGCTTCGACCGGCTGGAAACGCTGGGCGGCTTGGCCGTGCCGCCTGACGAGGCAATGGCGTCGCTGGAGCGGCTCGGGTTCGCCGTGCGCCGCCACGGCAACGGCAGCGTGACGGTGGCCGTCCCGTCCTGGCGCAACGACGTGGCGGCGCTCGGGGCGCTGGACCAAGCGCCCGCCCTGCTGCCGGAGCGGGCGTTGGCCGCCGCCGCCGGGTGCCGCGAGATGGAGCCGGAGGCGGACCTGGTGGAGGAGGTGCTGCGGCTGCGCGGGCTGGACGCGGTGCCGCCGGTCTCCATGCCGCCCACCTCCCCCGTGCCGCTCGCCACCACCACACCGCGCCAGGTGCGCGCCGCCACCGCCCGCCGCACCCTGGCCAGCCGGGGGCTGCTGGAATGCGTCACCTTCTCCTTCACGGCGCACGCCCACGCGGGGCTGTTCGGCGACGCGCCGGAGGTGATGCGGCTGCTGAACCCGATCGCCGCCGACCTGGACCAAATGCGGCCGACGCCGCTCGCCACCCTCGCCCCGGCGGCGGCGCGCAACGTGGCCCGCGGCCTGGCGTCCGGCGCGCTGTTCGAGGTGGGGCCGGCCTTTGCCGCCGGGTCGCAGGAGGTGCTGGCCGCCGGGCTGCGCCATGGCCAGCCGCCGCGCAGCTGGGCGGGGGCGAGGGCGGTGGACGCGTGGAGCGCCAAGGCGGACGTGCTGGCGCTGCTGGCGGCGCTCGGCGTGCCGATGGAGAGCCTGAGCGTGACCGCCGATGCGCCGGGCCACTACCATCCCGGCCGCTCCGGCGCGGTGCGGCAGGGGCCGAAGCTGGTGCTGGCGCATTTCGGCGAGCTGCACCCGCGCGTGCTGGCCGCGCTGGACCTGCCGGGGCCGGCGGTGGCGTTCGAGGTGCGGCTGAACGCGATCGCCGAGCCGAAGCGCCGCCGCAAGCCGCTGCCCGACCTGCCCGCCTTGCAGCCGGTGCGGCGGGACTTCGCCTTCGTGGTCGATGCCGCGACCCCGGCCGAGGCGCTGCTGCGCGCGGTGCGCGGGGCGGAGCGCGGGCTGATCGCCGCGGTGTCGCTGTTCGACGCCTATGAGGGCGAGCATGTGCCGCCGGGTCGGAAGTCGCTGGCGGTGGAGGTGGTGATCCAGCCGCGGGAGGCGACGCTGACGGATGCGGAGATCGAGGCCGTGTGCGCCAAGGTCGTCGCAGCGGCGGTCAAGGCAACCGGGGCTGTGTTGCGGGGATAGCTTTGCAGGGCTCTGCCCTGCACCCGCAAGGGGCCAACTCTTGCAAGCGGGGGTCCCCTTGACCCCTAATATTATAATCAGGTGTCCAGAGGACTTCGTCCTCTGGTGGGGTTTGGGGCAAAGCCCCAATCCTGCTTCGCCGCCGCCCCAACGGCTGAGCGCAGCGGCATGTCGCGCAGCCCGAGCGCCAGCGCCAGGGCCACCACGGTCGCCACCAGGCAGGCCCCGAACGCCATGCGAAAGCTGCCGGCCAGCGCGGTGCGGGCGGCGGCCATGGCGGCCGGGCCGAGGCTGGCCAGCGCGCCGCCAGGCTGCATCGCGCCCAGGTCCGCGAGCCCGGGGTAGCCCGCCTGTCCCAGCCGCGTGGCGAACGTTCCGGTCAGCAGCGCGCCGACCAGGGTGGTGCCGAACGCGCCGCCCATGGAGCGCAGGAACAGCAGCGCCCCCGTGGCGGTGCCCACGTCGCGGCGCTCGGCCGCGTTCTGCACCATGACCAGCACGTTGGGCAGCGAGACGCCGATGCCCAGGCCCACGACCGTCATCCCCGCCAGCACCACGGCCTCGGGCGTCGCCTGCCCGATGGTCAGGAGCGGCAGGAACCCGGCGGTGGCGGCGGCGAACCCGGCCACGATCATCGGCTTGGTGCGGCCCAGCCGCCGGGCCAACTGGCCGCCGCCGAACGCGCCCACCACGTTGGCCACCAGGAACGGCATGACCAGCAGGCCGGAGGCGGAGGCATCCGCCCCGCGCACCAGCTGGAAGAACAACGGCAGCAGGAAGATGGTGCCGAGCAGGCCGATGGAGCTGAGGAAGGCCAGCATGACGCCGCGGGCGAACACCGGCTCGCTGAACAGGCGCGGCGGCAGGATGGCGTCCGGCACCCGGCGCTCGTGCCACACCAGCACGCCGACGGACGCGGCGGACAGCGCCAGCAGGCCGAACAGGACCGGGGACAGCCACGGAACCTCGCTGCCGCCCCAGCTCAGCATCAGCAGGAAGGCCACGGCCCCCGTGGTCAGCAGCGCCGCCCCGGCGTAGTCGATCCGCACCTGGCGCGGGCCCGGCACCGGCAGCAGCTTCAGGGCGCGGTTGCACAGCGCCATGGCGGCAAGGCCCAGCGGCACGTTGATCCAGAACACGTAGGTCCAGGACAGGTGGTCGGTGAACCAGCCGCCCACCACGGGGCCGGCCACGGAGGCGACGCCCCACATGCCGGCCATGTAGCCCTGGTAGCGCCCGCGTTCCCGCGGCGCCACCACGTCCGCGATGGCGGCCTGCGCCATGGACATCAGCCCGGCGCCGCCCAGGCCTTGCAGGGCGCGGAAGGCGATCAGTTGGGGCAGGGTGCGGGACAGGGCGCACAGCACGGAGGCGACGATGAACACGGCCAAGGCGGGCAGCAGCAGCGCCCGGCGGCCGTAGATGTCGGACAGCTTGCCATACAGCGGTGTCGCCGCCGTCGCGGTCAGCAGGTAGGCCGAGACGATCCAGGACAGGTGACCGAACGCCTTGAGCTGCGCCGCGATGACCGGCACGGCGGGGACCACCACCGTCTGGTCCAGCGCCGCCAGCAGGATGCAGAGCATGATCCCGGTGACGACGCGCAGGATTTCCTGGTGGGAGTACGCCGGAGCGGTGTCGAAGGCGGCAGTCGAGCTTGGCGGCATGGGCGAGGAATACGCCCTGGCCCCCGGCCTGTCAGCTTTCCTGTTTGGGGGGAGGGCCGCGCGTCGTGTCCGTCCCGGCCACGGGCGGCAGCTTGACGACGCTGCCGCCCGCCGCGGCCTCGTAGATGGCGGCGATCAGCTTCTGGTCGGCCAGCCCCTCCTCGCCGGGGGTATGCGGCTCCACCCCGGCGCGCAACGCCAGCGCGAAGGCGTCCATCTCGCGGGCGAACTGGTTGTGCGGCGGGAACTGCATCTTGCTCAGCGCATTGGCCTGGCCGACCGCCTGGCCGGTTTCCAGCGCGATGTCCGCGTAGCCGAACGCCGGGGACAGCCCCATGAAGGCGTCCGGCATGTGCGCGCGCAGCCAGCGGCTCTCGTGGAAGGAGTAGCCGGAGGACAGGTTGGCCACCGCGCCGGAGGGGAATTGCAGGCTGAAGGCGCAGATGTCCTCCACCTCCTTGAAGCGGTTGTCGTCCTTGGGCCGGGTCAGGCTGGCGCGTATTTCCACCGGCTCCTCCCCGGTGATGTAGCGGGCGGCGCTGAGGCAGTACAGCCCCACGTCCGGCAGGGAGCCGCCGCCGGCCATGGCCAGGTTGTGCCGCCACTGGCCGTTGTCGGCGTTGTTCTGGCCGTTCACCGCCTCGATCAGCTTGAGCGGCCCGTGCTGCCCGCTGCGCACGGCGGCGATCAGGGCGCGGTGGTGCGGCTCGTATTGCAGGCGGTAGGCGATCATCAGCTTGCGGCCGGCCTGCTTGCAGGCGTCGATCATGTGCTGCGCGTCCGCAACGTTGGTGGCCATCGGCTTCTCGCACAGCACGTGCTTGCCGGCCGCGGCGGCGCGGGCGGTGAACTCGGCGTGCATGGCGTTGGGCAGCACGACATAGACGATATCGACCTCCGGATTGTCGCGCAGGCGGTCGAAGCTGGCGTAGTCGTAGAGGCTGCTGTCCTTCACGCCGTATTGGGCGGCGATGGCCATGGCCTTGTTCCGCTCGCCGCTGACCAGGGCGGCCAGGCGGACGTGCTGCGCCTGGCCGAACCCGGGCAGGATTTGCAGCAGCGACAGGTGGCCCAGCCCCACCACGGCCACGCCCAGCCGGCGGCCCGGCGGGTCGGGGTTCGTCACGCTGCCTTCCGCCTCCGCCGTGTTCTGCAAGCGCGGCAGCGTCACGTCGTCGCCCTTGACGGCGCCGAGCAAGGCAGGCGGCTCGTCGGCGGCCTGCGCGCCGGGGGCGGCGATGGCGGCGAACCCGGCGGCGGAGGTGCCCAGCAGGGAGCGGCGGGAGAACGGCGGCATGGCGGAAGCTCCGGCGTGGTTCGCCCTACAACGCGGCGAGCCGGCCGGCAGTGGCTCAATCCGGCAAGTTGTGATCCGGGGCGGATCGCCGGCTCATGTCGATCACGAAGCGGTATTTGACGTCGTTGCGCGCCAGGCGGTCGAACGCGGCGTTGATCTCGCCCGGCGCGATCACCTCCACGTCGGCGGTGATGCCGTGCTGGGCGCAGAACGCCAGCATCTCGCCGGTTTCGCGCGTGCCGCCCGCGCCCGAGCTGGCCACGCTGCGGCGGCCCATGGCGAGCATGATCGGCGGCAGGTCGAACTGGTCCGGCAAGCCCAGCGAGCACAGCGTGCCGTCGAGCTTCAGCGCCCGGAGGTACGCCGCCATCGGATAGGTGGCGGAAACGGTGTCGAGCAGGAAGTCGAAGCGGTTGGCCTGCGCCGCCATCTGCGCCTCGTCTGTCGAGAGCACCGCCTCGTGCGCGCCCCTGGCCAGCGCATCGCCCACCTTGCCGGGCGAGGAGGTGAAGGCGACGACGTGCGCGCCGAGCGCCCGGGCGAACTTGACGCCGAGATGGCCGAGGCCGCCGATGCCGATCACGCCCACGGTCTTGCCGGGGCCGGCGTTCCAGTGGCGCAGCGGCGAGTAGGTGGTGATCCCCGCGCACAGCAGCGGCGCCACGCCGGCCAGGTCCAGCCCCGCCGGCACATGGTGCACGAAGCGTTCGTCGCACACGTACGAGTCGGCGAAGCCGCCGCGCGTGCGGCTGCCATCCACCCGGTCGATGCCGTCGTAGGTCAGGGTGGGGAAAGCCTGGCAGTAGGTCTCCATCTCGCGCTGGCACGGGTCGCACTCCCGGCAGGAATCGACGATGACGCCGACCGCCACGATGTCGCCGGCCTTGAAGCGGCCCACCCACCGCTGCATCAATCGCCGCCTCACCGGCAGCGGGGCGCTGTACCGTTGGGAGTTCGCCAAGGCCGACAAGCGCCTGGCCGTCCTGGTCGACGGCCCACTGATCCTGGAGGCCGACGACATGATGCTCGCGGCCGCCCTGGACGGCGTGGGGCTGGCGCTGGTGAGCGAGGCCGACGCAGAGCCTCATATCGCCGCCGGGCGACTCATGCGCGCCTTGGAGGATTGGTGCCCGCCGATCCCCGGGTTCTTCCTTTACCATCCCCGCAGCCGGCAAGGCTCGGCCAGCCTGCAAGCCTTGGTCGAGGTGCTGACGCGCCCGCTGCATTCTGGCAGTTAGGCGCTGTTCAGGGGAGGGTGCGATGCGGCACGAACAGGTCCAGGCGGCAGGCGCGTCCTTCCACGTGGCGAGCGCCGGGTCAGGCCCGCCCCTGTTGCTGCTGCACGGCTGGCCGGAGTTCTGGCAGACCTGGGAGCCGGTGATGCAGCGTCTGGCGGACCGGTTCACCTTGATGGCGCCGGACTTGCGCGGCTTCGGCCGGAGCGACAAGCCGGATGGGGACGAGTGGGGTGCCGAGGCCCACGCCGCCGACATGCTGGCCGTGCTGGACGCCTTGGGGCTGGGCCGGGTCGGCGTGGTGGGCCACGACGTGGGCGGCGCCGTGATGCAGGCGCTGGCCCGCATGGCGCCGGAGCGGTTCAGCGGGCTGTTCTTCTTCGGCTTCAGCTACCCCGGCATCGGCGCCCGCGGCGGCACGCCCGACCGGCTGGGCGAGATCTGGTACCAGTCCTTCCACCAGATGCCGTTCGCCCCGGCGCTGGTCGGCGCCACGCGGGAGTCGTGCCGGGCCTATATCGGCCATTTCCTGCGCCACTGGTCGCACCGCAAGCAGGTGTGGGACGGAGTGATGGAGGACTGGGTGGACAACTTCATGATCCCGGGCAACCTGGCCGGCGGCTTCGCCTATTACCGCGCCGCCCAGGCTGCCCGGATCAGGATGATGCAGGGCGCAGCGCCCCCGCTGCCGCCGATCGGGTTGCCCACGGCGGTGCGCTGGCCGGGGAACGACCCGATCTTCCCATATGCCTGGACCGACCGGCTCGGCGAGACGTTCGGCGACCTGGACCTGGCCAGGCTGGAGGGTGTCGGGCACTTCCCGCACCGCGAGGACCCGGACCGGGCGGCGGCGGAAATCGCCGGGTTCTTTGGACGGTTGGCTAACCCGTAGAAGCAAGGTTGGGGCTCCGCCCCAAGCCCCGCCAGAGGACGAAGTCCTCTGGACACCTGGTCACATCAACAGGGGTGAAGGGCAGCGCCCTGCTGCTAGAACCGCTGCGCGAGGCCGGCGAGGATGGTGCGGCGCAGGCCGAACTGCGGCGCGCCAACCCCCACCCCAGTCCCGTCGCGTATCTCGTAAATCTGGTCCAGCAGGTTGATGACGTCCAGCCGCAGCTGGGTCGGCCCGACATACCCCGTCTTGATCGTCTGCACCGCGGCCAGGTTGAACGTGTAGTAGCCCGGCAGCGCGCGGCCGTTCGGGATGTCGCCGGTGGGAGTCACCAGGTCGGCGCGCAACCCGCTGCCGAACACCATGTCGGCCGAGAGCCGCGCCGGGTGGTTGGTGCCCTCGAACACCGCGTAGGCCGCGCCCGCCGAGGCCGTGTGGCGCTGGTCGTGGTCGAGATGAATCCAGCGTCCGGTGATGTATTGCAGGTCGGCCGCGCTGAAGTCGAACTGCGAGGAGACGATGTCCTTCCCGATGGCGCGGGAATAGGCGTAGTTGGCATACAGCGACAGCGGGCCCCGGTCGTAGGACGTGCTCAGCTCCACCCCGTCCACCTGGCCTTTGCGGTAGTTGAACGCGGACAGGATGATCGGCGCGCCGAACTGGCCCTCGTCGATCAGGTTGCGCGCCGCCTTGTAGTAGGCGTCCACGCCGACGCGCAGCCCCGGCAGGATGATCTGCTCCGCCCCGGCGTCGAAGTAGTTGTCCCGCTCGGCCTTGACGATGTCGTCCTGCGTCACCGCCGAGGCCGCCGAGGTGCCGTTGAACTGCGCGACGCTGTTGCCCGACACCAGCTCGAACGGCGGCGGCGTGAAGTACCGCGAGTAGCCGGCGTGCACGGTGGTGCCCTTGAGCGGCGTCCAGACGGCGTTGATGCGCGGGCTGACTTGGTTCTCGTTGGTGTACTCGTTCACCTGGTCGAAGCGCAGCCCGTAGTTGACCGTGAGGGTCGGCAACGCGCGCCATTCGTCCTGCACGTAGACGCCGAACAGCGTCCCGGTCAGGCCGGTGCCCTGGTGCACGTCGAACGGCACGTCGGAGGTCGGGGTGGCGCCGCCGCCGGCCGGCTGCTGGGTGGAGATGGAGCCCCCGCCTTGCACGACGCCGCTGGTGCCGCCGAGGGCGGAGACGACCAGCGCGTCCGTCGAGGACACGTTGCGCTCGGCCGTCACCGTGAAGCCGGCGCGGACCGTGTGCTGGTCATTGACGGTCCAGCTGGCATCCGTCTGCTCCCCCGTGGACAGCACGGAGCGCGCCGCGGTCTGCGAGAGGCCGTCGAACAGCAGGTCGCCCACCGGGTCCGGCGTGTAGTACAGGCTGCTGTAGCGGGTGAACACGGAGCTTTGCACGTCCAGCGCGCCCCACTGCTTCTGCACCGACAGGATGCCGAAATCGGTGATCTCGCGCTGGTGCTGCGTCAGGTTGGCGCTGGTGAAGTCGCTCACGCCGTTGTCCGACAGGCCGAGCGAGGGCGTCTGGTTCGGGTTGTTCGGGAGCTCGAAGAACTCGTTGGAGTATCCGGCCAGCAGGCTGACCCGCGCCGTGTCGTCGATCAGCCCGGAGAGGTGGACGATGCCGTGGGTCTGGTTCGACAGGTCGTGGATCGGGTTGAAGCTGCCGGTGGGGTTCTCGATGCCGACGCGGTCGTGCAGGAAGTCGCCGGTGTAGAAGTAGTCGATGGCGCCCATGCTGCCGCCGTAGGAGACGCTGGGCTGGAAGTAGTCGCGCGCGCCGCCGTAGATCGAGATTTCCCCGCCCGGGTCGGTGCGGCCGGTCTTGGTGATGATATCGACCACGGCCGCCGTGTCGAAGCCGTACTGGGCGGGCAGCGACCCGGTGATCAGCGACAGGGAATGCGCGAAGCGGGTTTCCAGGGACTGCCCGAACACGGCCAGGCCTTCCGGCAGCTGCACGCCGTCCAGGCGGAACTGCACCTCGTTGTGGTCGCCGCGGACGTGGATTTGCCCGAAGCTGTCCTGCGCCACGCCGGGCGCCTGCAACAGGGTGTCGTTGAGCGGCGCGTTGTCGCCCTGCGGCAGGGTCTCGATCGTCTTGCGGCTGAAATCGTAGGTGGTGGCGCCCAGGCTGGGCTCCAGCTGGCTGCGGGCCTGGTCTAGCTTGCGGACATACACGTCCACGTCCGCCTGCGCCGGGTCTGGTGCGCTGGCCTGGCCCGTGCCGGTGCCCAGGCGCACCTGCGGCGTGGCCGGCTGCCCGGAGGACGCCGGGTCCGCAGGCCCCGGATCGGCCGCGCGCGCCGGGGAGGCGAGCCACAGGCCGCATGCGGTGGTCAGCAGCAGGGCATCGCGATATCTCATGGCAGGGCTCTCCGCTTGAGCGACAGCTCTCTACGATGTGATGTTATATTATAGCAAGAGACTCCCGGCGGTTGGCTTTACCGAAACTTCACCGCTCCACGGCATGCTGCCGGCGGCAATCCTGAACACCAAGGGCACGATGACGCAACTGCCTGACAGCCATAAGCCGGCGGACGCGTCCGGGGCGGAGCGCCGCCGCGAGCGCCGCTACCAGCTCGACCTGCCTGCGACGGCGCGCAGCGGGGTTGGCCGGAAGGCGGCCCACGCGGTCATGGTGTCGGACCTGTCGGCGTCCGGCGCGCTCATCTCCGTGCAGGAGCCTGGCAGGAGGTTCGAGGCCGGCGAGCAGATCACCCTGTCGCTGGACGGCTTCGGCGCGGTGGAGGCGCAGGTGGCGCATGTCGGCAGCGCGTTCTACGGCCTGCACTTCCTGCACGCCCATCTGCACCAGGACCGGCTGGCCACCTGGCTGCAGGAGGACGTCGCGGCCGCCTGACGGCGCTGGCCGGGTGCCGCACGGCATCCTGGGGGCAGTTTCCCCGGCGAGCGTGCCACCTGCGGGGTTGTGCCGGGGCAGGGTTGGAAACACCTATGCCGGCGAGGCCTGTTGGAAGCTCCCCGATGCAAGACACCGACACGACGAACCGCACGGACACCGATCTCAAGCCCGAGCGTCCGAAGCTGCACAAGGTCATGCTGGTCAACGACGACTACACGCCGCGGGACTTCGTGGTCATGGTGCTGCGGGCGGAGTTCCGGCTCGGCGACGGGCAGGCGCAGCGGGTGATGAGCACGGCGCACCAGCGCGGGGTGTGCGTGGTGGCGGTGTTCACCAAGGACGTGGCCGAAGCCAAGGCGACCAACGCCACCGACATCGCCCGCAAGAACGGCTACCCGCTGCTGTTCACGACCGAACCGGAGGAGTAGCGGGCCGGCTCGGCGCTTCTATTGGCCGTCACCGCGTCGCCTCGTGCAGGCGCAGCACGGTGCGGGCGTTGGTGGAGCTGGTCGCCAGCGTGTTGACCACGCCGGTGCGCAGCGCCCCCAGGATGGCGGCCGCCTTGGTGTTCTCGCTGGCGATCGCGATCACGTTGGGGATGCGGGCGAGGTCGCGGGTGGTCAGCCCGATGACCCGGCCCTGCATGTTGGCGCTGGACGAGCGGCCGTGGATGTCGATGAAGTCGTAGCCCATGATGTCGCCGATGGTGCCGGACAGCCGCGCCTCGGCCACCTCCTGCGGCGAGAACCAGCCCATGCGGACCATGTTGCTGTCCTCGCTCAGGTCGCCGATGCCGACCAGCGCCACGTCCGCCCGGCGGGCGCGGTCGAGCACCAGCCGCACCGTGTCGTTGCGGTACAGCTCGTCGCGCAGGGCGGCGTTCGCCACCAGGGCGGGGGCGTACAGCGTCTCGCTCTCGCCGCCAAAGCGGACGGCCAGGCGGCGGCAGATGTGGTCCGGGTTCATGTGCTCGCCGGCGCGCACGGAGCCGCCGATGGCGCACATGAACGTCACCGCCCGCCGGGTCGGCGCCACGCAGTCCGCCACGGCGGCGACGTTGCGGCCCATGCCCACCGCGACCGTCATGCCCTCCGTCAACGTGCGGGATAGGTGGCTGGCGACCAAGCCGGCGACCGCGAGGCGCTGCGCCTCCGCGTCGCGCTGGTCGAGCGAGACGAGCAGCCGCTCGATGCCGAACTGGCTGATGAACTCCTGCTCCAGGTCGCTGCTGATCCCGGGGTGCTGGTGCACGCGGATTTCGACGATGCCGTCCTCGCGGGCGCGCTTGAGCAGCCGGCTGACCTTGGCGCGGGACAGCGAGAAGCGGCGGGACAGCTCCTCCTGGGTGATGTCCTGGTGGTAGTACAGGCTGGCGATCTCGACCAATACGTCGGGCGCCACGTCGCCCCAGTCGGCGGGGCGGCGCAGGTCCTTCAGCGGGGCGGCCACGGCGGGGCTGCGGGGTCCGGGGGCTAGGCCTTCCTGACGGCGTCCTCAAACTCGCGGATGCGCGCGACCTTGGGGCCGGACCGGGCCGGCTCGAACTCGGAGGCGAGCCAGGCGCGCAGGATCGACTTGGCCAGCTCGGGGCCGATCACGCGGGCGCCCATGGTGATGACCTGGGCGTCGTTGCTCTTGCGCGCCCGTTCGGCGGAGTAGGTGTCGTGGCACTGGGCGGCGCGGATGCCGGGGACCTTGTTGGCGCTGATAGCCATGCCGATGCCGGTGCCGCAGAGCAACACGGCCCGGTCGTTGCGCCCGTCCGCGATCGACTGCGCGGCGGCGAAGGCGATGTCCGGATACAGCACCGGCTGGGCGTCGAACGTGCCGAAATCTTCGACCGGCAGGCCCTCGTCCACCAGCGCCTGCTTCAAGATTTGCTTCAACTCAAATGCGGCCTCGTCGCAGCCAATCGCGATCGCCATGCCCTGTCTCCCCATTCACTCAGCCTGCCAGCCATGATGCTGCACTGCACACATGCTCATCCAATGATTTTTTGCATGGCGCATATCAGTGATGATGCGTTCACGGTAGGCCGCCATCTGCCAGTTAAGCAAGGAAATTACGGTAAAGTGCGGTGAGGTGGGTTGCTCCGCCCAGGCCGGACCAGGAAAATTACCTGCACGTTCGTTCATTGTCTTGACATGCGTTCAAGCCTGGATGCAGATTTAGGGCAAGCCGGCCGGAGGACCACGTGACTGAATCATCATCGCTGCGACGGTGCCGTCGGCTTCCGGCCGCCCTGCCACGGCTGGTCCGCCGGGCGTGAACCGCGTCATCAACGACCCGGACCAGGTGGTCGAGGACAGCCTGCGCGGCTATCTCGCGGCGTGCCCCGACCTGTTGCAGGCGACCGCGCACCCCCGCGTGCTGCGCCGTGTCGGCACGGCCACGCCCGGCCGGGTCGGCGTCGTCACCGGCGGGGGGTCAGGGCATGAGCCGGCCTTTCTCGGCTATGTCGGGCCGGGCCTGCTGGATGCCGTGGCGATCGGTGAAATCTTCGCCTCCCCCACCGCCAAGAGCTTTCACGCCGCGTTTCAGGCGGCCGATGGCGGCGCGGGCGTGGCCTGCCTGTACGGCAACTACGCCGGCGACAACATGAACGTGAAGATGGCCATCAAGCTGGCGGCCAAGGAAGGCATCGCCGTCGAGACGGTGGTGGCCAACGACGACGTGGCCTCAGCAGGGCCGCACGAGCGCGACCGCCGCCGCGGCGTGGCGGGCGAGATCATCATGTGGAAGGCGGGCGGGGCGCGCGCGGCCGAGGGCGGCAGCCTGGCGGAGGTGATCGCCGCAGCCCAGCACGCCATCGACCAGACCCGCTCGGTCGGCATCGGCCTGTCCGCCTGCACCATCCCCGCCGCGGGCAAGCCGAACTTCACCATCAAGGACGGCGAGATGGAGGTCGGCATCGGCCACCACGGCGAACCCGGCCTCGTCGTCATGCCCACCGCGCCGGCCGCCGCCATGGCCGCCGACATGGTGGAGCGCATCGTGGCCGACCTGCCGTTTGGCCGCGGCGACGACGTGGCCGTGCTGGTCTCGGGCCTGGGGGCGACGCCGGTGATGGAGCTGTACCTGCTGTATGGCCACGTGGACGAGCTGCTACGCGCGCGGGGGATTACGCCGCGCCGCCGCTTCGTCGGCAACTACTTCACCTCGCTCGAGATGATGGGCGTCTCCCTCACCCTCACCCGGCTGGATGCGGAGCTGGACCGGTTGCTCGCGGCGCCGGCGCACTCCCTCGGCCTCACCGTGGCGGGGGCCTAGCCGTGGCGTCGGTGAGCGAGCGGGACGCCGGCCCGGTGGTGCTGGACATGGCGGCCGCCGTGGTGCGGGAGCAGGCGTTCCTGAGCGAGATCGACGGCAAGATCGGCGACGGCGACCACGGCATCAACATGGGCAAGGGCTTCCGGCTGGCCGCCGAGCGGCTGCGGGCCGGCGGGCCGTTCGGGCTGGCGCACGGGCTGGACACGCTGGGCGACACGCTGCTCAGCGACATCGGCGGCTCCATGGGGCCGCTGTACGGCTCGTGCTTTACCGAGATGGCTGGTGCGTTGCAGGGGGCGGAGCGGATCGACGCTGGCGGGTTCGCCGCCATGCTGCGGGCGGGCCATGCCGCGGTGGCCGACCTGGGCGGTGCCAAGCCCGGCGACAAGACGCTGATCGACGTGCTGGCGCCGGCCACCGCCGCGTTCGAGGCGGCGCAGGCCGCGGGCGAGCCGTTCGCCGCCTGCTTGGCCGCGATGAAGCGGGCAGGGGAGGCGGGGCTGGAATCCACCCGCGACATGGTGGCCCGGATCGGCCGCGCCAGCCGGCTCGGCGAGCGCTCGCGCGGCACGCTGGATGCGGGGGCTGCGTCCTGCAGCCTGCTGTTGGGGACCCTGGCCGACGGACTGGCCAAGCTGCTGCACGACAAGGAAGGAGTTGCATCATGAGCGAGGCCGCCACCGTGGCATCCCGCCCCAACGAGCTGCCAGCGACCATGACGGCCGTGGTCGCGTACGCGCCCGGCGACTACCGGCTGGAGACGGTCGATGTGCCGCGCGCCGGGCCGGACGACATCATCATCGCGGTGGAGGCGTGCGGCATCTGCGCCGGCGACATCAAGGCGTTCGAGGGTGCGCCGTCGTTCTGGGGCGATGGCCGCGGCCAGGCGCGCTACGTCAAGCCGCCGATGATCCCGGGCCACGAGTTCATCGGCCATGCGGTGGAGATCGGCGAGAACGTCGCACGCAAGGGCCAGTACAAGGTGGGCGACCGGCTGATCTCGGAGCAGATCGTGCCGTGCGAGAACTGCCGCTACTGCGGGCGCGGCGAGTACTGGATGTGCGAGCGCCATGACGTGTACGGCTTCCAGAGCAACGTGAACGGCGGCATGGCGAAGTACATGCGCTTCCCCAAGGAGTCCCGCACCCACAAGGTGCCGCAGGGCCTGGAGATGGAGAAGGCGATCCTGATCGAGCCGTATGCCTGCTCGGTGCACGCGGTGAACCGCGGGCTGATCCAGCTGGACGACGTGGTGGTGCTGGCCGGCGCCGGGCCGCTCGGCCTCGGCATGGTGGGCGCGGCGCGGCTGAAGAACCCCTCCAAGCTGGTGGTGCTGGACACCAAGCCGGAGCGGCTGGAGCTGGCCCGCCGCTTCGGCGCCGACATCGTCATGAACCCGGCCAAGGAGGACGTGGTGCAGGCCGTCAAGGACATGACGGAGGGCTACGGCTGCGACGTGTACATCGAGGCCACCGGGCATCCCTCCAGCGTGGTGCAGGGCCTGAACATGATCCGCAAGCTGGGCCGCTTCGTGGAGTTCAGCGTGTTCGGCCAGGAGGTCACGGCCGATTGGAGCATCATCAGCGACCGCAAGCAGCTGGACCTGTACGGCGCGCATCTCGGCCCGTACTGCTACCCGTTCACCACCGCCGCGATTGCGGACGGGCGGCTGCCGACCGAGGGCGTGGTGACGACCGTCATGCCGTTGGCCGAGTTCAAGCGCGGCTTCGACATGATGAAGAAGGGCGATGGCTCCATCAAGATCGTCCTCGTCCCGGAGTGAGCGCCAGGGCGGCCTTGAAGCCGATGGCGGCCCGGCGCAGCAAGCCTGGCACCCGGCTGGCACTGGCGTCGGTCGCCGCCTTGGCCTTGATCGCCGCAATGGCGCTCGACACCCGGGTCGTCACGATCGGCTCCCCGGCGGACGTGCAGTCCGACGTGTTCTCGGCGGCAAAGTGGGGCAAATCCGAGTTCCCCAAGGTGCAAGCCGCCGTCGAGAAGCGCGCCGTGGAGGCCGCCGTCCTGGCGGCGGCGCTGCAGCAGGATCAGGCCGCGGCCGAGACGCGATACGGCGTGGCCGCGGATGCCGGGCCGGAGATGCCGGTCAGGTTCACCGGGCAGGCTGGCAAGCAGGAGTCCGGCGTCTATGATGTCAGCGTCGCCGGGGTGCCCGACACGGTCCACGTCAGCGTGCAGACGGGACCGGCGATCAACGGGACCGACCTGCGCGACGCCACGGGGCTGATCAGCTTCGGGCAGTTCAAGAACCAGATCGACTACCAGAATGCGGGCTCGGCGCTGAACGCGGAGATGAAGAAGGCGGTCACGTCGAAGGCCGCGGCCGGCGAGCTGACGGGAAAGACCGTCTCGGTGGTCGGCGTGTTCCAGCTCACCGATGCCGACGACTGGGTCGTGACGCCGGTGAGGCTGGAGGTGCGATGAGCGCGGCCATGGAGCCGGCGGCAGCGGACGCCGTGCTCTCGGCGCGCAACATAGCCAAGTCCTACGGCAGCACCCATGCCTTGAAAGGCGTGAACTTCGACATCCACCGCGGCAAGGTCACGACGTTGTTCGGCGAGAACGGCGCCGGCAAATCGACCTTGATGAAGATCCTGTCCGGCGTCGTGAGCCTGACCTCGGGGGAGATCAGCCTCGACGGCCGCCAGGTCGCGTTCTCATCCACGGTGGATGCGCGGGAGCACGGCATCTCGATCATCCACCAGGAGCTGAGCCTGGCGCCCAACCTGAGCGTGCGCGACAACATCTTCCTCGGCCGCGAGTTGCGCCGCGCGACAGGCGTGGACTTCGACGAGGAAGCCCGGCAAGCCAAGGCGCTGATGGCCGACCTCGAAGAGGACATCGATCCGATGACCCTGGTCGAGGACTTGCGTCTGGGTCAGCAGCAGATCGTCGAGATCGCCCGCGCGCTCTCGATCGATGCGCGCATCCTGATCATGGACGAGCCGACCTCCGCGCTGAGCGCCACGGAGGTCGAGGTGCTGTTCCGGGTGATCCGTGACCTGACCAGCCGCGGCGTCTCGATCGTGTACATCTCGCACCACTTGGAGGAGGCGCTGCAGATCACCGACCACGCGGTGGTGCTGCGTGACGGCACGGTCACCGCGACGGCGGAGGCGAAGGACATCGACCTGCAATGGATCATCCACAACATGGTGGGCGATCATTTCGACCGCGGCTCGCCACCCGTAGGCTACGCCTTTGGCGGCGTGATGCTGTCGGTCGGCGATGCGTGCGTCGCGGACGCGGCGGGCTCCGGCAGCCTGGCGGTCGATCACCTGTCGCTCGACGTGCGGGCGGGCGAGGTCGTCTGCATCTACGGGCTGATGGGCGCCGGGCGCACCGAGCTGCTGGAGGCGGTGGCTGGTCGCGTGCCCCTGGCGTCGGGGCAGGTCTTGCTGGAAGGCCGGCCGGTTGCCGGATTGAGCATCGCCGGGCGCATCGCCAAGGGGCTGGTGCTGGTGCCGGAAGATCGCCAGCGCGACGGTCTGGTACAGACGATGTGCGTGGGCGAGAACCTGTCGCTCGCGAGCATCGGCGCGTTCGCCAGGGGCTTGCTGACCTCCCGGCCGCGGGAGCGCTCCCTGGTCGAGGCGTCGATCCGGTCCGTGCACATCAAGACCGCGGGCGGCCAGGCGCCGATCGGCTCGCTGTCCGGCGGCAACCAGCAGAAGGTGGTGATCGGCAAGATGCTGGCCACCGATCCGAAGGTGATCCTGCTGGACGAGCCGAGCCGCGGGATCGACATCGGCGCCAAGGCCGAGGTGTTTCGGCTGCTGAGCGAGCGGGCGGCGCAAGGCCTCGCCGTCGTGTTCTCGACCTCGGAGGTGCAGGAGTGCCTGAGCATCGCCCACCGCATCATCGTGATGCGCAAGGGGAGGATCTCGGCGCAGTTCGGGCCCGCCGTCTCGAAAGAGGAGATCATGGCGGCTTCGGGCGAAGCCGTCGTGAGCTGACGCCTTGCAACCAGGGTTCCGATCATGACAGGCACGATATCCTCCAAGCCCACGAGCCCCGGCCTGTTCTCCGGCGATCTGGAGCTGGGCCGGCTACTGCTGGAAGGCCGCGCCTTCCTGGCGCTCGTGACGATCATCGCCGTGTTCTCGGTCCTGTCACCATACTATCTTTCGCTCGGCAACTTCCTGACGATGGCCTCCCACGTCGCCATCTTCGGCATCCTCGCGGTGGGGATGCTGCTCGTCATCCTGAACGGCGGCATTGACCTGTCGGTGGGATCGACGCTGGGGCTGTGCGGCGTGGTGGCCGGGTTCCTGATGCAGGGCGTCACGCTAAGCGCGCTTGGAGTGATCCTTTACTTGCCGGTTTGGGCCGTCGTGGTGCTGACCTGCGCGCTGGGCGGCTTCGTGGGCCTGGTCAACGGCGTGCTGGTCGCGCGCTTCAAGGTCCCGGCGTTCGTCGCCACCCTGGGGGTCATGTACGTGGCGCGCGGCGTGGCGCTGCTGATCACCAACGGGCTGACCTACAACGATTTGGGCGGCAAGCCGGACCTTGGCAACACCGGCTACAACTGGCTCGGCTTCAATCACCTGCTCGGCATCCCGATCGGCGTGGTGGTGCTTGCCGTGATCGCGCTTGCCGGCAACCTGGTGCTGAGCCGGACTGCGTTCGGCCGCTGGCTGTACGCGTCCGGCGGCAACGAGCGTGCGGCGGAGCTGTCCGGGGTTCCGGTCAAGCCGGTGCAGGTCTCGGTCTATGTGTTGTCCGGCGTCTGCGCCGCCGTGGCCGGGCTGATCCTGTCCTCCCAGCTGACCTCTGCCGGGCCGACGGCGGGCACGTCCTACGAGCTGACGGCCATCGCCGCCGTGGTGATCGGCGGCGCCGCCCTGACCGGCGGGCGCGGCACCGTGCGGGGGACCTTGCTCGGGGCGTTCGTCATCGGCTTCCTGTCCGACGGGCTGGTGATCATCGGCATCTCGTCCTACTGGCAGACGGTTTTCACGGGCGCCGTGATCGTGCTCGCGGTGCTGCTGAACGCCATCCAGTATCGCCGCCGCCCCAAAAGCCCGGCGGCGGTCAACCATCCGACGCTCGCCCCGAAGGCGGGTTAGGAACGGCCGTCCGGATCGACGCCGTGGGTTTCTGCTCACTCGCAATGCTGCGCCTCGAAAGGAAAAAAGTCGTGCTTCGGAGAAAACTGTTCCATACGCTCGCCGCCCTCGCCCTTGTCGCCCCGGTCCTGGAAGGGGCCGCCGCTCCGGCCGCTGCCGCAGAAGGCGGGCTCATGACGATCATCGTCAACGATCCCTCGAACCCGTATTGGCTCACGGAAGGCAACGTGGCCGCCGCTGAGGCGCAGAAGCTCGGCTACAAGGCGAACGTTGGCGCGTCGAAGGGCGACACGAACACCGAGAGCAACCTGATCGACACGGCGATCACCAACCGGTCGGTGGCCATCATCCTGGATCCGGCCAATGCCAGCGGCTCGGTCGGCGCAGTCAAGAAGGCCATCGCCGCCAACATTCCGGTGATCCTCGTCAACGCCGAGATCAACCAGGATGGCCTGGCTAAGGCGCAGCTCGTGTCCAACAACGCTCAGGGCGCGGCACTCGGGGCGCAGCAATGGGTCAAGGATGTCGGGCAGAAGGGCAACTACGTCGAGCTGTTAGGCTCGCCCTCAGACAACAACGCTGCGACCCGCTCCAACGGCTTCGAGAGCGTGCTCACCCAGTATCCTGGGCTGGTCAAGGTCGGGTCGCAGGTGGCGAGCTGGGACCGGACGCAGGGCCATGACAAGATGCAGAACCTGTTGCAGGCGCATCCCGACATCATCGGCGTGATCAGCGGCAACGACGAGATGGCGCTCGGCGCGATCGCGGCGCTGAAGGAGGCGGGCAAGCTGTCGGGCATCAAGGTCGGCGGCTTCGACGGCTCGCCGGACGCCGTGGCGGCGATCAAGTCGGGCGAGCTGGCCTACACCGTGCTGCAGCCGGTGGCCGTGTTCTCGGCAAAGGCGGTCGATGAGGCGGATGCGTTCCTCAAAACCGGAAAGACCGGGGCGGCGAGCGAGAAGCAGCTGTTCAACTGCATCCTCATCACCAAAGCCAACGTGGGGCGGTTCACCGCGCCGTTCACGCTCGGGAAGTGAAGGCTGGGGCTCTGCCCCAGACCCCGCCAGAGGACGAAGTCCTCTGGGCACCTGATTATAACAACAGGGGTGAAGGGGACCTCGTCCCCTTCCGGGTGCAGGGCAGAGCCCTGCGCTACTGGATGGTGTAGCCGCCATCCACCACGAGGTTGGCCCCGGTGATCATCCCGGACTCCGCGCTGGCCAGGAACATCGCGGCGTGCGCAATTTCCTCGGGCCTTGCGAACCGCCCGGTCGGGATCTTGAGCTTCATCGCCACGCCCACCTCGCCCGCCCAGGCCTTGCGGCCGAGCTCGGTCTCCACGACGGTGGGCGAGATCGCGTTGACAGTGATGCCGTGGGCGGCCCATTCCAGGGCCAGCACCTTCGTCATGCCCAGCACGCCGGCCTTGCTGGTGCAGTAGGCCAAGTGCCGGTCCAGCGCCACAAAGGCGGCCTGGGAGGCCAGGTTGATGACCCGGCCGGCCCCGGCGTCGCGCAGGGCGGGGAAGGCGGCGCGCGCCATCAGGAACGGCGCGCGCAGGTTGACCGCCATCGTCAGGTCCCAGTCCTGGTCCGTCATGGCCTCCGCCCGCTCCAGCAGCACCACGCCGGCGTTGTTCACCAGGATGTCGAGCCGGCCGAACGCGCTGGTCGCGATCGCCACGGCGCGGTCCGCCTCGCCGGGCGCGGTGATGTCGGCCACGTGGGCGCAGTGCCCGCCCCCCGGCAACGCCAGCGCCGTGTCCGCCGCCGCCGGGCTGAGGTCCACGACGGCGACCTTGGCGCCGCGCGCGGCCAGGCCATGGGCGATGGCGGCGCCGATCCCGGCGGCGCCTCCGGTGACGAGCGCCGCCTTGCCGGCGAAGTCGCTGCCCAGCGTCACGCCTTCTGCCGCTTGGCGAGCAGCTCGTCCGCGTTCTGCAACGTGACCGGGGTCCAGGGCACGCTGTAGTTCGCCGCCGTGCCGCCGTCCCAGGGCATCTGCGCGGCGTACTCCTTCCAGGCGTCGCTCGCGGGCTGGTAGCCTTCGCCCACCAGGTGGCGCAGCGCCACGTCCAGCGCGCCCTGCGCCTGGGCGTGGGCGTCCTGCAGGATGCTCATCATGTCGCCCGCCTTCACCTGCAGGATCGCGTCCGTCACGCCGTCGATGCCGACGATGGGGATGGTCTTGGGGTCGATCCCGGCGGCCTTGACCGCTTCCAGCGCGCCCAGCCCCATCTCGTCGTTCTGGCCGATCACGCCGTTGATCTGGCCTGGGTGCGCCGTCAGCCAGTTCTCCATCAGAGATTGCGCCTCCGCGCGAGACCAGTTGGCCGTCTTGCGCTCCAGGACCTTGATGCCCGGGTTGGCCGCCAGCACCTGCTGATTGCCGCGCCCGCGCTCGATCTCGCCGCTCTGGCCGATCGGCCCTTGCAGGACGACCACGTTGCCCTTGCCGCCCATCGCCTTGACGAGGGCCTCCGCCTCCATGGCGCCCGCCTTCTCGTCGTTGGAGCCGACGTAGGAGAGCAGGTCGTCGCCCGCGACGCGCGCGTTGGAGCCGACTGTGGGGATGCCGGCGGCCTTCGCCTTGCGCACCGCGTCGGCGCCCGCCTGGATGTCGATCGGCACGAACACGATCGCGTCGAACTTCTGGGTGATCATGGTGTCGAACTGGTTGGACTGGGTCAGCGCGTCGTACTGGCCGTCGAACACGGTGAGGGCGACCTGGCCGCTGCGCACCGCCGGGTGCGCCTTGATGGCGGCGGTCCAGAGCTGCATGAACTCGGCCTTGAGGCCGTACACGGCGGCGCCGACCTTGTAGCTCTTGCCGGCCTGGGCGCGGGCGATGGCGGGGGTGGCCAGGGCGGCTGCGGCTACGACTGCGGCCTTGGCGAGAAGTGTCCTGCGCTGCATTTGGAGTCTCCTTGTTGTTGGTTCAGTCGCGCCCGCGGCGCGACGTGTCGAGCAGCACGGCGAGCACGATGATCGCGCCCTTGATGACCTGCTGGTAGTACGAAGACACGCCCATCAGGTCGAGGCCGTTGTTGATGACGGCGATGATGAGCGCGCCCAGCACCGTGCCGAGCACGCTGCCGACCCCGCCGGTCAGGCTGGTGCCGCCGATTACCACGGCGGCGATGGCGTCCAGCTCGTAGCTCAGCCCCGCCTGCGGCAGCGCCGAGGTGGTGCGCGCCGCCAGCACCATGCCGGACAAGCCGGCCAGCGCGCCCGAGATGGCATAGACGGAGAAGATGACCTTGCGGGTGCCGACGCCGCTGGTGCGCGCGCTGCGCTCGTTGCCGCCGGTGGCGTACACGTAGCGGCCGTAGGTGGTGAAGCGCAGCACGGCCCAGGCGATCAGCGCGGCGGCGGCGAACAGCACCACCGGCACCGGCACGCCGGCGATGAAGCCCTGGCCGAGCTTGAGGAAGCCGGGCGCCAGGTGCGGCACCGGCATGCCGTCATTGGCGATGAAGGTGAGGCCGCGCGCCACGCTCAGCATGCCCAGCGTGGCCACGAACGGCGGCACGCGCAGGCGGGCGACCAGCGCGCCGTTGACCATGCCCAGGGCCAGCCCGGCGCCCACGCCGACCGCCACCGCGGACCACGCGCTGCCCGGGTTGGCGCCGGTGACCAGCGAGGCGCCCAGGATGCCGCACACGGCCAGCAGGGAGCCCACCGACAGGTCGATGCCGGCGGTCAGGATCACGAAGGTCTGGCCGACGGCGAGGATGCCGTTGATGCTCGCCTGGCGCAGCACGTTGAGGATGTTGAGCCGGGTCAGGAAGTACGGGTTGAGCAGGCTGAGCCCGAAGCAGAGGGCGAGGAACGCGATGACGATGCCGTAGCGCGACAGCGCGTGCCCGACCGCGAGGCCGGGGCGGGACGGGCTGCGGCCGGCGACCTTCGCCTCGCTCACGACGCGAGCTGCATCAGGCGTTCCTGCGAGGCGTCGGCCCGGTCCACCACGCCGGCCAGCCGGCCGCGGCGGAACACGGCGATGCGGTCGCTCATGCCCAGCACCTCTGGCAGCTCGGAGGAAACCATGATGGCGCAACGCCCCTCGGACACGAAACGCGACAGGAACGCGTATACCTCCCGCTTGGCGCCCTCGTCCACGCCGCGGGTCGGCTCGTCGCACAGCAGGATGCGCGGCTCGGTGCCAAGGCAGCGCGCGAGCACGACCTTCTGCTGGTTGCCGCCGCTGAGGCTCTGCACGGGGGCCTCGATGGAGCGCGCCTTGATGCGGAACAGGTCCATCATCCGCCCCACCTGCGCGCGCTCGCGGCGCTCGACGATCACGGGGCCGCGGGACAGGCGGGGCAGGCAGGACAGAGTGGCGTTCTCCCGCACCGAGCCGGTCATGACGAGGCCGGTGGCCTTGCGGTCCTCCGTCACCATCGCCATCCCGGCCCGCAGCGCCTCGGCCGGGCGGGTGATCCGGACCGGCTGGCCGTCGATGCGGATCTCGCCGGCGCTGAGCGGCGCCAGCCCGTACACCGCTTCCAGGAACTCGCTGCGGCCTGCGCCCATCAGCCCGTAGAGGCCGAGCACCTCGCCGCGGCGCACGTCGAGCGAGATGTCCTCGAACCAGCCATCCCGGCCAAGGCGGCGCATGTCCAGCATCACGGGGCCGTCCGGGACGGGATGGGTGCGGAACTCGTCGCGCAGCTCGGCGCCGAGGATGAGCTGCACGAGGCCGCGCCGGTCGATGTCGGCGATGCGTCCGGCCGCCACGAAGCCGCCGTCGCGGAACACGGTGTAGTCGTCGGCGATGGTGAAGATCTCGGTCAGCCGGTGGCTCACGTAGATGATGCCGACGCCGTGGGCCGTGAGCGTGCGGATGGCCTCGAACAGGATTTCGGTCTCCGCCTCGCCGATCGCCGAGGTCGGCTCGTCCATGATGAGGACCGTGCTCTCGTGGCTGATCGCCTTGGCGATCTCGACCAACTGGGTTTGTGCCAGGCTGAGGCTGCGCATCGGGGCTGCCGGCTCGATGCGGAAATGCAGCCGGCCCAGCAGCTCGGCCGCGCGGCGGTTGAGCGCGCCACGGTCCACGATGCAGCCGAGCCGGCGCGGTTCGCGGCCGAGGAACAGGTTCTCGGCCACCGTCATGTCGGGGATGGGCGAGAGTTCCTGGGTGATGATCGCCAGCCCGCCCGCCAGCGCCTGCGCCGGGGTGGCGAAGTGCACCTCCTGGCCGCGCACGGCGATGCGGCCGGAGTCGCGGCGCAGCAGGCCCATGAGGATGTTGAGGAAGGTACTCTTGCCGGCGCCGTTGCCGCCGCACAGCGCGTGGACGGTGCCGGGGCGCAGCAACAGCTGGCCGTCGCGCAGCGCCGGGACGCCGGCGAAGCTCTTGACCACGCCTTGCGCCTCCAGCAGCGGCCCTAATTCCAAAGCGTGCTCCCCACCCTTCCGCCCGGTTCGGCCGGAAGCAAATCGTTGCAGCTGCCTCTAGGGCATCCGGTTGGCATGTCAAGCTGGCGGGAACGGCCAGTATGGCTGCAGGTTAGGACTGTCCTCATCCAACCCGGAACCCGCCATGCGCGTCGAGGCAGGCGCCGTTGACCATGGCGACCCGCTCGCCCCGCGCCGCCAAGCCGGGCCGATGGCCGCCTGAGCAGGCAGCAGAGCGGACGGGTTGTTCAATCCTAAACGGCGTCCTGTTCAGGCGCATAGGGTGGTGCTTTCCTCCGGGGCGAGCCTGACATATGCCAGTTTTGACTGTCAATTGACGTGGTATCCTGGAAGGCCAGGGCTCTGCCCCGAACCTTGCCAAAGGATTGGGTCCTCTGGACGCCTTGCCATGCTGAAAGGATGCCCCGCTTGAAAGAGCCGTTCCCTTCGGGGTGCGGGGCAGGGCCTTGCGGGGCTTAGGGAGCTTGCAGGGGAAGCGTGGCGGCGTAGAGCGCCGCCTGCCGCACCGACAGCCGCTCCCAGGTCGCCGCCGTCGCCGCCTCCGGCAGCAGCCGGCCGGACACCTGGGTCATGGCGGCGGCGGCCTCGCTCATCGAGCCGTGCCAGCCCGCCCCCGTGGCGGCGATGATGGCGGCGCCCAGGCAGGACGCCTCGTTGGACAGGCTGCGGCAGGTCGGCACGCCGACCGAATCCGCGATCATCTGCAGCCACAGCCTGCTCTCCGCGCCGCCGCCGATCGCCAGGATCTCGTCCGTCGCGAGCCCGGCGTCGCGCATGGCGTGGATGGCGCGGGCGGCCTCCAGCGTCAGCGCCTCCAGGGCGGCGCGGTAGAGGTGCGCCGCCGTGTGGTGCGGGCCGAGCCCGGTCACCGTGGCCCTCGCGTCGGGATTCCAGTGCGGGTCCATGCAGCCCGTCAGGTAGGGGCACACGAGCAGCCCTTCCGCGCCGACCGGGATGGCGGCCGCTGCTGCTTCCAGCCGCTTGAAGACGCCGGGGTCCTGCCTGCCGCCTGCGAAGGTATCGACGACGTAGTTCAGGAAGAACCCGCCGGCACGCTGGGCGTGCTCGAGGAAGTAGCCTCCGGTCGGCGAGAGGATCGTGCGCCATTGGGAGCTGAGCACGGGGCTGGGCGACCACGCCCCGGCCACGATCGCCGTGCCGAGGTTCAAGTACACGGTGCCGGGCCGCATGGCGTTGACGCCCAGGCCCGCGCACTGCCCGTCGCCGCCGCCGGCGAACATGGGGGTGCCCGCCCGCAGCCCGGTCTGCGCGGCTGCGGCGGCGGTGACGTGGCCGATCAGGGCGCCGGGCGGCACGGCGGGGGGCAGCTTGCCGAGAGGGATGTGCAGGTGCTCGAGCAGCGGCAGCGACCATCGCTTCTGCTGGATGTCGAACAGGCCGAAGGCGTCGGCGCTGGTGAAGCTGGCGGTCGCCGTGCCGGTCAGGCGCAAGGCCAGGAAGCCGTGCACGTCCACGATGGCGCGGGCGCGCTCCAGCAGTCCGGGTTGGTGCCGGGCCAGCCAGTGCAGGCGGTAGATGACGGGGATCACGTCCACGGGGCGGCCGGAGATGGCGTGCAGCCGCTCGGCGCCGAAGCTGTCCGCCAGGTCCCGGTAGGTGCTGGCGACCCGGTTGTCGAGCCAGGTGATCGCCGGGCCGAGCGAACGCCCGTCATCGTCCAGCAGCGCCACCGTTTCGCGCTGGTTGGAGATGGCGATGCCCTCGACGGCCGCCGGGTCCACCGCCGCCGTGAGGGTGCGCAGCGCCGTGCAGGCGGCGTCCCACCACTCGTTCGCATCCTGCTCGGCGTAGCCCGGCTGCGGCTGGCGCAGCGACAGGGGCGCGCGGCCCTCGGCGGCGGGCTGCCCCTCCCGGGTCCAGGCGATCGCCTTGACCGACTGGGTCGAGGCGTCGATGCCGATGACGGTGCCCCCTCCCAACGCTGCCCTCCCTTGCCGCGCCTTGCTAGCCGACCAGCTTGGTGGCCGTGTCCACGTCCGTCACGAAGTGGGTGGCGTAGCCGCCCGCCAGCGCCGCGCGGATGGCGTCCCGCTTGGCCGCGCCGCCGGCGACGCAGATGCGCACCGGCACGGCCCTCAGCTCGTCGAGCGTCAGCCCGATCATGCGGCGGTCCAGCTCGCCCGCCACTGGCTGGCCGTCGGCACCGATGAAGCGGCCGACGATGGCGGCCACGCCGCCGGCCGCCACGTAGCGCGCGACGGTCTCGGCAGAGGCGAAGCCGGATTTGCGGATGGTGCTGGCGCTTCCGAGGTCGCCCACGCCGAACAGCAGGCGGGTGGCGGAGCGGATCAGCTCGAACTGGTGGATCAGCATGGGCTCCGCCATGAGCCGGTCCCGCAGGTCGATGCTGGACAGCAGGGCGGGCGCCAGCAGGTTCACGCAACGCCCGCCCAGCCGGCCCGACAGCAGGGAAGTGCACAGCTCGGGCGAGAAATCCTCCGACCCGGTCGAGCTGCCGGCGACCTGGACCACCGTCAACGGCGACACCGGCTCGGGCGGCACGATCGCCCGCGCCGCGGCCAGCACGGTGCGCCCCCAGGCGACCCCGATCACGTCGCCGGGGCGCAGCTGGTCGCCGAGCAGGCGGGCGGCGGCCTCGCCCAGGCGGTCCACCAGGCTGGCGGCGCTCCGGCTCGGGATCACCAGCGCCTCGGCGAGGCCGAACCGGCGGGCCAGGGCGTGGGCCAGGCTGGTGCGGGCCACGAGGTCGGTGCGCAGCCGGATGGTGACCACGCCGCGCTCGCGCGCCTGCTGCAGCAGGGTGACGACGGTCGCGCGGGACACGTTCATCACCTTGGCCACGTCGTTCTGGTTGAGCTGGTCGGCGTAGTAGAGCCAGGCCGCCCACACCACGTCGTCATCGAAGGCCGCCGGGGTTCGCGTCGGCGCGTCGGCCAGGCGCGCGGGAAAGCCGACGACTGCGGCGGGGTAGGCAGCTTTCGACATGGCGCGAGTGAGCATTCGCCGTTTCGCCGCTGTCAAGCATCCAGCTTCGGCTGATTGACGAAAGTCACCGGGTGCTGTCTCTTGTTGAGAAGAAGCAGTGAGCGCGATGGGCATGCAGGGTGAGGCCGGGACACCAGAGGGTGGCTGGACCGCCCTGATCGACGACATCCTGGCGGGGCGCTGGACCGACCCGGAAACCGGCTGCGTGGCGGAAGTTCCTTACGACAGGATTGTCATCGCCGAGTCGCTGGCAGGGCAGGAGGCCAGCCTGGTCGCCAGCCTCAAGCTGGGACGCCGGCTGGCCGTCGTGGCCGACCACGCCACCCACGCGGCCATGGGCGCGCGCGTCGTCGCCGCCCTGGAGCCGCTCGGCCCCGTTGACACGGTGATCCTGGAGCATCCCCACGCCGACATGGCCGCCGTGCGCAGCCTGGCCGAGCGGCTGAAGGACGCCGACGGCGTGGTGGCGGTGGGGTCGGGCACGATCAACGACCTGTGCAAGTACGTGACCGGGCTGGACGGCCGCCGTTACTGCGTGTTCGGCACGGCGGCGTCGATGAACGGCTACACCTCAACCACCGCCTCGATCACGCTCGACAGCGGCCTCAAGGTATCGCTGCCGTCCCACGCGCCGTCCGGCTGCTTCGTGGACTTGGCGGTGTCCGCCGCCGCGCCGGCCTACCTCGCAGCGGCGGGCTTCGCGGACTGCCTGGTCCGCTCGGTGGCGCAGGTTGACTGGTGGATGAGCCACCGGGTGCTCGGCACCCCCTACTTCGAAATCCCCTACACCCTGCAGAAGGCCGACGAGGTCCACCTCAACCACCGCGCGGCTGGCCTGCCGCGCGGCGATGTGGCGGCGCACGGCTACCTGCACCGGGTGCTGACCCTGTGCGGCCTGGGCATCTCGTTCACCGGCATGTCGAACCACGGCTCGATGGGCGAGCATCAGATCTCCCACTACATCGACTGCTTCGCCGGCGCCCGTCATCCCGGCACGCTGCATGGGCAGCAGGTGGGCGTGGCGTCGCTGACCATGGCCCGGCTGCAGCAGCAGATGCTGGCCGACCCGCGCCCGCCGGTCATCCTGCCGACCCGGGTCGATCCCGGCGGCATGGCGCGGCGCATGGGGCCCGACGTCGCGGCCCAGTGCCTGGCCGAGTTCCGCGCCAAGGCGTTCGACGAGGCTGGGGCCGACCGGTTCAACGCCCGCCTCGCCGCGTTGTGGCCGGCGCTGCGCCGGGAGCTGTCCCGGTTCATCATTCCCGTGGACGAGATGCAGCGCCTGCTGGCTGCGGCAGGCGGCCCGCTGACGGCGGCGGGCCTTGGCCTCGACGCCGGGTTTTACCGGGAAGCCGTGGTGCACTGCCGCGAGATGCGCAACCGCTTCTCGTTCCTCGACATTGCCGCCGACGCCCGGACGCTCGACGCTTTCGCGGCCGAGGAGGGCTGAGCGATGCGGCCCCTGTCCGACATGCCCGCCGCGGCGGCCGCGTCCGTCCGCGCCGTGTTCGCCGACATCGACGACACCATCACCCATGAGGGCCGCTTGCCGGCGCGCGCCTACCAGGCGCTGGAGGATCTGCACGCAGCCGGCCTGGCGGTGGTGCCCGTCACCGGGCGGCCGGCTGGCTGGTGCGACATGATCGCGCGGTTCTGGCCGGTGGACGGCGTGGTGGGCGAGAACGGCGCGTTCTATTTCGCCTACGACCACGCCGCCCGGCGCATGCGCCGGGTGTTCGCCGCCCCCGGCCCCGAGCGCCGCGCCAACCGCGAGCGCCTGGACCGGGTGCGCGACCGGGTGCTGGCCGAGGTGCCCGGCGCCGCCGTGGCCGGCGACCAGACGTATCGCGAGGCCGACCTGGCGATCGATTTCTGCGAGGACGTGCCGCCGCTCCCCAAGGACGCGGTTGCGCGCATCTGCGCCATCTTCGCGCAGGAGGGGGCCACGGCCAAGGTGTCGTCCATCCACGTCAACGGCTGGTTCGGGCAGTACGACAAGCTCACCATGGCGCGCCGCTTCGCCGAAGAGATCCTCGGGTTCGATCTCGACCTGGACAAGCACCGCGTCGCCTATGTCGGCGACAGCCCCAACGACGCTCCCATGTTCGGCTTCTTCCCGCTCGCCTGCGGGGTCGCCAACGTGCTGCGCTTCCGCGGCGAGATGGAAGCGGAACCGGCCTACGTGGCGGCCTCGGAAGGCGGCCTGGGCTTCGTGGAGGTGGCCGAGCACATCCTGGCGGCACGACGAGCCAGGCAGGCGGCGGAGCCAGGCGGGATCGCGTCACTAAGCTCCTGAATGCCTTTCAGGCTTCCGCGCCGGGAGCGGCGGTCCCGGCAGGGCGCCGCTGGCCCATTGCTCAGCCCGCCTTGATCGGCGCCTTGGTGAGCACCCAGCAGCTCACGGCGCATCCCGCCGCGACAACGGCCGCGGTGAGCAGGGCGGGCGCGAACGAACCCGTCGCCTGCACCAGCCCACCCGTGACCAGCGGTGCGAGCGATCCGCCGATCGAGCCACCGATATTGGCCATCGCTTCGACGGTGGCGATCAGCGCGGCGGGCGCCAGGCTTGCTGCCAAGGCCCAGCCGCAGGTCGTCGCCAGGTTGGCGCTGAACAGCGCTGCCGCCACGCAGGCGAGCGCCAGGGCCGCGTTGCCCGAAACCGCGGCGGCCGCGCTGCACGCCCCCGCGGCGAGCAGCCCGGCGACCAGGGGACCCAGGCGCGCGGCCCGCTCTCCCCAGCGCCGGGAGAGCCGGTCGGAGAGAAACCCGCCGGCGACCGCGCCGAGGAAGCCGGCGAACTGCGGCGGCGCGGACCAGAGCGCGGCCTGCTCGGGCGGCATGTGCCAGCGCCCCGCGAGGTAGCCGGGCAGCCAGGTCACGTAAAGCCAGGTGATGTAAACCGTGCCGCCGAAGCCGAGCAGCAGGCCCCAGGTGGATCGTTGACGAAAAAGCCCGGCCCATTGCGCGGGCCCGGCGACGGTGGGGGCCGCGCCGGCCGGCACGGCGAGGTCGCGGTAGATCAAGGCCCAGGCGACCGCCAGCAGCAGCCCCGCCACGCCCAGCGCCACGAAGCTCGCGCGCCAGCCCGCCACCAGGATCAGGGGCGTCAGCACCAGCGGCGCGAGGGCCGGGCCGAGCGAGGCGGAGGCGTTCAGCAGGCCCATCGGCACGGCCCGCTCCGACGGCGCGAACCGGTCGGCGCACACCCGGGCGCCGCCGACGAACATGGGCGCCTCGCCTAGGCCGAGCGCCACGCGGGCCGCGATGAACTGCGGCAACGACCCGACCAGGCCACTGGCCGCCTGGACCACGGACCATGCCGCCAGGCCGGCGGCCAGGGCGGCGCGGGCGCCGAGCCGGTCCACCAGGCTGCCGGCCGGCAGTTGCGCGACCGCGTAGCTCCAGGCGAAGGCCGACAGCAGCAGGCCGGCTTCCCCGGCGGACAGGTGCAGCTCATCCTGGATCGTGGGGAGCGCGATCGAGACGGCCGACCGGTCGATGAAGTTCACGCATCCGGCGAGGACCAGCAGGCCGACGGCAACCTGGCGG
The DNA here is from genome assembly GCA_964244655.1 of uncultured Acetobacteraceae bacterium. Lineage (GTDB taxonomy): Bacteria > Pseudomonadota > Alphaproteobacteria > Acetobacterales > Acetobacteraceae > LMUY01. The sequence goes on along the minus strand of CAXTJU010000024.1, from coordinate 966 downwards.
CCCGCGAGCAGCGGGAGGCGTCGTGACGACCGGGTCAAGCTGAAAGGCCGCGCATCCAGGCCGTCCCCATGCGGCACGTCATGCCTGCCTGCTTAATGAGGGCGCAATAGCGGCAGGCCGTTCGATTGCCACGTCACGAGCCTCCCCGAGCGGTGAGTGCCGGACTTAGCGGAACAGCAGCGGCCAGCTCAAGGCGTGCTGGAATCCGATGAGCGCGACGAATGCCGGTGAGCGGATCGGCGAAGCCGGCGCCGAACAACTCGACCGCGACATGGTTCGGGCCATGATAGGCCCTCACTACCCCAGCGTCGGAGGCCTAATCAACTAGGGTCGAGAGCAGCGCAGCCGGGTCCGTGACCTTCTTGGGTTCCGACTTCGAGGCATCGCGCAGGTAAGCGAGAGTCGCTTCCATCTCGTCGAGGTCGGCATCAATGGCGTCGCGGGTGCATTGCCGTTCGGCGGCGACCAATGCTTGCAGGTGACCGTTCTCCGGAGAGGCGCTGGCGGCGGATAGGACGAGCATGCGGCCTTTCGGCAGCCCCGCGTCGGTCTGCGTCTGGGCCGAGAGGCGCAGCGCCCGTTCCAGCGCGTCGCATGGTGGAAGCGTTTTGAGCTGCTGCCGGTTTGATGGACACGCTGCTTAAGCTAACGCTTTGATCCGCTTGAACTCCATGGGGCTCGGATACCTGATGGTCGAGTGGCGTCGCCACGGGTTGTAGAACCGCTCAATGTGGTCGAACACATCGGCTCTGGCCTGGTCTCTGGTGCGATACACCTCGCGGGCTGTCCGCTCGGTTTTGAATGAGGAGAGCAGGCTCTCCATCGCGGCGTTGTCCCAGACGTTGCCCGACCGGCTCATGCTGCAGCTGACGCCATGATTGGCCAGCAGCTTCTGGGATAGCATCCGCGCACGTGGTGGAATCTTGCTGATGACGGCGATGTATGCGGAGGTGGTCATCGGATCGG
>CAXTJU010000023.1:0-45235 GCA_964244655.1 uncultured Acetobacteraceae bacterium | reverse complement strand
CTGATCGAGACGCTGAACCCGGCGGACGAGCCGGGCCGCATCACGCTGATCAGCCGCATGGGCGCCGAGCACGTGGCGGCCAAGCTGCCGCCGCTGCTGCGCGCCGTGCGGGCCGAGGGCCGCCGGGTGCTGTGGCTGTGCGACCCGATGCACGGCAACACCGTCAGCACGGCGGCCAAGGTGAAGACGCGCTCGTTCGACGCCATCCTCAAGGAGGTGCGCGGCTTCTTCGACGCGCACGAGGCGGAGGGGACCTGGGCCGGCGGCGTGCACGTCGAGATGACGGGCCGCGAGGTCACGGAATGCGTGGGCGGGGCGCACCGGCTGACGGAGGCCGACCTGCACGCGCGCTATGAGACGTTCTGCGACCCGCGGCTGAACGCCGAGCAGTCGCTGGAACTCGCCTTCCTGGTGGCGGAGGAGCTGAAGACCCGGCGCCTGCCCCGCGCCGCGGCCGCCGTCGCGGCGCAATGACCCTCACGGAGGACATCGCCAGCCGCACGGACGCCTACTTCAACCGCACGCGGGACATCGTGGCGCGGTTCGGCGACAAGCGGGTGACCTACGCGGTGTTCCTGCGCCGCCCCGTGGTCTCGGCGCCCCGCCCCATGCTGGACTGGCTGCGGGCGGTGGCGGAGGAGCAGGGCTTCCCGATCGAGCTGGAGGTGACGCATCCGGAAGGCGCCTGGGTCGGCGCGGGCGAGCCGCTCGCATACGTCACCGGGTCGTTCCAGCACCTGTGCAACTGCGAGACGCTGCTGCTGCAGAAGCTGGGCGCAGCTTGCGTCGCGGCGCACAACGCCTACCAGATGTGCGTGGCGCTGCCCCGGGTGCGGTTCATCGCCATGGACGCGCGGCATTGCGCCGGCGCGGAGATGCAGGACCTGATGGGATACGCCGCCAGCGTCGGCGGGGCTGCGGCGCGGCGCGAGGGTGCGTGCGGCTTCACCGCCACCGCCACGGAGCTGACGGCGCACTGGTTCGGCCAGCCGCACGGCGCGGGCACCATGCCGCACGCGCTGATCGGCTACGCCGGGTCCACGGTGCGGGCGGCGGAGATGTTCGCCGAGACCTTCCCGGGCGAGCCGCTGACGGTGCTGACGGACTATTTCGGCCGCGAGATCACCGACGGGCTGGCGGTCTGCCGGCGCTTTCCCGACATGGCGGCGGCCGGCCGGCTTTCGGTTCGGCTGGACACCCATGGCGGCCGCTTCCTCGAAGGGCTGGACCCGGCGGAGAGCTACGCGGTGCTGGAGCGCCATGCCCCCGGCGCCATCCGCCGCTACCGCAGCGAGACGGAGCTGCGGCACCTCGTCGGCACCGGCGTGTCCGCGGCCGCGATCTGGCGCATGCGGGAGGCGCTGGACGCGGCGGGCTTCGACGCCGTGCAGATCGTCGCCTCCTCCGGCTTCAACGTGGACAAGTGCCGAGTGATGGCGGACTGCCACGCGCCGATCGACGCCATCGGCACCGGCAGCCACCTGCCCGAGCGCTGGGGCGAGACCTACGCCACCGCCGACATCGTGGCGTACGACGGCGCGGCGCGGGTGAAGGTCGGGCGCGAGTTCCTGCTGCGCGGCCCCCGTCCGTGAGCGACCTGTTCGCCCCGCCCGGCGGCTGGCGCGTCCGCATCCTGGACCTGTCGGGCGCATCGGACGACAAGCTGGTGGAGGAGATCGCCGGCTTTCCCACGCTCATGCAGGCCAACGCCTTCGCCCGCGCCTACGTGCGGGACAGCCTGGAGCGCTGCCGCGGACCGGGCCTGACGGCGCGCCAGGTGCTGGACGCATGGTTCGCGTTCGGCGAGGACGCTGAGGTGGCCGACAACCCGCAGGGCGCCTGGCGCAGCGCCACGGAGCTGAAGGAGTTCGCCGCGCGTCCCGCCAGCGAGGAGGAGCGCGACTGGCGCGCCCTGGACCCCCGCACTGAACCTGAGGACGACGAGTGAAGCTGCGTTTCGCCCCCTCCCCCACCGGCCTGCTGCATGTCGGCAACGTGCGTGCCGCGCTGGCCAACTACCTGCTCGCCCGGCGGCACGGCGGCCAGTTCCTGCTGCGGTTCGACGACACGGACGTGGAACGCAACCGGCCGGAGTACGTCTCCGCCATCGAGCAGGACCTGCACTGGCTGGGCATCGAGTGGGGCGAGAGCTTCCACCAGTCCGCCCGCCTGGCCGACTACGCCGCCGCCGCCCGCACGCTGGAAGCCTCCGGCCGCCTGTACCCGTGCTTCGAAAGCGAGGCGGAGCTGCAAGCCAAGCGCGACCAGCGGCAGCGCCGCCACCTGCCGCCCACCTATGACCGCGCCATGCTCAAGCTCACTCCGGAGCAGCGCGCCACGGCCGAGGCGAACGGGAAGACTCCGTACTGGCGCTTCCGCCTGTCGGACGGTGCCGTGGCCTGGCATGACCTGGTGCTGGGGGACAAGCAGGTGCGCCTCAACACCATCTCGGACCCGGTGCTGGTGCGCGCGGACGGCACGCCGCTCTACACCTTCACCTCCGTGGTGGACGACCTGGCGACCGACATCACCCACATCGTCCGCGGCGAGGACCACGTGACCAACACGGCGGTGCAGCTAGACATCTGGTCGGCGCTGGGCGGCAACCCGCGCCGGGTCTCGTTCGCGCACCTGCCGCTGCTGGTGGCGGACGACGGCGGCAAGCTGTCCAAGCGCACCGGCTCGCTGACGCTGCGCAGCCTGCGGCAGGACGGGATCGAGCCTTCGGCCGTCACGTCCTACCTGGCCCGGCTCGGCACCTCCGAGGACCCGGTGCCGTGCGGCATGGAGCAGCTGGCGGCCGGGTTCGCGCTGGATCAGTTCTCTCACAACTCGCCGCGCTTCGACGTGCGCCAGCTGCTGGCGATGAACCGCCGGGTGCTGCACGGCCTGCCGTTCGAGGCGGTGCAGGACCGCCTGCCCCCTGATGCGACCCCCGTGTTCTGGGACGCGGTGCGCGGCAACCTGGACATGCTGGCAGAGGCGCGCGGCTGGTGGGACGTGGTGGCGGGCACCATCGTGCCCCCCGTGATCGAGGAGGACGGCGCCTACTTGCGCGAGGCGCTGGCCGCCCTGCCGCCCGACCCGTGGGCCGCCGACGTGTGGGACGCCTGGACGGGGGCGCTCAAGGCCGCCACCGGGCGCAAGGGCCGCACCCTGTTCCACCCGCTGCGCCTGGCGCTGACGGGCGAGGAGCGCGGGCCGGAGATGCGCGGGCTGCTGCCGCTGATTGGGCGGGCCAGGACGGCGGAGCGGCTGCGGGTGGCCCAAAGCTAGTGGTGCTGCCTTCGGCGGACCCGGTGGACGCCACCCGCATCATCCAGACGGCGCTGACGCCGGTGTTCCTGCTCTCCGGCATCGGCACGCTGCTCAACGTGTTCAACCAGCGGCTGGCCCGGGTTGCGGACCACACCTCGCACGTGGCCGATTGCGTGGCAGCCGCGGAGGAGGGTGATCCGGAGCGGGCGAAGCTGCGGCGGCATTACCGCCGCCTGATCCACCGCCGCTCCGCGCTGGACGCCTCCGTGGTGCTGGGCGCGCTGGCCGGCGGGACGACCTGCGCGGCGGCGTTCGCCCTGTTCCTGGTGACGATCCGGGACTCGACGGGCAGCGTGGTGGAGCTGTGGCTGTTCGGCTCCTCCCTGGGATGCACCATCGCGGCGCTGGCGGCGTTCCTGGTGGACACGGTGCTGGGCTGGCACGGGCTGCGGGTGGACGGGCCGACGCCGAAATCGCGGGGGTAAGCTATGATTCTCCGTTGGCACGTTCTGAGCCTTGGGAACGCCCTGAAGGTGATCTGGATTAATAATCCGATTGGATTGGCTTTCGTTGCGGCTGGGGCCTTGTTCCTCCTGGCCTACAACGTCGCAGGCGTTTGGGTATCCCTGGCGGACTCAGCCGTGCTCATCCGGGAACATTGGTTCCCCGTAGCTGCGGGAAGCTTGGCCGCAGCAGCATCGGCGGGCGGGATATGCGGCCGCTTCACGGGCCGATGGGCAAGCAGCAAGGTGCAAGCGCCTTGGCTTGCCGCGCTGCCTTGGCCGGCGGCAGCACAGGTCCGGTCGGCGCGGTGGGCGGCATCGGCCGTTGGCTGGCTTTTGGCGCTGCTGATTGCGTTTGGCGGTTGGGGCGCCTGCGAGGCTGTTGCGGGGCCGCACCCGGTGTTCGCCGGCGTCGTATCGGGGCTCGCCTTCGCGGCGCCGTTCGCCTTGGCCGCCACGCTCGCGGGAGACGCTGCAAGCCTGGCCGAGCGCGCAACCGCCCTGTCAACGGAGCGGACGCGCCGATCCTGGATGCGGCGTGTCACGGCCGCACTGGACCAGATGACGCCGCGCTGGATCGGCTTGTGGGCGCAGGCCGATGGAATGCGCCTTCTGTCACTCTGGTGGGTTGGCAGCTTGGCGGTCGCCGCAGTGGCGGGCGTCGTCGCAGTGGAACAATCCTGGCTGCTTCCCTCGGTCGTCACAGCCATTGTCGGGGGCAACCTGGCCTACATGGTTGGCCTGCAGGGCGCACCGCTGCTTTCGCCAATCTTGCGAGCGTCCCCTGTCGGCTTCGGGGCGGTGTGGCTGGGCTTGACCCGGCTGCCGCTTGCCTTGTCGCTCGCCTGGTTCGGCATTGCAGCGTTGCCTGTGCTTTGGGTGTCAGCAAACGGCGGGAGCGAAGTGCTCGCAGCGCTGCTGCTGCTGTTACTGCTAAATCTCCTGTTCAGCACGGCAGTCGCGGTCAGGCCGGCATCCCGCAGGCAGGCCGCCGTGCTGCATGGCTTCGGTCTTTTCGTGATTGCCTATCAGGGACTGCAATACGGCTGGGCCTATGCCGCGCTGGCGGGGGTCGCCATGCTTGGCTTGATTGCGCTGCTGTGGCGGCAGGCGCGCCGCAGGTTTCACATCCGTGGTTGACGCCCTGCTCGACGCGACCGGTCTTGCCGCGGGCTACGGGCGTACGCGCATCGTGCATGACATCGACCTCTGCATCAGGCCGGGCATGTGGCTTGGGCTGCTTGGGGCCAACGGCTCCGGCAAATCGACGCTGCTGCGGGCGATCACCGGGCAGATCAAGCCGCAAGCCGGGCGCGTGCTGATCGGCGGCGTCGATCTTGCCAAGGCGCCGGAGCAAGCCAAGCGGTTCCTCGGCTATGCCGTCGATGCGGACGACCTGCCTGAGGGCTTGACCGGGCAGCAATACCTGGAACTCGTTGCCTCTGTACGCGGCTGCTCAGCCGACGCCTGGCCGTGCGGCAATCTGGCGCAGACACTGTCCTTCGATCACTGGCTGCGCACGCGCATTGGCGATTGTTCGCTGGGAACCCGCATGAAGTTCTCGCTGGCAGCGGCTTTGCTCAACGCCCCGCCGCTGCTGATCCTCGACGAGTCGCTCAACGGCCTGGACCCAGTGGCAAACTGGCGCATCCGCGGCGTCCTCGCGGACCTAGTCGCCAGCGGGCGGCATGCCGTGGTGCTCTCGACGCACATGATGGAGACGGTCGCGGCCACGTGCACCGACGTGGCGTTCCTGGATGCCGGCCGCATCGCGCATCGGTGGGACAAAGGGCAGTTGCAGGCTGCGCACGCCGCACCGGGAGGCTTCGAGGCGCTTGTCATGCAGACGTTGCAGGAAGGGCTGGGAGGCGTTGCGGGTTTGGCTGCGTCAAAGGTCCCATAGGTGCAACCTGCGCTGCGTCCCATAACCGAGTCAGCCCATCACCGCCTTGCGCAGCGTATCGTTGATGCGGCCCTGCCAGCCCGGCCCGCTCGCGCGCAGCCGTTCCACAAGGTCAGCGTCGAGCCGCACCGAGATCATCTGCTTGGTCGGAGCGGCTTGCGGGCCGCGCCGACGCACCAGCCCGAGCATGACTTCGGAGGCAGGCCGGGCGCGGGCGAACATCTCCTCCGTCCATTCCGGATTGTCCGGATCGGCGTCGATGCCGCGTTGGATGGCGGCCTCCTCGTCCGGGGTGTTGCGCCTAAGCCTCGCGTTCATAACGGTCGATCTCCCGGTTGTTGGCGCGACGCAGGCTGATGATCCGCACGGCTCGGGTTTCGATCGAATAGACCAACGCATGCAGCCGGTCGCCAATCGGGGCGAGCGCGACCAGCCGCGGTTCGCCGCCGGGGTGGTTGAAGGTGGCATCGACCACGGCACGCTCCCAATCCAAGTCCCGCGCGGCGTCGAAAGCGACGCCATGCTTTGCGAGATTGGAAGCAGCCTTGACCGGGTCCCAATCAAGCTCCACGCAAATTGTATATACTATGCGTCGGGCAAGCGGAAGAGGTCAGAACAGCCCCGCCCCCGACAGCCCGCCATACACCCCGAACGCCGTCGTCACCGTCAGCACCGTGATCACCACCCACTGGTAGGCGCCCCGCAGCCGCAGGCCGGGGGGCAGCGCGCGCATCGCCAGGGCCACCAGGAAGAACAGCACCAGCGGCAGCAGCAGCGCGTTCATCACCTGCACATCGACGTTCAGCGCCACCAGGTCGGGGGAGACCGCGATCAGCGCCGCACCCCCCACGATGCAGGCCGCGTACACGCCGTAGAACCACTTTGCCCGCCGCGGCGGCAGCTCCAGGGAGCGCTGGTAGCCCGCCACCTCGCCGATGCCCCAGGCCAGCGCCAGGGAGGCCACGATGGCGGCGACCATGGCGGCGCCCAGCACGCCGAGGCTGAACACCAGCTTGCCGGTGGCGGCGCCCAGCAGCGGCGTCATCGCGGCGGCCATGTCGCCCACCGTGTTGAGCGGGGTGTCCTTGCTGGCGCCGCCGATCACCGCGGCGCAGGCCACCAGGGCTGCCGCCATCACCAGCTGCGTCACCACGGCGCCCACCGCCGTGTCGGCCCGGGCGGCGCGCAGGTGCTCGGGCCGCAGGCCTTTGTCCGCGATGGCGGATTGCTGGTAGAACACCATCCACGGCATGATCACGGCGCCGATGTTGGCCGCCACCAGGAACAGGTAGCCCTTGTCAGCGAACGGGATCCTGATCGAGTCCGCCAGCACCGTGCCGAGCGGCGGATGGGCGTACCAGGCCACCGCGAAGAACGCGAACTCGAACAGCCCGATCGCGATCGCCACCCGCTCCACCCGGCGATAGGAGCCCGTCAGCACCACCGCGATCAGCGCCGCGGCGGCCAAGGGCAGGCTGACGAAGCGGGACACGCCGTACAGGTCCCCCACCGCGGCCACGCCCGAGAACTCGGACAGCAGCGCGCCCGCCGTTGCGACGCATAGCCCGGCCGCGGACACCCAGCCCCAGAAGCGGCCGAACGTGTCGCAGATCAGCTCGCCATGGCCGCGTCCGCTGTAGATGCCGAGCCGCACCGTCAGTTCCTGGGTGATGTACAGGATCGGCATCAGCAACACCTGGACCAGCAACAGCCGGTAGCCCCACTGCGCCCCGCTCTGGCCCGCCGTGACCAGGCTGCCCACGTCCGTGTCGGCCAGCATGACGACGAGGCCGGGTCCGAACACGGCCAGCCAGGACCGGACGCCCCGCTGGTGCGGCATGGCGGTTTGCGGGGCGCCGGTTTGCAAGCTGCTGGCCATGATCGGTCCGCCGTCTGGGTGAGGCTGCGAATTACTCGCAACCATGGGCGCCGTCAAACGGCCCGCGCTGTTGTCAGTCGCGGCCGCCTGCATCAAAACCGTGCGGCCATGCCCCTCACCCTGCACAACAGCCTGACCCGGCAGCGCGAGCCGCTGGTGCCGATCGACCCGGCGCATGTCAGGATGTACGCCTGCGGCCCCACGGTGTACGACCGGGCCCACATCGGCAACGCGCGTCCGGAGGTGGTCAACGACGTGCTGGTGCGCCTGCTGCGCCACCTTTATCCGCGCGTGACCTACGTGCGCAACATCACGGACGTGGACGACAAGATCAACGCCCGCGCCGCCGCCGCGGGGCAGCCGATCGGCGTCATCACCGAGCGGACCCTGGCCGACTTCCAAGCCGACATGGCGCAGTTGGGCGTGCTCCCGCCGGACGTGGAGCCGCGCGCCACCGCGCACATCCCCGAGATGATCGCGCTGATCGAGCGGCTGGTCGGCTCCGGCCATGCCTACCCGGCGGAGGGCCACGTGCTGTTCGCGGTGGCGAGTTACGTTGAATATGGCCGCCTCTCCGGCCGCAGCCCGGACGAGCTGCTGGCCGGCGCGCGGGTGGAGGTCGCCCCGTTCAAGCGCGACCCGGGCGACTTCGTGCTGTGGAAGCCCTCGCCGCTCGATCTGCCGGGCTGGGACAGCCCTTGGGGCCGCGGCCGGCCGGGCTGGCACATCGAGTGCAGCGCCATGGCGTGGCGCTACCTGGGCGCCAGCTTCGACATCCATGCCGGCGGGGCCGACCTGCTGTTCCCCCACCACGAGAACGAGCGGGCGCAATCGTGCTGCGCCTTTCCCGGCGAGGGCTTCGCCCGCATCTGGATCCATAACGGGATGCTGCGGGTGGAGGGGCACAAGATGTCCAAGTCGCTCGGCAACTTCACGACCGTGCAGGACGTGCTGGGCCGTGTGCCGGCCGAGGCGGTGCGGCTGCTGCTGCTGCGCACCCATTACCGCTCGCCGCTCGACTTCACGGACCACGCCTTGGGCGAGAGCCGCCGGGAGCTGGACCGGTTCTATCGAGCGTTGGCTTCACATGCATCCGTTGGAATGCCGCCTCCCGAGCCGGCCTTGCCGCCCGAGATCGTCACTGCGTTGTGCGACGACCTGAACACGCCGCTGGCCATCGCTCACCTTCGGCATCTGGCTGACGGCGCGATGGCTGGAAGTGAAGCGGCATACGCCGGACTTCTCGGAGGTGGGGCGATGCTGGGCCTGCTGGGCGCCGACCCAGCAGCCTGGTTCCGCGCCGACGTGGACCCGGCGGCCATCGAAGCCGCCATCGCCGACCGGCTGGCTGCCCGCAAGGCGCGCGACTTCGGCCGCGCCGATGCCATCCGCGCCAGCCTGGCCGAACAAGGCATCGTGCTGGAGGACGGGCCGAACGGCACCACTTGGCGCAGTTCTGGAAGGGAGACCCAATGATCCGCACCATCCTGTTCGCCACCCTCCTGCTCGGCGGCAGCGCACTCGCCCAGATGCCCATGGCCTCCGCCGCACCGGGCACGGACACGCCGGCCGCCGCCGCCAACAAGGCGGCCATGCAGCGCATGATGACGGCCATGGACGCGCCCGCTACCGGCAACGCCGACCACGACTTCGTCATCGGCATGCTGCCCCACCACCAGGGCGCCATCGACATGGCCCGCGTCGAGCTGCGCTATGGCCATGACCCGGCGTTGCGGAAGCTGGCACGCGACATCATCGCCTCCCAGGCCAAGGAGGAGACGTTCATGCAACGTTGGCTGGCGCAGCACCCGGCGCCCCCACCGTGAGCGGCCCCGCTTGACTGGCCGCGACGGCGGCGCCGCGCTGGCGCCGATCCCGGGCAGCCCCGTCGTCGTGCTGGTGCGGCCCCAGTTGGCCGACAACATCGGCGCCGTGGCGCGCGCCATGGCCAATGGCGGCCTGTTCCACCTCCGCCTGGTGGCGCCGCGGGACGGCTGGCCGCAGGAGCGGGCCTGGCGCACCGCGTCCGGCGCCGACCGCATCCTGGACGAGCTGACCCTGCACGACACGGTCGCCGCGGCGGTGGCGGACTTGCAGCGCGTGTTCGCCACCTGTCCGCGGCCCCGGCACATCACCAAGCCGGTGCTGACCGCCCGCGCCGCCGCCGCCGGCATCCGCGAGGCCGCCGGGCGCGGGCTGCGCTGCGGCCTGCTGTTCGGGCCGGAGCGCGCCGGGCTGGACAACGACGACATGGCGGCAGCCGACACGCTGGTGCGCTACCCGCTCAACCCGGCCTTCATGTCGCTCAACCTGTCGCAGGCGGTGATGGTGATGGCCTACGAGTGGTGGACGGCGGCGGACGTGACGTCGGGCGCCGTGCTGGCCACCCATGGGACGCAGGTGGCGGACAAGGGCGCGCTGGACGGGCTGCTGGACCACATGGTGGCCGAGCTGGACGCCTGCGGCTTCCTGCGCAACGCGCCCAAGCGGCCCGGCATGGTCCGCAACCTGCGCCACCTGTTCCAGCGCGGCGAGATCACCGAGCAGGAAATCCGCACCTTGCACGGCGTGGTGGCGGAGCTGTCGCTCGGCCGCATGCGGCGCGGGCGGCCGGAGGAGGCTACTCCGTCGCCAGCTTGCGATTGCGGATCACCGGGGTTCGCGTCCGCCCCGCCCGAGCCGCCGGGCTGAGCGCCAGCCACTCCTGCAGCAGGGCGATGACGGCGCGGGTCGGACGGGCCAGGTCGAGCGCCAGCGCCTCCTGCACGCCATACCAGCGCAAGTCCTCCAGCTCCCCCGACCCGGCCAGCGTGCCGCATGCTGCGGCGGCGTGCACCACGAAGAAGCGGGCGTTGAAGCGGATCGGGCTGTCCGGCGGCGTGATCGCGCGGCCGAGATAGTCGAAGCCGGACAGATCGGGCGGGATTCCCAGCGACAGCCCGGTCTCCTCTTGCAGTTCCCGGGCGGCTGCCACGGTGATCGCGTGCGCCAGCGAAGGTGCGGCGGCCCGTTCCAGCAAGGTGCGCACGTGCGGCGGCGGCGGGGCGGCCACGGGGGCTTTCGCGTCCGCCCGGTCCACCGCGCCGCCGGGGAACACCAGGCGGTTGGGCATGAAGCGGTGGCCGGCGCCGCGCGTCCCCATCAGCATCGCCGCGCCGCCTGCCTGCCGCAGCACGATGAGGCTGGCCGCATGCCGGGCCCGGATGGCGGGGGCACGGGCGGGGCCGTCCCGGGCAGGCACGCCCTAGGCCTTTTGCCGGCCGAAGCCGAGCAGGGCAGCGGCCGGGCGGATGGTCCAGCCCTGCACAACCAGGGAGGCAACCACCGTGCCGAACGCCAGCCCGAACAGCCGCTCGCCACTCCGTGCGCCTTGCAGCACGGGGATGATGGTCAGGTAGATCGGCACCGCCCCGCGCAGCCCGACCCAGGCGGCGAAGGCGGTTTGCCGCAGCCCGAAGCCGAACGGCAGCAGGCAGGCGAAGGCCGCGGCTGGCCGCGCCAGCACGATCAGCACCGCCGCGATGGTCGCGATGGCGGGCAGCGACGGCAGCAAGGCGTGCGGCGTCACCAGCAGCCCGAGCATGAGGAACAGCGCGATCTGCGCCAGCCAGGCCGCCGCCTCGAAGAACTGCTCCATCCGCTCGCGCGTGCGGTAGTCGCTGATGCCGGCGATCACCCCCATGACGTACACCGCCAAGAAGCCGCTCGCCCCCACCGACTGGGCGGCGCCGAACAGCGTGAAGACGGCCGCCAAGGCCAGCACCGGAAAGATCGGCGCGTCCGCCGCCAGCCGGCGCAGCAGCGCGACCAATCCCGCTCCGCCCGCCAGGCCGAACAGCGCACCCCCGCCCGCCTCGGTTGCGAACTCGATCAGCGCGTGGCTGGCCGTCGGCTGCTGGTGCGAGACCAGGATGGCCACGAACAGCACCGTCAGGAACACCGACATCGGGTCGTTGAGGCCGGACTCGATCTCCAGCAGGGCCGTCAGCCGCTGCGGCACCGCCACCCGTGCCTGGCGCAGCAGCAGCGCCACGGCGGCGGCGTCGGTGGGAGCGAGCACGGCGGCGATCACCAGCGCTTCGTCCCAGGGCGCTCCGAACACCAGGATGCCGATGGCGGCCACGATGCCGGCCGTGATGGCCACCCCGGCGGTGGCCATGGCCAGGGCGGGCCAGAACGCCTGCCGCAGCATGGCCCGCTCCGTCTTGAAGCCGCCCTCGAACAGGATGGCCGCCAAGGCGACGCTGCCGATCAGGTAGGAGGCGCGGTAGTCGGAGAACACGATGCCGCCGGGTCCGTCCTCTCCGGCCAGCATGCCGATGGCCAGGAAGACCAGGAGCAGTGGAGCGCCCACCCGGGCGGAGGCCAGGCCGGCGAAGATGCTGAGCAGCCCCAGCACGCCGCCGAACAGGATCAATCCATGCGCGTGTTCCATCCCGTCCGCATACCTCACGCGCCAAGGGGGCCGCCAGGAGGGTTGAACCCGGCGGCGGGCTGTCCCGTTGTCTCAGTCCAAATTGGAGATGCCGATGGCCGATATTCGCACCCTCGACCCCCATGACCCGATGCCGGACGGCGGCCGGTCGGTGACCGTCATGCGCCGTTTCGACGAGGACGACCCGCACCGGACGGTGGTGGAGATCACCTTGACCCACGGCCGCGGCCTGCCTGAGCGCACCCACCCGATGCGGCCGGACGGCTCGGCGATGAGCCTGGACGAAGCGGCGGAAGCGGCGCGCCGGGTGGCGGACGAGGAAGGTATCGCCACGGTGCAGGTGATCGACCGCACGGCCGGGCCGCGGGAGCGCGACGTCCAGCAGCATGGCGGCGACCATTCCATCCACATGGACCGGTTGGACGACGACGACCTGGAGGAGGGCGAGCAGGGCCCGGACATGCGCCGGAGCTGAGCCGCCCCGTCCGGGCCATCCGGCTCGCCTCCGCCGCGCTGTGCCTGGCAGGCGCCACACTGTGGTGCCTGCCGCTGCTGGCGTCCGGCCTCCTGGCCTTGCTGCGGTACGGCTTCGGCAGCCTGTTCCTGGTGGGAGAGAGCGTTGCCGCCGCCCTGCTTCGCTCTGGCGGCGCCGACATCGCGGGAACCGTCGGGCGCCTAGCGGCCGACCCGGCGTTGAGCGCCTTGGAGGCTGGGGCAGGCTTGCTGCTCGCCGCCGCCGCGGCGGCGTTGGCCATGCGGCGGCCGGGAGCGGCTTCGCTGCTGGCGCTCGGCTCCGCCGGCGAGGCGCTGTGGTACGGCTTGCCGTTCGCGGCCGCTCTGCTGTTTCCGGCGGCAATCTGCGCCATCGCCACGGTTCGGGGTTGACGGACGCGGCCCCACCCCTCACTTCGGGGATACAGGACTTGCAAGGTCCCGATTAGCAAAGCATGAAGCCGGTTGGCATGTTCAAGTTGTCGAAGCTGACTGATTATGCGGTGGTCGTCCTGGTTCGCCTGGCTGCGACGCCGGGGGTCCAGACATCGCCCGGCGTGTCCGCCGCGACGGGCGTGCCCGAGCCGACGGTGGCCAAGGTGCTGAAGGCGCTGGCCGCGTCGGGCATGGTCATGTCGCAGCGGGGCGCACGCGGCGGCTATCGCCTGGTGCGTCCGCTTTCCGCCATCGCGGTGGCCGACGTGATCGTGGCGATCGACGGCCCGATCGCGATGACGGCTTGCGTGGAGGGTGCGCCCGCCCCGTGCGAGGCGTCATGTTCCTGCCCGGTGCGCGGCCGGTGGGACACGGTGAACGACGCCGTGCGCGAGGCGCTGTCATCGATAAGCCTGGCCGATATGGCCACATCTGCGCCGCGGCATGCCGCCGTGGCGTCTCTTTCCCTTTCTGCCGAGTAGGACGCCCCCATGGCCGCCGTTGCCGAAACCCTCGATGCCGTCCAGTCGCTGACCCAGTCCGGCTACAAGTGGGGGTTTGAAACCGACATCGAAATGGATGTCGCGCCCAAGGGACTGAACGAAGACACCATCCGCATGATCTCCGCCCGCAAGGCGGAGCCCGAGTGGCTGCTTGCCTGGCGGCTCAAGGCCTATGCGACCTGGCTGACCATGGAGTCGCCGGACTGGGCGCGCATCGGCTACCCGCCGATCGACTACCAGGACATCCACTACTATGCCGCCCCCAAGAAAAAGGACGGCCCGCGCTCGCTGGACGAGGTGGACCCCGAGCTGCTGAAGACATACGCCAAGCTCGGCATTCCCTTGAAGGAGCAGGCCATCTTGGCCGGCGTCGTCGGCGCGGACGGCGAGGGCGCCGAGGAGGGTGCGGCGCAGGGGCGCAACATCGCGGTGGACGCGGTGTTCGACAGCGTCTCGGTGGCCACCACCTTCCGCAAGAGCCTGTACGAGGCCGGCGTGATCTTCTGCCCGATCTCCGAGGCGGTGCACGACCATCCGGAGCTGGTGCGCAAGTATCTCGGCAGCGTGATCCCGGCGGGCGACAACTACTTCGCGGCGCTGAACAGCGCCGTGTTCACGGACGGCTCGTTCGTCTACATCCCCAAAGGCGTGCGCTGCCCGATGGAGCTGTCCACCTACTTCCGCATCAATGCCAAGAACACCGGGCAGTTCGAGCGCACGCTGATCATTGCCGAGGAGGGCGCCAGCGTGTCCTACCTGGAAGGCTGCACCGCGCCGCAGCGCGACGAGAACCAGCTGCACGCGGCCTGCGTCGAGCTGATTGTGATGGACGACGCCACCATCAAGTACAGCACGGTGCAGAACTGGTATCCGGGCGACGCGGACGGTAAGGGTGGCATCTACAACTTCGTCACCAAGCGGGCCGCCTGCCGCGGCGCGCGCTCCAAGGTGAGCTGGACGCAGGTCGAGACCGGCTCAGCCATCACCTGGAAGTACCCGTCTTGCATCCTGCAAGGCGAGGACAGCGTGGGCGAGTTCTACTCGGTGGCGGTGACCAACAACCGTCAGCAGGCAGACACGGGCACCAAGATGATTCACATTGGCAAGGGCTCGCGCTCGACCATCGTGAGCAAGGGCATCAGCGCTGGACGGTCGGACAACACCTACCGCGGCCTGGTCCGTATCCTGCCCAAGGCGGCGAACGCGCGGAACTTCACCCAGTGCGACAGCCTGCTGATCGGCGACCAGTGCGGGGCGCACACCGTGCCCTACATCGAGAGCCGCAACGCCACCAGCCAGGTCGAGCACGAGGCGACCACCAGCAAGATCAACGACGAGCAGCTGTTCTATTGCCGCCAGCGTGGCCTGAGCCAGGAGGACGCGGTGGGCATGATCGTCAACGGCTTCTGCAAGGACGTGCTGAAGGAGCTGCCGATGGAGTTCGCCGTCGAGGCGCAGAAGCTGCTCGCCATCTCGCTCGAGGGGTCGGTTGGCTGATGCTTGAGATCAAAGGGCTGGCGGCGTCGCTGGAGGCTGGCGAAGGTGGGGGCAAGGCGATCCTGAACGGGATCGACCTGGTCGTGCCGACGGGCGAGGTGCACGCCATCATGGGGCCGAACGGCTCGGGCAAGAGCACGCTCAGCTACGTGCTGTCCGGCCGCGAGGGCTATGAGGTCACGGGCGGGACGGCGACATTCGATGGCGTCGACCTGCTGGAGATGGAGCCGGAGCAGCGCGCGGCGGCCGGCCTGTTCCTGGCGTTCCAGTACCCGGTGGAGCTGCCCGGCGTCGGCAACGCCAACTTCCTGCGCACCGCCTACAACGCCCAGGCGCGCAGCCGCGGCGAGCCGGAGCTGGACGCGATCAAGTTCCTTCGCGTGGCGCGCGAGGCGATGAAGCGCCTGGCCATGCCGGACGACATGCTGAAGCGCAACGTCAACGTGGGCTTCAGCGGCGGCGAGAAGAAGCGCAACGAAGTGTTGCAGATGGCGGTGCTGCGCCCCAAGCTCGCCATCCTGGACGAGACGGACAGCGGGCTGGACATCGACGCGTTGCGCATCGTGGCGGACGGGGTGAACGCGATGCGGGCGCCGGGTTTCTCGGCCTTGGTGATCACCCACTACCAGCGCCTGCTGGACTACATCGTGCCGGACCGGGTGCACGTGCTGTCGGCTGGGCGCATCATCCGCTCCGGCGGGCCGGAGCTGGCCAAGGAGCTGGAAGCCAACGGCTATGCCCAGGTGGTCGCCGAGGCGGCATGAGCACCTCCTTGCAGCGTGGCGCCGACAGCTTCCTGGCGCGCTACGAGGGCTTGCGCGCTCGCCTGCCCGGCGACGTGGCGGCGCGGGACGCCGCGGCCGACCTGTTCCGCCGCACCGGCCTGCCCGGGCCGCGCGTGGAGGGGTGGCGCTACACCAGCCTGCGATCCTTGGCCGAGAGCGAGTTCCGCGAGCCGCTCACGTCGATCGCAGGCGGCGACCTTCCCGTTATTCCCGAGACCGGTCCCCGGCTGGTTTACCTGGACGGCCGCTTGCGGGAGGATCTGTCCCGCTTGCCCGAGACCGTCACCTTCGCGTCCTTCGCGCAGCAGGGGCATTTCGGCACCCTCTCACGCCCCGAGAAGGAGCCGGCCGTGGCGCTCAACGCCATGCTGGCGGAGGATGGGGCCATCCTGTCCGTTGCCGAGGGCGTGGATGCCGGCACGCTGACGCTGGTGCACCTGGCGGCGGAGACCGAGGGCCGTTCCTTGGCCTTCCATCCCCGCCACGCGATCCGTCTGGCGGAGGGCGCCAAGCTCACGCTGATCGAGCTGTTCCGCGGCCGGGGACGCTACCTGCACAATCCGGTGACGGAGATCGAGGTCGCGGCCAACGCGGCGTTGACCCACATCCGCGTGCAGGAGGAGGCGGGCGAGGCGTTCCATCTCGCGACGATCTACGCCGACGTGCAGGCCGCCGGGTTCTACGATGCCTTCACGCTCACCCTAGGCGGGCAGCTGTCGCGCGCCGAGTTCCACGCCCGCCTGCTCGGACCCGGTGCCATCGTGCACCTGAACGCGGCGCAGCTGCTGGGCGGCCACCAGCTGGGCGATGTCACCACCGTGGTGACGCACGAAGCCCCGCTCTGCTCCAGCCGGCAGGCCGTGAAGAACGTGCTGACCGACCATGCCCGCGGCGTGTTCCAAGGCCGCATCGAGGTCGATCGCATTGCGCAGAAGACCGATGGATACCAGATGAGTCAGGCGCTGCTGCTGTCCCCGAATGCCGAGATCGACTGCAAGCCGGAGCTGCAAATCTACGCCGACGACGTGAAGTGCAGCCACGGCGCCACGATCGGCGAGCTGGATGCGGACCAGCTGTTTTACCTGCGCGCCCGCGGCATCCCCGAAGCGGAGGCCCGCTCCATGCTGGTCCGCGCCTTCCTGGACGACGCGATGGAGGCGGTGACGCACGAAGCCGCGCGTGCCTTGCTGGAGCAGGCGGTTGAAGGCTGGTGGCAGCGCCAGGCGGCTTGAGCGGATCGTTTGATGAGGAGGAACGGGAGCTTCGGATGAGCCAGATACGAACAGACATTGATTTGAAGTTGGCCGATATCGAGCTGAAGCGGCAGCAGCTTCGCTGGGAGCCCTTGAAGATCGTCATCGCGGCTGCTGGGGCTGGCGCTGCGCTCATGGCTGCTGCGCTCGCCCTGATGGCTCTTGTTTTTAGGCATTTCGCATCATGAACATGATGACTCGCGCCCCGCTCGACGTGGAGCGCATCCGCGCCGAGTTCCCGATCCTGTCGCAGACCGTGCACGGCAAGCCGCTGGTGTTCCTGGACAGCGCCGCCTCCGCCATGAAGCCGGACGCCGTGATCGATGCCATGTCCGAGACCATGCGCACGCAGTATGCCAACGTGCACCGCGGCCTGCATTGGATGAGCGAGCGCACCACTGACGCCTACGAGGGCACGCGGGACGCGGTGGCCCGGTTGCTCAACGCGCCGTCGCGCGACGAGGTGGTGTTCACCAAGAACAGCACGGAGGCGATCAACCTGCTGGCGCACAGCTATGGCAGCCTGCTGCGGCCGGGCCAGGCGGTGCTGATCTCGGAGATGGAGCACCACGCCAACATCGTGCCGTGGCAGATGCTGCGGGACCGCGCCGGGATCGAGCTGCGGGTGGCGCGCGTGACCGAGCTGGGCGAGCTGGACTGGGCGGATTACAAGGCCAAGCTGGCCGATGGCCGGGTCGGGCTCGTGGCGATGGTCCACATGTCCAACGTGCTGGGCACCTACCTGCCGGCCGCCCGCATCGCGGCGGCGGCACACGCGGCGGGCGCCAAGGTCATGTTCGACGGCAGCCAGGCCGTGGTGCATCGCCGGGTCGATGTGCAGGCGCTGGATGCGGATTTCTACGTGTTCACCGGCCACAAGCTGTACGGCCCGACCGGGATCGGCGTGCTGTGGGGCCGCATGGCGCTGCTTGAGGCGATGCCGCCCTTCATGGGGGGCGGCGACATGATCGGCAGCGTCAGCTTCGAGCGCAGCAGCTGGGCGCACGTGCCGCACAAGTTCGAGGCCGGCACCCCGCCCATCGTGGAGGCCATCGGGCTGAAGCGCGCGATCGAGTGGGTGGAGGCGATCGGCTTCGACGCCATCGCCGCGCACGAGGCGGAGCTGACCGACCATGCCCTCGCCCGCATGGCGGAGGTGAAGGGCGTGCGGGTGCTGGGCCGGGCGCAGGACCGCGGCGGAGTCGTCTCCTTCACGCTCGAAGGCGCCCACGCGCATGACGTGGCGACCCTGCTGGACCGCAACGGCATCGCGGTGCGGGCCGGCAATCATTGCGCGGAGCCGCTGATGCACCGGCTCGGCGTGGACAGCACGGCGCGCGCCAGCTTCGGCATCTACACCACCACGGCGGAGATCGACACGCTGGCCGACACGCTGGACCGGGTGCGCGAGTTCTTCGCCTGATGGACGGCTTCACCGACGTGCGGGACCTCTATCAGGAGGCTATCCTGGAGCATGGTCGCAACCCGCGCCATCAGCGCCGGCTCGACCCGTTCGACGGTGCGGCTAAGGGCGACAACCCGATGTGCGGCGATCGGGTCGAGGTGCGCGTGCGCATGGACGGGGACCGGATTGCGGAGGCCGGATTCGATGCGCGAGGGTGCGCGATCAGCCTGGCCTCGGCGGATTTGATGGTGGAGGCGGTGACTGGCCGCTCGCCGGCGGTGGTGCGCGACTTGGCGGAGCGGTTCCGCGCCATGCTGCGCACCGGCGCATGTGCCGATTGCGACGCGGAGATGACGCCTTTGCTGCCGCTCTCTGGACTGCACGAATACAAATCCAGGCTGAAATGCGCCACCCTGCCGTGGGACGCGTTGCTTGGCGCGCTGGAAGGAGCCGCCCATGGCTGACACGCACGGAAGCTGGTCCCCGGATGGGGCGACCGAGCCAGCCTTGAACGAGGATGCTGTGATCAACGCCATCGGCACGGTGTATGACCCGGAAATCCCGGTCAACATCTACGAGCTGGGCTTGATCTACCTCATCGACATCTCGGACGCGGGCCACGTCAAGGTCGAGATGACGCTGACCGCGCCAGGCTGCCCGTCCGCGCAGGAACTGCCGGTGCAGGCGCGGGACGCCATCATGACGGTGCCCGGGGTAACCGGCTGCGACGTGGAGACGGTTTGGGACCCGCCATGGAGCCCGGACCGGATGACGGAGGAAGCCCGCCTCGCGTTGAACATGTTCTGACGCGTCACGATCTGGGATGACACGATGAGCACCACACAGACCGCACCCAAGCCCCGCCGCGCCTTGCCGCCGCTGATGACGCTGAGCGATGCTGCCGCCAACCGCCTAAGCACGCTCTACGGCGGTGCGCAGAAAGGTATGCTGCTGCGCATCGATGTCAGCACCAAGGGCTGCTCCGGCATGTCCTACCGCATGGAATGGGTGGCTGAGCCCGGACCCGGCGACGAGGTGGTGACCGACCACGGTCTGACCGTGCTGGTGGACCGCAAGGCGAGCCTGTTCCTAATCGGCACCACCATGGACTACCAGGTGCAGGACCTTTCCGCCGGGTTCACCTTCGTCAACCCCAACGAGAAGGGCCGCTGCGGCTGCGGCGAGAGCTTCCATGTCTGAGCAGGAGCGTCGGCCATGATCCGCGACGAGCTGGAAGCGGCATTGCGCGAGAAGTTGCAGGGCGCGGCGCCGCTCGGGGCCAGCATCCTGTTCGATCTGGGCGGCGACGGCAGCATTTTCCTTGACGGCAAGGCCAACCCGCCGACGGTGGCTGAAACGGGCAAGGCGCCGGACACGACCATCACGGTGGCCGCGTCCGACCTGAAAGAACTGATGGCGGGCGACATGAGCCCGATGGATGCCTACACCCTGGGCAAGCTGGATGTGGTGGGCGACATGGCACCAGCGATGAAGCTCGGCTCCCTGCTCGGCTAGATCCAGCCTTTGACGCGGAACCATACGAGCGGAACCACGATGCTGAACAGGATGACTCCCCAGGCATACTGGTAGCCGTAAACCCAGTCGTATTCCGGCATACCCTTGAAGTTCATGCCGTAAAGGCCGACCACGAAGGTTGGCGGGATGCCGGCAACGGACGCGATCGTCAGCACCTTGATGCCGTTGTTCTGCTCGATATTGATGAAGCCCAGCACGGCATCGAGCAGGAAGCTGACCTTGTTGCTCAGTTGCTGGTCGTAGTCGTTCAGCGACGCGATGTCCTGCCGCAGCGTCGCCAGGCGTCCCTTCAGCTCCGCCGGCCAGCAGTCCCCCGTCTGCTGCACGTAGGCGGCGATTCGGCCGATCCCGAGCACGCTGTCTCGTAGGTTGCCCAGCGTATCGCCGCACCGGCCGACAGCGCCGAGGGTCGTTCGCAAGGCGCGGTCCGCCCGGCGCACGCTTCGCCGGACATTCGGGTCCTCCTCCTGGAACGTGGTTTTTGACAAGCCGTTCAGTTCGCCTGCCACCCGCTCCAGCACGTCGGCCAGCCGGGAGATGATCGTCTCCAGCAGGCCCACGAAGGCCTCCACGCTGCTGGGCCTGCCGCCATGCGCGAAGGCATCGGCGTATTTCTCGAACGCCGGCAGGACGGCGAAACGCACGGTGAGCAGCCGTGCCGCAGACAGGACGAAGCCGACCGGCACGACGGTGGAACGGCCATCGGCGGCCAGGTAGCTGTAAGGCATGCTGAAATAGCTTGTGCCGCCCTCGCGATAGAGGCGGCTGGAGCTTTCGATCGCGGCCAGGTCCTCCCGCGACGGCACGCGCAGCCCGGTCAGGCGCTCGACCGCGGCGCGCTCGTCGTCGGTCGGGCTGATCAGGTCGATCCAGGTGGCATCGCTGGACAGATGCGGGCCGGGCTGGAGCGATTGGCGCGGACTGGCGCCGTCGTTGGCGTAGAACACGGGCTGCCTCACGGATGGGGTGGCCGGGTTTACCGCGCCTGCAAGCGCCGGGCGAGTTGGCCAATGACGGCCGGCGCGCTATGTCCCGCAGCGAACGGAGTGCCGGCCATGAACGAGCTATCCCCTGCCCTGCCCAACACGCTGCGCTCCGGCCCGGACGGGCGCGGCCGCTTCGGCGGCTTCGGCGGGCGGTTCGTGGCCGAGACGCTGATGCCCTTGGTTCTGGGCGTGGAGGCTGCCTACGAGCAGGCCAAGCAGGACCCGGCGTTCCAGGCGGAACTCGACCGCTACCTGAAGGATTACGTGGGCCGCCCCAGCCCGCTCTGGTTTGCCGAGCGACTGACCCGGCGGCTCGGCGGCGCGCGCATCTACTTTAAGCGCGACGAGCTGAACCACACCGGGTCGCACAAGATCAACAACTGCATGGGCCAAATCCTGCTCGCCACCCGCATGGGCAAGACGCGCATCATCGCGGAAACCGGCGCTGGCCAGCACGGCGTCGCCACCGCCACCGTCTGCGCGCTGTTCGGCCTGCCGTGCAGCATCTACATGGGTGCCACCGACATCGAGCGGCAAAAGCCCAACGTGTTCCGCATGAAGCTGCTGGGCGCCGAGGTCGTGCCGGTCAGCTCCGGCGCCGGCACGCTGAAGGACGCGATGAACGACGCCATGCGCGACTGGGTCGCCAACGTGGCGGATACCTACTACCTGATCGGCACCGTCGCCGGGCCGCATCCCTACCCGGCGATGGTGCGGGACTTCCAGAGCGTGATCGGCACCGAGGCGCGGGCGCAGATGCTGGCCGCCGAGGGCCGCCTGCCGCACGCCGTGGTGGCGGCGATCGGCGGCGGCTCCAACGCGATGGGGCTGTTCCACCCGTTCCTGGACGATGCGGAGGTGCGCCTGATCGGCGTGGAGGCGGCCGGCCGCGGCCTGGACACGGGCGAGCACGCGGCCAGCCTGTCGCGCGGGCGGCCCGGCGTACTGCACGGCAACCGCACCTACCTGCTGCAGGACGGGGACGGGCAGATCACCGAGGCGCACAGCATCAGCGCCGGGCTGGACTATCCCGGCATCGGCCCGGAGCACGCCTGGCTGCACGAGATCGGCCGGGTGGAATACGTGGCCGCGACCGACCAGGAGGCGCTGGACGCCTTCCAGCTCTGCACCCGCACCGAGGGCATCATCCCCGCCCTGGAGCCAGCGCACGCGCTGGCGCACGTGGCCAAGATCGCCCCGGCGATGGGTGCCGACGAGATCGTGCTGATGAACCTGTGCGGCCGCGGCGACAAGGATATCTTCGCCGTGGCCGAGCACCTCGGCGTCAAGCTGTGAGCCGCATCGCCGCCCGCTTCGCCTTGCTCAAGCAGGCAGGCCGCGGCGCGCTGATCCCATTCCTGGAAGCCTACGACCCGGACGAGGCGACCAGCACCGCCATCCTGCACGGCATGCCTGGCGCGGGGGCGGACCTGATCGAGATCGGCATGCCGTTCACCGACCCGATGGCGGACGGCCCGACCATCCAGGCGGCGGGGCTGCGCGGGCTGAAGGCGGGGGCGACGCTGGCCGGCACGCTGGCGATGGTCGCCGGGTTCCGCGCCGTGGACGCCCATACGCCGGTGATCCTGATGGGCTACCTCAATCCCGTGCTGTCCTACGGCCCCGACCGGTTCTGCGCGGATGCCGCCGCTGCCGGGGTGGACGGGCTGATCGTGGTGGACCTGCCGAGCGAGGAGGCGGACTGGCTGTCCGGCCCGGCGGCCGGCAACGGGCTCGACATCATCCGGCTCGTGGCGCCCACCACGGACGCGGCGCGGCTCCCGCACGTGCTCAACGGCAGCTCGGGCTTCGTGTACTACGTGAGCATCGCCGGCATCACCGGCACCCGCTCCGCCACTAGGGAGCAGCTGGCCGCCGCCATCCCCCGGGTGCGCGCCGCCACGGACCTGCCCATCGCCATCGGCTTCGGCATCCGCACGCCCGCGCAGGCGGCGGAGGCGGTGGCCGTGGCGGATGCCGCCGTGGTGGCCTCCGCGCTGATCGACACGCTGGCGGCCAGCCTGGACGCGGAGGGCCGCCCCGCGCCGGACAGCGTGCAGCGCGTGCTGGACCAGGTGCGCGGCCTGGCAGAGGGCGTGCGAGGCGTGAGGGCGGCAGCGTGACTGCAAGGGGAGCGGCAATGCCCAGCGATGCGAAGGCGCCAGCCGCAGCCCGCCTGGTGCGGGGTGGCGAGCGGTTCACCGGCAAGCAGGGCCTCGACTACGCCGTCGGTATATCGTCCGAGACGACGGGAGCGCAGGGCATCCACCTGCAGCTCGTCACCATCCCGCCCGGCGCCCGCGCCAAGGCCCACAAGCACGCGATGCATGAGACGGCCATCTACGCGCTGAGCGGCCGCTCCGCCGTCTGGCATGGCCCGCAGCTGGAGCACCACACGGTCGTCGAGCCGGGTGACTTCCTCTACATACCAGCCGACGTGCCGCACTTGCCTTACAATCCGAGCAGCATCGAGCCTGCCGTGGCCGTGATCGCCCGCACGGACCCCAACGAACAGGAAAGCGTTGTCCTGCTGCCTGAGCTGGAGGCCGTTGCAGCCTCGCCCCGCCTGCCGAGTTCGTTGGTTTGAGCTGGCTTACCGAGGTCGTCCGCCCCCGCATCCGCTCCTGGCTGGGCCAGGACACGCGGGAGGTGCCGGACCTTTGGCAGCAATGCCCCGCCTGCCAGCAGATGATCTTCAACAAGGACCTGGACCGCAACCTCAAGGTCTGCCCGCATTGCGCCCACCACCTGCGCCCGACCGCGCCCGAGCGGCTGGCGTGGACGTTCGACGCCGGGCAGTTCACCCGGATCGAGCTGCCCAAGGCGCCCGCCGACCCGCTGCGCTTCCGCGACCAGAAGCGCTACGCCGACCGGCTGCGCGACGCCCGCGAGAAGACCGGGCTGGACGACGCCATCGTCGTCGCCCACGGCGTCGTGGGCGGCCAGAAGGCCGTCGTCGCGGCCATGGCGTTCGAGTTCATGGCCGGGTCCATGGGTGCCGCCGTGGGCGAGGGCATCGTCGCCGCCGCCCGCCTGGCCGTGCTGCAGGATGCGGCGCTGGTGATCTTCACCGCCTCCGGCGGCGCGCGCATGCAGGAGGGTGCGGTAAGCCTCATGCAGATGCCGCGCACCACCATCGCCGCCACGATGGTCAAGCAGGCCCACTTGCCCTTCATCACCGTGCTGACCGACCCAACTACCGGCGGCGTCACCGCCAGCTTCGCCATGCTGGGGGACATCCAGATCGCCGAACCCGGCGCCCTCATCGGGTTCGCGGGCGCCCGGGTCATCGAGCAGACCGTGCGCGAGACCCTGCCGGAGGGCTTTCAGCGGGCGGAGTACCTGCACGAGCACGGCATCGTGGACATGGTGGTGCCACGAGGCGAGATGGCCGCCACGCTGGGCCGGGTCATCGCGATGCTGCGGGACGTGCGGGCCGAGCCGGCTCCTGCCCAGGCCTGAGCCGGGCGTGAGCCGCATCGAGCCCATCGTCGCGCGTTTGCACGGGCTGCATCCCCGGCTGATCGACCTCAGCCTGGACCGCCTGCTGCGCCTGCTCGGTCAACTCGGCGATCCGCAGCGCCGGCTGCCTCCCGTGATCCACGTGGCGGGCACCAACGGCAAGGGCAGCACGTGCGCCTTCATCCGCGCCATCGCCGAGCACGCGGGGCTGCGGACGCATGTTTACACCTCGCCCCACCTGGTGCGCTTCAACGAGCGTGTCCGCATCGCCGGCCGGCTCGTGAGCGACGAGGCACTGGCGGACACGCTGGACATGATCGAACGGGTGAACGACGGCGCGCCGATCACCGTGTTCGAGGTGGTAACGGCTGCCGCCTTCGTGCTGTTCGCCGCCGCCCCGGCCGATTTGTGCGTGCTGGAGGTTGGCCTGGGCGGCCGCGGGGATGCGACGAACGTCATCACGCCCGCGGCCTGCGCCGTCACGTCCCTGTCGCTGGACCATCGGGAACTGCTGGGCGACACGCTCGGGCTGATCGCGGCGGAGAAGGCAGGCATCTTCAAGCCGGGGGTGCCCAACGTCACCGGCGCGCAGCCGGCCGAGGCTCTGGCCGTGTTGGACCAATTCGGCCCGGTCCGGGCGCGTGGGCGGGATTGGTGGATCGAGCCGGACGGCGACGCCTCGCACTACCGGGATGGCGACGGAGCGGTTGCGTTGCCCGCCGCCAGCCTGCCCGGCGCGCACCAGCTAGACAATTTGGGCATCGCAGTCGCGGCCATGCGCGCAGCCGGGTTTGGCGTCACGGACTTTTCCGGCGTGGCGGGGGCAACCTGGCCGGCCCGCCTACAGCGCCTGCACGGCCGGGTGGCGGCGATGGCGCCGGGCCGGGAGGTGTGGCTGGACGGCGGGCACAACCCCGGGGCTGGCGAGGCGCTGGCCGCGCATTTGGCGGATTGGGGTCCGACGCACCTCATCGTTGGCATGAAGCAGGCCAAGGACACGGCCGAGTTCCTCCGCCCGCTGCTGCCTCACGCAGCGAGCCTGTGGGCGGTGATGGAGCCTGGGCAGCACCTGGCGCTGTCCGTAGAAGCCATCGTGGCGGCGTCCGGCGGACTGGCCCGGCCCGGGCCGACGGTGGCGGAGGCGCTGGCCAAGCTGGATGGCGCACCGGGCCGCGTGTTGATTTGCGGCAGCCTCTATTTGGCTGGCGAAATCCTGAAGCTGGACGGCACGGAGCCAGCCTGACCCGGCGGCGCCGCTGGCTGCGCCCGGATCAGGGTTTCCACTACCGCGAAGCGCCGGGCTTCCTGGATCTCAGGCCGTCCCGGCGATGCATTCACCACCAACGCCGCCGCGGCCGCATACCATTGGTGCGCCTCGTCCCCATGCTCCAGGGCCAGCGCCGCCCGGGCCGCGCCCAGGAAACCGTTGAAGCGGTTTGGCGCCGCCGTCATGCTGGACTCGAATGCGGTCAACGCCTCCTGCGGCCGTCCCGCCTCGAGCAGCAGGTCGCCATAGAGTTCGCGCATCGGCAGGAGCTTGTTCTCCAGCAGGATGTGCTTCTCGCGTCCGTCATCCTGCTCCGCCGCCTCGCCCATCAACCGCAACGCCTGTTCCGGGTCCCCGGCGGCGTAGGCAATCCAGGCATCGGCCGCGCCGGCATAGACATCGACCAAACCGGCCCAGTAGGCTCCCTCTTCGCGCAGCAACGGTTCCCGCAGCTGCCGCAAGGCCGTGGCTTCCTCGCGCGCCGCGGCAATCCGGCCGGAGCGGGCTGCGCCAAGCGCGCGCACGAAGCGCACCGTCAGCGCGTCAAGGGAGGACGCGGCTCCAAGCGGCATGTTTGCAGCGCCGGTCCAGTCTCCGCGCTCGAGCAGGTAGCGCGCCGCCACCAGCGTGCGCTCCTCGGATGGTCCGGCCAGGGCCAGTGCATCCGCCACCGCCGCGTCCTGGCCAAGCTGCAAGTGCGCGTATGCGATGAAGTCCATCCCATGGGGGTCCATCGCGTCCATGGCCGCCACGCTGTGGGCGGAACCGTCATCGCCGACTTGCGCCGCCGCACGGTTTGCCGCGATGGAGTCCTGCCACAAGCCCAGCATGGAATAGATGTGCGACGGCATGTGCTGGGCGTGCATGGAGTTCGGTGCGATGCCCGCATACGCGCGCGCGGCAGCCAGGGCGCCTGCCGCGAGCGGCGGATAGTCGTAGGCATGGATGAGGTAATGCGGTGCGCCGGGATGATCGGGATGCTGCGCCCATAGGCGTTCCAGGATGCGGCCGGCTTCGCGTTGCCGGGTCAGGCTCTTGTCGGTCAGGTCAACCGCTTCCAGGATCGCAAGCGCGTAGAAGCTTTGCACCTCCACGTCATCGGGATAGCGCTGCGCCAGGTGGCGCATGGCCGCCTCGTAGGCCAGGGTCCGGGCGGGCTGGCTCTCGTGCGGGTCGCGGTAATAGACCTGCATCGCGCCGATGAACCCGGCCTCGCGCGGCGTCGCCGGCCCGGCGGCGAGCGCCTTGACGACATAGCCGCGCCCGACCGCGAACGCGCCGGCATCCGGCGCGCCGGCGAGCGGGTTGCCGCGGACCGTCATCGCGGCGCCCCACCACGCGATGGCGCAATGCGGGTCGGCGGTCGCAACGGCGCGGAAGGCCCTCTCCGGCCCGTCGAAGTCGTGCAATCGGGCGATCGCGGTCTCGAACTTCTCCTGCACGGCTGGCGCGCACGAGGTCGGGAACGAGACGGCGCCGAAACCGGGGACTTCGCGGGCCTCGGCAGGGGGGGCAGCCATCAGGACGATGAGTGCGGAAACAGCCGCGGAGAGACGCAGGATTGGGCCCAGGCTACGGCGCATGGGACTGGCCGGCTTCCGCTTCGTCAAGGTCCGCCATGCCCCCTGCGGCGGCGCGCAGCCGATGGAAGCTGCGCCGGCTGAACGGCAGCATCGCCACATAGATCAGTCCCGCGGCCGCCAGCGCCGCCCATGGATCGGCCACCAGGACGGCTGCGAACAGCCCCGTGCCGAGCAGCAGGGGCAGCACGTAGGCGGACGGCACCTTGAAGTTCTTGAAGCTCCACACCGGCAGCGTGGACACCAGCAGCGTAGCTCCCCCGATGAGCACCACGGCACAGAACAGCGGGCTTTGCATGACCAGGTAGAGCCGTGGCCAGCCCCACTCGCGGGCTTCAAGCCCGGCAAACAGCGGGAAAAGCACCAGTCCCGCGCCGGCGGGCGCGGGCACGCCGGTGAAGAAGGATTGCGCGAAGGCCGGAGCGGGGGAGCTATCCAGCATGGCGTTGAACCGGGCCAGCCGAAGCGCCATGCACACGCTGAACATCAGGCAAGGCGCGAAGCCGTAGCCGCCGGCCACGTGCAAGGACCAGAGATAGAGGATGAAGGCAGGCGCCACGCCGAAGCACAGGAAGTCCGCCAGGCTGTCGAACTCCGCGCCGAACCGGGATGTCGCCTTCAGCAGCCGTGCCAGCCGGCCGTCCAGCCCATCGATGGCGCCGGCCAGCACAAGCGCTACGGCGGCGTTGCCCCAGCGGGCATCCAGCGCGAACCGCATGGAGGTCAGCCCGGCGCACAACCCGACCAGGGTCATCAGATTGGGCACCATCCGGTTAAAGGATGGCCCGGGGTATCGGGGACGGAGGCGCCGGGACCGCAAGCCGGCCCGCCGGACGCCGCCGCTCACGTCAGCTCGGCCAGCACGGTCTCGCCGCCGACCATCGTCTGGCCCACCACCACCAGCGGCAAGGCGTCCTCCGGCAGGTACACGTCCGTGCGGCTGCCGAAGCGGATGATGCCGAAGCGGCTGCCGGCCCGCACCGGCTCGCCTTCCCGCACATTGCACAGGATGCGGCGCGCGATAAGCCCGGCGATCTGGACCACTGCGATCTCACGCCCGTCCGGCAGGCGCATGGCCAGCGCGTTGCGCTCGTTCTTGTCGCTGGCCTTGTCCATGCTGGCGCTGAGGAACGCGCCGGGGCGGTAGGCGATGCGCGTGACGACCGCATCGGCCGGAGCGCGGTTCACGTGCACGTTCAGCACGGACAGGAAGGTCGCCACCCGCCAGCGCGGCGCAGGGCCGAGACCGAGTTCCTCGGGCGGCACGGCCAACGAGACGGCCACCACGCGGCCATCCGCCGCGGCGAGCAACGCGCCAGGCCGCGGTGGCGGCGTGCGCTCCGGGTCGCGGAAGAAGTATAGGCAGAAGAAGGTGAAGGCCAGGGCCGGCCAGAACAGCCAGCCCGTGAAAGCCAGCCCGGCCACCATGGCCGCCACGCCTGCCGCGATGAACGGCCAGCCGGCGCGATGAGGAGGGGAAAACACGCCGCGGAGCGTCTGCGCGAAGGTCATGGCACTGATATCATGGAGAGGCCAGTTTATGGGGCTTGCGACGCATGCCCGCAAGTTCAGGGCGCTGGAGCGTCCGGAATGGTGAACACCTGCCCTGGGTAGATCAGCGCCACGTCACGGATCTGGTCGCGGTTGGCCAGGAAGATGATGGTGTAGCGGGTGCCGGCGCCGTAGCTGCGCCGGGCAATGCGCCATAGCGTCTGCCCGGGCTGCACCACGACCTGGCCCGGTGCAAGCTCAGCGGACGGCATGGCTTCACGCTGGAACGGCAGCTCCATCCGGCGCGCCACTTGGCCCGCCGACGTCAGCTGGTCCAGCCGAAGCCGGTGCATTCCGGGCGGCACCGCCTCAGGCGGCAGCAGGCCCCAGTGGCCGTCCTGCCCCGCCAGGGCGTCGCCGACCGGGGCATCGTCCACATAGACCCGAACCGGCGCTCCTGGCGGTGCGGTGCCGCTGAATCGGATGGCGCCGTGCTCGTCGTAATCCACGATGCCGAGCCCCAGCGCCCGGCCTGGCGCTTGCCCGCCTGGCGCTTGCAGCAGGCGGGCCGGGGCGCTCGGGGGCATCAGCACTGCGACCGCGGGCAGAGGGGCCGCTGCTTGCGGCACCACGACCAGCACGGGGGCATCGGCCACAGCCTCATGGCCGGCCGGGTCACGGCTGGACAGGGTGATCTCGTCGGCGCCCGGCGGCAGCTTGGCGGCAGGGGTCAGGACCCAGGAGCCGCCGGCATCAGCCTGCGCCTCCCCCAGCGTCCGGCCGCCCCGTTGCACCATGATGGTGGCGCCTGGTGCGGCACGCCCCGCCAGGACGGCGCTGCCATCCGGCGACACCCGCACGATGTCGAAGCTGGGCGCAAGCGCTGCGAGCCCCGGGCTGGGCTGGGCAACAGGCGCCGGAGGAGCGTCGCGGCCAGCCCATGCCCAGACGCCGCCCGCGCCGAGCAGCATTAAGCCCATTAGCAGCATGGCAGGGCGCCGCCACGGGGGTTGGCTGGATGACGGCATAGCCTCGCCATGTTAACGATGCCGGGTCGTGGCTGCAATCTGGGCCGGGTTCGCAACGGCTTTCATCGATCCGCCCGAGCTGTTGACAGGATCAAGTATGAGTGGAGTGAGGCGGCCACGTGCGCGGCAGACGGTGCTGCGCCTGTCCATGCGGGTGTGGGACCTGCCGACGCGCCTATTCTACTGGGCCGTTCCCTTGCTGGTTGCGGCTGATGCCTTCTCCATCCGGACTGACCGCGGGGCGCTGCACCTGCTCTGCTTGGACGCCACGCTCGCCCTGCTGCTGTTCCGGGTGGCCTGGGGCGTCGTCGGCAGCGAGACGTCCCGGTTCAGCCAATTCGTGCGCGGCCCGGCAGCGGTCATCCGTGACCTTGCCCAGCTCACCAGGCAAGGCCCGGACGATCAGGTGGGACACAGCGCCAGCGGCGGCTGGCTGGCGCTGCTCCTGCTCGGCGACCTTGGCGTGGAAACCGGCACGGGGCTGTTCAGCGGGGGCCCGCCCTCGCCAGGTCCGCTCGCCCACTTGGTCAGCCAGCCGGCCAGCCAGGCGCTGACGACGGTGCATGCCTACAGCTTCGGCATCCTGGTGGGGCTGATCGGCGTGCACATCCTGGCCATCCTGGCTTATGCCAGCCTCAAGAAGCAGAACCTGCTGCGCCCCATGATCACCGGCCGCAAGCGCCTGCCGGGCGCCACCCGCCAGCCACGCATCGCGCCCCCGCTCCTGGCGATCATGCTGGCCATCTTGGCAGCCTGCCTGGCCTGGCTGGTTGCGACCCGGTTCTGACGCACCGCCACGGGGAAAACAGCATGACAACGGCTCGTATGCGCGCCATTCGTGACCCTGATCGGGGATTTGCACCATGCCGGCCAACATCCGCTCTGTCGTCGTGTTCTGCGGCTCCCGCGTCGGGCACGACCCGGCATGGCGCAGCGCTGCCGAGGCGCTGGGGCGCGGCCTCGCCTCCTCCGGCATCCAGCTCATCTACGGCGGCGGCCGGGTGGGCTTGATGGGCGCCGTGGCGGATGGCGCGCTCGCCGCCGGCGGCCTGGTGACCGGCATCATTCCCGACTTCCTGCGGGCGCGGGAGGTGGCGCATCCCGGCGTGACCGACCTTCAGGTGACGGACACCATGCACCGGCGCAAGGCGCTGATGTTCGAGCGAGCGGATGCGTTCGTCACGCTGCCAGGCGGCCTGGGCACGTTGGACGAAACGATCGAGATCATCACGTGGCGTCAGCTGGGCCTGCACGACCGTCCCTTGCTGATCGCCAACATCAACGGCTGGGCAACCGACCTGCTCACGCTGCTCAACAGCTTCGTGACGGACGGTTTCACCGACGCTTCCTCCCGGGCGCTGTACGAAGTGCTGCCGGACGTGCCAGCGATCTTGCGCCGCTTGGTCACCATGCCCGCGCGCGAACGCCCGGCTTCCCCGCAGCTGTAGCTTGCGGGTGCCTCCGCCGGGCGCTATAGGGCACGCTCGGTCGGAGCGTAGCTCAGCCTGGTAGAGCGCTTGCTTCGGGAGCCAGAGGCCGGAGGTTCGAATCCTCTCGCTCCGACCATCTCCCCATGCGGCCAGTCAAGTCAGCGCTTGTGGACGCTCCACAGCATCAACCACCGCACCGGGAAGACCCAAACGACTCCGGCGACCAGGAAGTATGCCGCCTGCACGGCCCAGTGGCTGGGCAGCACATCCGGCAGGGTGATCGCCAGGGCGACATAGGCGATGACGAACGTGATCCCCATCACGGTGGCGGCAAAAGGTCTGGACATGACGCGGGTTAGCGCAAGCGCGCCTGCCCGGCTATAGCAGCCAGCCGCCGGCACAAGGATCGCCCATGGACCTGAAGCACCATATTGCCGCCATTCCGGACTTCCCGAAGCCGGGCATCCTGTTTTACGATGTTTCCACCTTGCTGCGGCATCCAGACGCCTGGCAGGTTGCGATGGGCCGCATGGCCAACCTGGTGCGAGCCTGGCAGCCGGACATGCTGGCTGGCGTCGAGTCCCGCGGCTTCCTGCTTGCCGCCCCGCTCGCGCTCAAGCTCGGCTGCGGCTTCGTCATGCTGCGCAAGCCCGGCAAGCTGCCCGGCCCCGTGATCGGGCACGACTACGCGCTGGAATACGGCACCGACCGACTCGAAATCCAAGCTGGCGCCGTGTCT
The DNA here is from genome assembly GCA_964244655.1 of uncultured Acetobacteraceae bacterium. Taxonomy (GTDB): domain Bacteria; phylum Pseudomonadota; class Alphaproteobacteria; order Acetobacterales; family Acetobacteraceae; genus LMUY01. Next base: position 13,368 of record CAXTJU010000023.1, on the reverse strand, counting down.
CCCGGGCAGCGCGTCGTCGTGGTGGACGACCTGCTGGCAACGGGAGGCACCCTGGCCGCCAGCATAACGCTACTGCATGAAGTCGGGGCCGCCGTGCCAGGCGCGGCGGCCCTGATCGAACTCAGCTTCCTGGGCGGGCGGCAGAAGCTTGGCGTGCCCTTCGAGTCCCTGGTGTCGTACGACGCCTGAGACCGCCGCCACCCGCGGTTTGACATCGCTTGCACTCCCGTTAGGACTGGAATGCGGCATTCAGGGAGGATGTCTCGGTGATGCGTAAAATCACGCGCCGGGGACTGGTCGGATCCGTGGCAGCGGCAGCGCTGGGAGCCGCAAGCCCGGCCGAGTCTCCGCTGGGGCAGGATGCCTTGCTGCTGGTTGGCGGGCCTGGCGGCGGCACGATCGACCTATGGGCCGATTGGCTGGCGACGCCGCTCGGCCATGCGTTGTCGCTCAGCAGCCCGGTGCGCAAGGACATCGTGGGTGGCCCGGACGGCGTCACCGCGGCCAACCAGTTCGAGGCCTTGACGGCGCCGGACGGACGGACGGCCCTGTTGCTGCCCGGCAGCGCCGCGATGGCTTGGCTGGTCGGCGACCCGCGTGCCCAGTTCGACCTGGCGCGCTGGGTGCCTGCCCTTGCCGGGATCACGCCGGGCCTGGTCGTGAGCCGCTCGCCGGCATCGCAAGCTCTCAGCGGCGCGAAGCTGCGCATGGCTGTTTCCCATGCTGTTGGCCCGGACTTGCCTGCCCTGCTTGCCTTGGACTTGCTGGGCGCGGAATGGGTTCCGGTGCCCGGCTTGGTGGAGCAGGCAGCGGTGGAAGCCCTGGCCCAGGGCCAGGTGGACGCGTTGTGCCTGCATGGCCGGCAGGTCGCTGAACTGGCTCAGGGGCTCGCGTCTTCTGGCATGTGGCCGCTGTTCTCGTTCGGCAGCCTGGACGAAGCGGGGCACCGGCAGCGAGACCTGGCCTTTCCCGCCGTGCCAACCGCCGATGAGTTGCTTGCCAGCCGTGGCGGCCATCGCGGCTTGCGCAATGCCTGGTCCGCGACGGCTGCGGCGTCTGACCTGGACATGGCGCTCGTTCTGCCGCAGCTGACCCCGGCCGCCATGGTGGCGCTTTGGCGGCGCGCTGCGGCACAGGCGATGGGACCCGGCGGCGTTGCGGCGCAGGCGGCGGCCTCGGGCGTCCGGTCCCTCCTCGCGCCGGCTGCGACGGCCGCCACGAGCGCGCTGCTGGCCGACCAATCCGCACAGCTGGATTTGCGCCGGTGGCTGTCGTCGCGGCTGAACTACCGGCCGAGCTGACCTATCACGTCCAGCGGCGCTCCCGGGCGATCGGTTCGAGCACGGCTCTGAGAGACTTGCCCAGCCTCGGCAGCGCCTCTGCCCAAACCGGGCAGGCGAAGCGGTCGAACTCAGGCAGGGCATGGCCGCCCACGTCGAAGGTTGCGCTGCAGCATAGCGCTGCCGGGTCAGGCATGACCTCAAGCAGGCGAAGGAACAGGGCAAGGCTCTTGCGAGGCAGGTAAGGGTGCTGCCCAAGCTCGGCCAACTCCCCTGGCGACGCGCACAGCCCGGTTTCTTCCGTCAGCTCGCGGCATGCGGTTTCCGCAGGATCCTCGCCGGGTTCGGCTTGACCCTTTGGAATGTCCCATCGCGGCGAACGGGTCGCGTGGCCGATCAGCAGGCAGCGTCCGTCCGTGACCACCACGCCGCAGCTCAGCACGGGGTTCATGCGGTCGGCTCACCGTCAACGGGCCCGCTGCCCTTGCGCCATTTGTGGCTGCTCGCGCCGTAGGCCAGGATGCGGCCCCCACCGTCCACGACTTGCGACCGGGTGAAATACAATGAGCGGCCATGGCTGACCACCTCGCCCGTGCCGAAAATTCGGCCATCCCGCGACTGCCCGACGAATCGGCAATCCAGGTCCACAGTCACCGACGAACGATGTTGCCCGGGCGTGCCGGACCACAGGCCGCACAACGCTCCAACCTCATCCAGCATGGCAAGCAGCACGCCACCATGCAGTATGTTGGACCGGTTCAGGTGCTTGGGGAGAACATCGAGCGCGATGCGGGCAAAGCCATCCCGCCACTCCAGCAACTCAATGCCCAATTGTGCATGGAAGTCGTCGCGCTGCGCCATGGCCTGACCCGTGGCGCAGCACGGATCATCCGTCAAGCCGTCACATCTGAACGGCCTGCACTGCCGTCTCGACTTCCTGGAAGCTGGGCATGTGCATGTTGGGCGCCATCTTGCGGCCGGTCTCCACGCTGATTGCGGGCGCATTGCCATGCAGGTGCGTCACCAGCACAGCGCGGATCACCTCCAGGTACTTGGCCTCTTCCTCCACCACGCCCTTCATGCGCGCCGCCACTGGCCCGGCCATGCCATAGGCCATCAGCACTCCGAGGAACGTTCCGACCAAGGCTCCGCCGATCATGGCGCCCAGCACGGCCGGCGGCTCGTTGATGTGAGACATCGTCTTGATCACGCCCAGCACGGCCGCCACGATGCCCAGGGCCGGCAAGGCGTCGGCCATCGCCTGGAGCGCGTGGCTGGGGTGAAGCTCCTCGTGCAGCGTCTTCTTCAGCTCCCGTGCCATGACGTCCTCGATCTGGTGCGGATCGTCGGCATTCATGCCGACCATCCGCAGGTAATCGCAGATCAAGTTGGTTGCGTGGTGATTGGCAAGTATCTTCGGGTATTTCTGGAAGGCGGCGCTTTCGGACGGCTTCTCGATATGCGCCTCCAACGCCATCGGGCCCTTTGATGAAGCAAGCCGCGTAAAGTAATACAGCAAGCTCAGCATCTCGACGTAGTCGGACTTGTGGAAGCTGGCGCCTTTCAGCACCTTCTTGAACGCGCCGAGCGTGTGCTTCACGTCGTGCATCGAGTTGGACATGACAAACGTGCCGATCGCCGCGCCGCCAATGGTCAGCAACTCGAACGGCATGGCTTCGATCAGGGGCTCCAGGCTGCCGCCGGACATGATGTAGCTGCCGAACACGCAGGCGAGCAGGAAACCAAGGCCACCGATGGTCAGCATCGCCGGGTCACCCGGCCTTGCGGGGGGCAGCCTGGCGCAGAACCATGATGGCGATGCGGCGGTTGGCGGCGGCCAGTGGATCGGCCGGCAGCAGCAAGTCCCGGTCCGCTTGTCCACTCACGCTCTGCACCCGGGCTTCTGGAATCCCGGCCTCGGCCAGCAGCCGGCGCGTCGCGTTGGCCCGGTCGGCCGACAGCTCCCAGTTGGACCGGTCGCCGCCGTGGTAGGGCGATGCATCGGTGTGCCCTGTCACGGAGAGCTGTTCAGGCAGTTTCATCAGTACGGGCGCGATCTTGGTCAACAGCGCCCGGGCGCGGTCGTTGGGCACGGAGGAGCCGTTGGCAAACATGGCCTGCTTGTCCTCGTCCAGGATCTGGATGCGCAGGCCTTCGGGCGTGATGTCCACGGCCAGCTGGCGGGCAAGGTCGGCCAGGCCGGGGTCCTTCGCCACTTCCTCGCGGATTTGCTGCGCGGCCTTGCTGAACGTTGCATGTTCCTGGCGCGCTTGCTCGACCGCCGCCTGCGCCTCCGTCCCGTCTGGCGCCGGCTTGGCCGCGTCGGCGCCGTGACGCAGCTGCGGCCGCCGGGTCAGCACGCCATCCTGGGCGCCCGTGTCGAACGACGCAGCCAACGCAGGCTTGTCGCTGTCGTCGTCCTCAACCTCGTAAGACGGCTTGGCTTGCGCGTTCATGACGGCGACCGAACCCCGGTCCGATGCCATGGCCCCGTCGTCGTTCATGGTATGGCCGCCGAAGGGCGCGCCGAACCCCGAGGTGCTGCGGGACATCAGGTTGGTCGGGCTGAAGTAGTCGGCCAGGCCCTGGCGCTGCTCGGACGTGGTGGCGTTGAGCAGCCACATGAGAAGGAAGAACGCCATCATCGCCGTCACGAAGTCGGCGTAGGCCACTTTCCATGCACCGCCGTGATGCCCTCCCTCGATCACCTCTTCCTTGCGGATGATGATCGAGGGACGACCGTTCGCCTTCTTGCCTGCCACCAGCGACCCCTGCGAATGAGAGGCCATTGTGCGGAAATGTGCTTAACGCCGGGCTAAGCGCCCGTCCCGTCCCCTAACCCGGGGTCAACGCGACCTGCTTGCGCGTTGCGGTTCACCGAGGCCGCCGGTTGGAAGCGTCGCCACCACGGTCAGGAGATCGGGTTTCCTCCTGTCACTCCGTAAACCTCTCCGGTCACGAAGCTGGACTCCTGCGAGGCGAGCAACACGTAGATCGGCGCTAATTCCGCCGGCTGTCCGGGCCGCTTCATCGGCACCTCGCTGCCGAACTCGGGGATGGCCTTCTGTGGCTGTCCGCCGCTGGACTGCAACGGCGTCCAGACCGGGCCCGGAGCGACGGCGTTCACGCGAATCCCCAGGCTGACGATCTGCTTGGCGAGCGAGTGGGTGAAGGCCGTGATGGCTGCCTTGGTGGAGGCGTAATCCAGCAGCTTGGGGGACGGGTTGTAGCTCTGGATCGATGTCGTGTTGATGATCGTCGAGCCTGGCGGCATGAACGGAATGGCAGCCTTGCAGAGCCAGAACATGGCATAGACGTTGGTCCGGAACGTCGCGTCAAACTGCTCGGTGGTTATGTCGGCGATGCTGTCCACGGCGGTCTGCTTGCCGGCCACGTTGACCAGGATGTCCAACCCTCCCAGGGCCTCACGCGACGTTTCGATCAGCTTGTTGCAGAACGCCTCGTCCGTCAGGTCGCCGGGCAGCGGCACGGCCTTGCGCCCGGCCGCTTCCACCAGCGCCGCGACTTCCTTCGCATCGGCCTCTTCGGAGGGAAGGTAGTTCAAGGCGACGTCTGCGCCCTCGCGGGCGAAGGCGATGGCCACGGCGCGGCCGATGCCGCTGTCGCCACCGGTAATCAGCGCTCGACGCCCGGCCAGCCGGCCAAATCCTTTGTACGACTCCTCGCCATGATCGGGCGGCGGAACCATGTCCTTGGCGAGGCCGGGCGCTGACTGCGGCTGATCCTCGAACTTCGGCTGCGGGTACTGTGTCAGCGGGTTTTGCATATCGTATTGATTAGACGTCATAATTAGCTGCCCTTGTCGCGTCAGCGGGGTGAACGCCGCCTGCCGATGCGAGTTCGCGGCGACCTCTGCCTTGTCAGCGGCTTGCGGACGTCGAAAGATGCTGCGGGGAGAACGGATCGATGCTGGACGGCCGAGTGATCTGGATTACCGGCGGCGGCAGCGGCATCGGCCGTGCGACGGCCATCGCCTTCGCCCAGGCAGGCGCCAAGGTCGCGCTGACCGGTCGCCGCCCCGAGGCGCTGGCGGACACCGCCGCCCTCATCGGCAAGGCTGCCTGCGTCATTCCTGCCGACCTGACCGATCCAGCAGAGGTTGCCCGGGCGCACGCCGCGGCCGCAGACGCGCTGGGGCCGGTGGAGGTTTTGGTGAACAACGCCGGCGCGAACATCAAGCGCCGGCATATGCGCGACCTGGAACCCGGCTCCCTGGCCAGCATCATGGGCGTCAACCTGGCGGCGCCTTTCCTGTGCTCGATGGCGGTGTTGCCTGGAATGCGGGCGAAGCGGTCGGGCACGCTGATCCACATCGCCTCGATCGCCGGCGTGAACATGTTTCCCGCGTCCGGCGCAGCCTATGGCGCGTCCAAGGCGGGCCTGCGGATGATGAGCGCCCACCTCAATGCCGAAGAAGGCGTGCACGGCATCCGCTCCATCTGCATCAACCCGGGCGAAGTTGCGACGGACATCATGGACAGCCGGCCCAACCCGCCCTCCCCAGGGGATCGTGCGCTCATGCTTCAGGCGGAGGACGTGGCCGCCGCGGCTGTGTTCGCGGCGTCCTTGCCCATGCGGGCCACCGTGGCCGACATGACGCTCTTGCCGACCGACAACCAATCGTGGCGGCCGTTCGCCCAAACCATCGCGGAAGGATAACTGCCTTCATGGCCAACCTGCCCCTCGTCACCATTCCCGTCGTCCCGCTTGAGCGGTTCATCGCCGACATCTTCAGCAAGGCGGGCACCAGCCGGGGGGAAGCGGAGCGGATCGCCCATCACCTGATCGGCGCGAACCTGACCGGGCATGACAGCCACGGCGTCATCCGGGTGCCGCGCTACGTGCAGTGGCTTCAGGACGGCTTCGTGGTGGCGGACGCCACGCTGGACATCGTGAGGGACAGCCCGACCCATGCCGTGGTCGATGGAGGGTTCGGCTTCGGCCAGACCATCGGCCCGCTGGCGGTCGATCTCGGCATCGGCAAGGCCAAGGCGGCCGGCATGGCCGTGATCGCGCTACGCAACTCCGGCCACATTGGCCGCATTGGCGACTGGGCGGAGCGGGCCGCTGCCGCCGGACTGGTCTCCATCCACTTCGTCAACGTGGCCCGGGGGGAGTTGGTGGCGCCGTTCGGCGGCGTGGACCGCCGCTTTTCCACCAACCCGATGTGCGTGGGTGCGCCGCAACCCGGTGCGGAGCCGCTCATCCTGGACTTCGCGACCTCCCTCGTAGCGGAAGGCAAGGTGCTGGTCGCGTCCAACGGCGGCAAGCCGCTGCCGCCGGGCGCCCTAATCGATCCGGACGGCACGCTTTCCACCGATCCTGAGACGCTTTATGGTCCCCTGGCTGGCTCGTCCGTGCGTGATCCTGCGCAAGGCCTTGGGGCATTGCGGGCGTTTGGCGATCACAAGGGCTCCGGAATCGCCTTCATGTGCGAAATCCTTGCCGGATGCCTTTCTGGCGGCCCAACCTCCGGTCCCATTCCGAGCGGCAAGCGCGGACGGATCGGCAACGGCATGTTGTCCATCTACTTGGACCCAGGCCATTTCGGCGCAAACCAGTTCGCGCAGGCTGCCCAGGACTACGCCGCCTACGTGAGGGCCTCACGGCCTGCCACGCCGGGCGGCGAGGTTCTGGTTCCCGGCGAGCCGGAAGCGCGCACCCGGGCCGCCCGGCAGCGCGACGGCATCCCGCTTCAGGGCATCACCTGGGCGGCGCTGGCCGAGACGGCGGCAAAGCTTGGGGTGGCGGCACTCGCGGCCTAGATCCACCCCTCCCGCAACAGCCGCCTTTAGCTGCCGGTTAAGCCTGCTGACCGATCTTGCTGCCTTGTTGCAGGATTGAACGCGGCTCTGCACAGTGCACGCGCCGTTAGGACCGGAATTGAGCCATGCTTGTCACCGCCGTTCGACGCCGGCGTTGCGTGCGGGGATGGGCGTCGCACTTGGCACTCGTGCTCGCGCTGGCGGGCTGCGCGCAACAAGGCGGCCGATCCTACAGCAGCGACGGCGCCGTGCCCTACGACGGTTATGACCCGGCGGCTGAGCACGGCAGGTCATTCGCCCCGCACCGCTACTATCCGCCTCCAGGTCCGCCGAGCGATCCGTGGGCGCCCTACATCCACGAGGCCGCAGCACGCTTCGCCCTGCCGGAACGCTGGGTCCGCGCCGTCATGCACCAGGAGTCGGGGGGGCGGGAGCAAGCCATCTCCCCCGTGGGCGCCATGGGCTTGATGCAAGTGATGCCGGCAACTTACCAGGGGCTGCAAAGCCGCCACCAGCTTGGCGAGGACCCGTATGATCCCCGCAACAACATCCTGGCCGGCACCGCCTACATGCGCGAGATGTATGACCGCTATGGGGCGCCAGGCTTCCTTGCCGCCTACAACGCCGGACCGAACCGGCTGGACAGCTACCTGGCTGGCGCGAGCAGCTTGCCGGATGAAACCGTCAACTATGTTGCCGCCATCTCGCCGCAGCTCGGCAGCGACGTCCCGCTCTCCGGGCCATTGGCAGCCTATGCGTCCAACCAGCGCGGAACCATGCCCGCGACTGCACCGACGGTGGCGAGCTTTGCCTCGGGCTGCGACGTGAACGCCGCTTACGATCCGGACCGCCCTTGCAAGCCGCTGGAGCGCGCTGCCGCCGCACCAACGCCGCCCTCCCCCGTACGGATGGCAGGGGCAGGCGCCTGCGACGCGGATGCCGCGTTCGATCCGCGTTTCCCGTGTCACGAGGCCGGGTCATTCAACCCACCCCAGGCAGGGTTGGGCCTGCATCAAACTCCCGCGGCCAGCGCGAGGGCTTGGGCCGTGCAGGTGGGTGCATTCGCCAATCCCGGCCTTGCCCGGGCTGTCGCCGAGGGCGCCCGGGCGGAGGCGCCGGACCAGTTGCACACCGCCGCGCTGGCCCTGCCGACCACGGCGCCATTCGGCGGCAATATCCTCTACCGCGCCCGGCTGATCGGTCTGTCGGCCGGCGAGGCCACCGCTGCCTGCTCCCACCTGAATCAGCGTCAATTGCCCTGCGTGGTCGTTCGGCCGGCGGGATCCTAAGCCTTGCGCCTTACCTGAGCTTGCGGATCAGCAGCCGCACAGACCCGACGTTTGCGGCATGCGGGTGCGTTACCGCCAGCACCATGGGCCGCATCTGCGGCAGGTTGAGCCAGATGGGCAGCTCTCGCCGGATGACGCCGCCGTTTTCGCCAGCGCCTCTCCCGGTGATGATCTCCACGCATCGCACGCGGTCCGCATAGGCCCGGTGCAGGAACACCTGCAACGCATGGAACGCGTGCTGCGCCGTACGCCCGTGCAGGTCCAGCGTCCTCGCGGGGGGCATCTTGCCGGTTCGCAGCCGCGCCCACGTACTCTTGTCCAATCCTGCCGGCTGCTCCCCGACCGTCACCACGGTGGCAGCCGTCACGCGCGGGGGGAGAACCGCCAACTTCAGGGGCTGCGCAACGGGCCGCGCCACGGCCGCGGGGAGGAGGGCCGGAGCCCCCCGGCCCGGCAATGCCGCGACATGCCGCGCGTAGTCTGCCCAGGCATGCAGGTCGCCCTCGCTCAAGGCCCGCCGCGCCATCTTAGTGCCCGTTTGATAATGCTACTGCAGCGGTCATCCGACGCAGCCTTTCTGTGCTCCGGTGCTCACGGCCAGCAAGGCCGCTCCGCTCCGGTGCTCGAAAGACCACGCCGGGCGGCGCCAAGCGGGCGCCTCTGACTCGCCGCAGCGCATTCTCAAACGGGCACTGAGCTCAGCCAGGACGCCGCTCGCCGCATTGCCTCCAGCACGGACCATGGGGCTGCCGACCCCGCCGCCTCACGCAGCGTCCCAGGATCGACCATCCAAGGGGAGAACGTCGCCCGCATCGCCATCAGGCTGTTGTCCTGGCCGCAGCCTCGTCCTCGATCAACAGCACGTGCAGCCGTCGCGGGCCGTGCGCTCCCAGCTCCAGTGTTTGCTCGATGTCCGCCGAACGCGACGGCCCCGTGACCAGCATGACGTTGCGCGGCATCTCTCCGGCTGCCCGCAGCAAATCCCAAGCCTCCTCATAGGACCCAACCACCCGGCTTGCGCGCAGCACCACGATGGCCGTGTCGGGCAGCAGGTTCAATGTCGTGGGCCGCGCTGGCGCCGAAGGCAGCATCAACGTCCCGGTTTCCGCCACGGCCGCAAACCCGTGCTGGACGCTCACCAGGTCGGACGCCAAAGCACGTCCTTCCCGCAGCCGCAACAGCGGTCGGGCGGACCAAGGCATCGCTTGCAGTTCCGGGTGCGGCGCCATCACTCCTTCGGACGGCAGGTTATGGCTTGCCAAGTACTCCGTCAGCGCCCCCGGCACCGCCTCTGCGCCTGGCAGCCGGTCAACCGTGCCGAACTCGCGCTCGACGTAGTGGACGAGCAGGTTGACCTGCTCCGCCCGGCTGACTTGGGTTCGTGCCGGAATCAAGTGGCGCGGATGCTGGTCCAGCCGATCCCGCAGCATCGCCGCCTGGTCCGCCGGCAACGGGCCACGCTTCAAGCCGCGCCGGATGGCATCGAGCACGGCGTCCTTGCTCATGTGGCAGTCCGTTGCTGCCGGGCGTACTGGGCAAAGAACGTCTCTCCCTCCGGCGCAGGAAGATCTCGGCCACCCGTCCAACCGCCAGCCAGAGGCAGCGAGGCGAACCGCCCTTGGCGCCGCCCCAGCAGCTTGAGCACTCGCGCGGCCGCTCCCGTCATGGCCCGGTATGCCGCCGGACGCCGGGCGAACCATGCCCAGAGCCGCAGGTTGCTTCGAATGCCCAGCGGCGTGAGGTGGCGCTCGAATTCCCGCTCCCGCCAATGCCGCATCAGCTTCGGCAACGGTATCTTGACCGGGCAGACGCTCTCGCACTTGCCGCAGAACGTGCTGGCGTTGGGCAGGTGCCCGGCCTGGTCCACCCCGATCAAGGAGGGCGTCAGCACGCTGCCCATCGGCCCAGGATAGACCCACCCGTAGGCATGCCCCCCCACCGCTCCATAGACCGGGCAATGGTTCATGCACGCCGCGCACCGGATGCACCGCAGCATCTCGCTGAATTCGGAACCCAGCATCGCCGACCGCCCGCCATCCAGCAGAACGACGTGGTACTCTTCCGGCCCATCCAGGTCACCTGGCCGGCGCACGCCGGTTGAGAATGTCGTGTACACCGAGAAGTCCTGCCCCGTCGCCGATCGGGCGAGCAGCCGCAGGAGGCTTGTCGCATCTTCCAGCGTCGGAACGCATTTCTCGATGGAGGCCAGCACGATGTGCACCCGCGGCAGCGTCTGCGTCAGGTCGCCATTGCCTTCGTTGGTCACGATGACGCTGCTGCCAGTCTCGGCAATCAGGAAGTTCGCTCCGGTGATTCCCACGTCCGCCGACAGGAACAGCTCCCTCAGCTTGGTCCGCGCCTCCGTCAGGATGTCCCGCCGCTCGGCGAACACCCGCGCCGGGTCCAAGTCAGCGTGCGACTGGCGGAAGGTCGCCTCCCAGTCTTCCCGGTTCAGGTGGAACGCGGGTGCTATGATGTGGCTCGGATGCTCCCGCCGCAGCTGGATGACATACTCGCCCAAGTCCGTCTCGATTGGCGTGATTCCAAAGCGCTCCAGGTGCTCGTTGACCCCAAGCTCCTCGGAGATCATCGACTTTCCCTTGGTGACCGTTCGCGCTCCGGCCTTCTGGCAGATGGCCAGCACCGCAGCCCGCGCATCGTCGGCGGTGGGGCACCAATGCACGTGCCCGCCAGCCCGTTCCACGTTGGCCGCGTAGGTTTCGAGGTAGTAGTCGAGGTTCGCCAGGGCGTGGTCCTTGATGTCCCGCCCGATGTCCCGCAGCCGCTCGAACTCCGGCAGCGCCTCTACCGCCCGGGCTCGCCGCGCCATGAACTGCGGTTTGCTGAATGCAAGCGCCTTTTGCAGCCCGGCGTCGTCCAAAGCCTGGCGCGCGTTCTGCTTGAACTCCGGAGACGTGACGGCAACCATGGTCTTTCTCCCTCAGCACCTATGTAGCATCATGCCTGCCGCTCACTAGCCGTATGCCTTCAGCGCTTTTCAGCGGGCCGGATCCGGCGGCGACAGGGCGGGCTCAATTCCTGCACGGCTTCTGGGCCAGCGGCACCGGGTTCAATGCAGCCTGCTCCATCAACCCGGTCACGCGATCTGGACGAAGGCATAGCAGCGATGAGCGCATTTTATTGCGCCGCAAATCGCAAGAGACCGAGCAGTTCTGTTTGTGTTCCATAGAAGAGCATTCTGCAATCCTCGTGGGCGTTGCCCTTCCACTCCGCACCCGCTACCGCCTTAGCATGACAATGCCGTGGCGCCCCTCCGAACGCTATCCTGACCCAGCCATCGAGGTCCTTGATCCTAGCTTTGCCTCGTACCGTCTGGCGCTGGCTGCTGTTGAACGCCTGTACACAGGCAGCCGTTGGGCAGAGGGTCCGGTATGGTTTGGGGACGCTCGGTGTTTGCTCTGGAGCGACATCCCAAACAATCGCATTCTGCGTTTTGATGAGGAAACGGCGGCCGTCACGGTGTTTCGGCGCCCGTCCAATAACGCGAACGGCAACACCCGGGACCGGCAAGGACGATTGGTGACATGCGAGCACGGCACGCGCCGCGTTACTCGTACAGAGTATGATGGTAGTGTCACTGTCATTGCTGATCGGTTCGGCGGCAAACGCCTGAACTCACCCAACGACGTGGTTGTACGCTCGGACGGCTCGATCTGGTTTACTGACCCTGAGTTTGGCATTTTGGGGCACTACGAAGGGGAAAGGGCGGAGCAGGAACTTCCAACCCATCTCTACCGAGTGGACGGTCAGACTGGAGCCATCACCGTGGTTGCGGGTGACATCAAGCGCCCCAATGGACTTGCTTTCTCCCCTGACGAAAGAGTGCTTTACGTGGTCGAGTGCGGCACGTCCCCTGGCCGCATCCTTGTGTTTGATGCGGATGATGGCTCCACTTTGCGCAACATGCGCGTTTTCAACGATGCGGTTCAAGGCACTCCGGATGGCGTGCGGTGCGACGTGGACGGCAACTTGTGGTGTGGCTGGGGCATGGGCGAGGGCCTGGACGGGGTGATGGTGTTCAATCCTGCGGGCCAGCTCATCGGGCGCATCGCCTTGCCTGAACGCTGCGCCAACTTGTGTTTCGGCGGCCGCCATCGCAATCGGCTTTTCATGGCTGCAAGCCAGTCCCTTTATGCCCTTTACGTTCACACTCAAGGTGCTCTAGGCGGCTGACACCCCCTTTATAGTTTGAGGTCTGCACCGCGATGGCGCGAAACTCATCGAAAGCTTCTCATACCGATTTCGGCAAAATAAATGACATGCTGGTTTGGAGTGCACTCCTCGGGGTGGAGTGCGCCCCTGGGGGTGGACAGAATGGGTGATTTGAACTGATCTTCCTGGCTGGGCTTCTGGGGAGTGGAAGCCATGACGAAGCACTGCTCCCATAGCGCCGCATTTAAGCGGCAGATTGCTGAGGATTTTATAGCGGGCGAGAGGCTGCACGCGCTGTCCAAGCAGCACGACATCTCGCGGCAGCCGATCCGGATCTGGGTCAGAAAGTTCCAGGCCGGCGCCTTGGACGACGACGTTGTGGAATTTACGGTGTAGTTGAGGTGGTCACGGGTCACTTGGCTGCGGTAGCGATCTGGGTAGGCAGGGCGTCGATCGTCGGCGGTGTAAGTTTGGCCATGGCCTTTGTCTGCATGTAGCGATGCTGAAGCTGCCACTCGTCATTGGCTTCGAGCAGCACCGCGCCGATCAGCCTGACGATGGCGCCCTCGTTAGGAAAGATGCCGACGACATCGGCGCGGCGTTTGACCTCTTTGTTCAAGCGCTCGATCGGGTTGGTTGAGGGGATCTTCACCCGGTGCTGAGCGGGAAAGTTCATGTAGGCCAGCACGTCGGCCTCACTGTCGTCGATGAACGCGCCCAGCTTCGGCCATTTGTCGCGGAGCTGGTCGGCGACGTGACGCATTGTCTGGGTGGCGTTCGGGTGATCCAACTGGGTGAACGACTGACGCAGCGCGGCCGACACCATGTTCTGCTGGCCCT
>CAXTJU010000022.1:0-46405 GCA_964244655.1 uncultured Acetobacteraceae bacterium | reverse complement strand
ACAACCTTCTGATCCCCACGAGCCAAACGAGCCATCGTCTGCGTCATCAAAACAATCGGATCTACCAAATTGCGAAGCAACACCCAGGTTCCGGCCCAAACTGCCATAACTGCCAGAGCAAATCCGACAACGACCTGCACACGCGCCAATCCGGCGGTATGCTTGCCAAACTCAGCGCGCTGGTCCACGGCCCGGACCAGCAATTCGGCCTCACTCGTCAGACACGTTCGCAGCGCGAAAAGGGTGTCTTGCATCTCGCCTGCCAGCAGCACGTTTGCCACTGCGACGTCCGAGTTGCGGGTGAGGGCGTCCAGCTCCTCGGTCTGCTGGCCGAAGAGCGCCCACTGCTTCCTGATCTCACCAAGGATCACGCGCTGCTCCGAGTCAGTTGCTTTTCGGCTCAACGCATCAATCTGGCTGCCGATGTCGATGACGAGCTGCAACTCCTCGCCGGCCAGAGCAGCCTGCATCGGGACGGAAATGTTCAGGGCCGACGTGGCTTGGTCGGCACGTATCGCCTCAACCTTCTTGGCGAGGCCGCCCGCGATCTCGATCAGCGGCAGCCACTCCTCCCGCATCTCATTGGCAGCGGCGTCCACTTGGTTGATCTTGCGCAGGGAGAACACGCCGAGGACCAACGTGCATGCCAGGACCCCGGCCAGCAAGCCCGTAACCTTGCTGCGAATCCCCAGCGGCATGACAGATAGACCCATGGCAAGACCCTGCCCGTCCAGGATGAAGCCGCCCTTAATGATGGAGCAAAGCGGCTTTGCACGCGCCCGGCGGGGACGCTGTTGCCATGCCAGACAAATCGTCCCACCTGTCGGGAAGGAGCCACCCGATGCCTGACACCCACGTATCCCTGTCCCTGCTCGGTGAGCTGCAGCACCTGCTCGGCAGCCGCGGCCTGCTGACCGGCGTCACGGACATCGCAGCGGCCGGGCAGGATTGGCGGCGGTTGTACGACCAGGCGCCGCTGGCGGTGCTGCGCCCCGGCAGCACGGATGAGTTGGCGGCGGCGGTGCGGCTGTGCGGGCGGCATGGTGTGGCGATGGTGCCGCAGGGCGGCAACACCAGCATGGTCGGCGGCGGCGTGCCGAGCGCCCCGGGCCAGGTGGTGATCAGCCTGGCCCGGCTGAACCGGGTGCGCGCGATCGACCCGGTGGACATGACGCTGACGGTGGAAGCCGGGACCACCCTGAAGGCGGCGCAGGACGCCGCCGCCGCTGCCGGGTGCCTGCTGCCGCTATCCATCTCGTCCGAGGGCACGGCGCAGGTGGGCGGCGTGCTGGCCACCAACGCCGGCGGCAACAACACGGTGCGCCACGGCAACGCGCGGGACCTGGTGCTCGGGCTGGAGGCGGTGCTGCCGGACGGGGCGGTGTGGAACGGCCTGCGCCGGCTGCGCAAGGACAACACCGGCTACTGCCTGCGCCAGCTGCTGGTGGGATCGGAGGGCACGCTCGGCATCATCACCGCCGCCGTGCTGAAGCTGTCGCCTGCCGTGCGGCAGCGCGAGGTGGCCCTGTGCGCCGTCCCCTCGACGGAGGCCGCGTTGGCGTTGTTCGCCTGTTTCCAGCGGCACGACCCGGCGGCGCTGCTCGCCTTCGAGTACATGAGCGGCGCGGCCATGGCCCTGGTCATCCGCCATATCCCGGGTGCGGTGCTGCCGATTGCCCCTGCGCCGCACTACGCCCTGGTGGAGCTGGCGACTCCCCGCAACGGCAGCGACTTGCGGGATGGGCTTGAGACGGTGCTGGAAGCCGCGATGGAGGACGGCACGGTGACGGACGCCGCCATCGCCGCCAGCGACGCCCAGCGCGCCGGCCTGTGGAAGCTGCGCGAGGAGCATGCGGAGGCGCAGAAGCGCGAAGGCGCCTCGGTCAAGAACGACGTGTCCGTCTCCGTCTCCCGCGTGCCCGAGATGCTGCGCCGGGGCGAGGCGGCAGTGGCGGCGCTGGTGCCCGGCGTGCGCTGCGTCGCCTTCGGCCACATCGGCGATGGCAATATCCACTTCAACTTCGAGCAGCCGGAGGGCGGCGATGGCGCTGCCTTCCTCGCCCGCGACCACGAGATCATGGACGCGGTCGGCGCCGTGGTGCGGGAGCTGGACGGCTCGTTCTCCGCCGAGCACGGCGTGGGGCAGCTCAAGCCCTACATGATGCCGGCCTGGCGCGGCGGCGCGGAGCTGGACGCGATGCGCCGCATCAAGGCGGCGCTGGACCCGGCGGGCCTGATGAACCCCGGCAAGCTGCTGCCTTGAACGACGACCCGGAGGCGCTGGACGCCTCCGCTGTCCTGGACCCGAAGCGCTGGGCCGCCCTGGCCGTGTTGCTGACAGGCAGCTTCCTGACGGCATTCGACTTCTTCGTGGTCAACGTCGCCCTGCCGGCCATGCACACGGAGCTTGGCGCGCGGCCGCAGGACCTGGAGATGGTGGTGGCCGGATATGGCCTTGCTTTCGCGGTGCTGCTGATCACCGGCGGGCGGCTGGGCGACCTGTACGGGCGCAAGCGGCTGTTCATGATCGGCATGGCCGGCTTCACCGTCTCCTCCGCGCTGTGCGGCCTGGCCGCTAGCCCGGCCATGCTGATCGCATCACGGGTGCTGCAAGGGCTGACGGCCGCGCTGATGAGCCCGCAGGTGCTGGC
Organism: uncultured Acetobacteraceae bacterium; assembly: GCA_964244655.1. Taxonomy (GTDB): domain Bacteria; phylum Pseudomonadota; class Alphaproteobacteria; order Acetobacterales; family Acetobacteraceae; genus LMUY01. Next base: position 43,754 of record CAXTJU010000022.1, on the reverse strand, counting down.
CATCATCCGCGTGACCTTCGGCGAGCACGAGCGGGGACGGGCGATCGGCTATGTTGGCACCACGCTCGGCATCGCCTCCATCGTGGCTCAACTGGTGGGTGGCGCGCTGGTGCAGGCGGACTTTGCCGGGCTGGGCTGGCGGCCGATCTTCCTGGTCAACGTGCCAGTCGGCGTCGTGGCGCTGGGATTTGCTCAAACCACCTTGCGCCAGTCCCGTACTGACGAGCGGCCTAGGCTCGACCTCGGCGGGATCGTGCTCGTGACCCTGGCGTTGGGGCTGCTGACCTATCCGCTGGTGGAAGGCCAGCACCTCGGGTGGCCGCTCTGGGCCTTGTTGTCGCTCGCCGCCGCCGGGCCGGCGCTGGCGGCTTTCGTACTATACGAATGGCTGGTGCTGACAAGCGGCCGTTCTCCCCTGGTCAACCTGCGGCTTTTCCGTGTCCGGGCATTCTCCCTGGGCCTGGTCATGGCAGTCTCTTTCTTCGCTGGGGTGTCATCGTTCTACATGGGCATCACCATCTTTCTCCAGCAGGGCTTCAGCTTCAGCCCGCTGGCGGCGGGGCTGGTGTTCGTGGCGTTCGGCGTCGGCTTTGTCGCCGGCTCGTTGGCCTCCTCCCACGTTGCCCGGCGGATCGGCCCGTGCGCCATAAGCCTCGGCACGGCGCTCATGGGCAGCGGCCTCCTCGGCGTGGTGGCCTTGGCCAGGACGGCGCATGGTATGCCCATCAGCCTGGCTGCGCTCTGGCCCTTGCTGATCTGGTATGGCTGTGGCCAGGGGATTGCCATGCCGACGCTGGTCGCCTCCGTCATTGGGAGCGACCGCATTCCAGCGCGGGACGCCGGAGCCGCCTCGGGCGTGTTCAGCATGGTGCAGCAGGCGTCGTTCGCACTCGGCGTGACAGTCATCATGGGGCTGTTCTTTAAGGTGCTGGGCCAGGCGGCCGGGCCAGCGGACTACGAGCGGGCCTTGTCCGTGGTGCTGACGACCAATGCGAGCCTGCTGGCGCTCACCGGGGGGCTCGCGTTCCTGCTGCCAAGCCGCGCACCGGTGGCGGGCGTAGCAGTCCACCTGGAGTAGCGGCTTGCCGGATTGTCGCCGCGATCACGCCATGGCTTGGACCCGGGGGAGCCGGAGGTTAAGGTGCGCTGCCCGACCCCAGGGAACCCTATTGCCAGGACATGGCCCCGCCCCTCATGCCGCACCCCCTCATCACCCGGCTGGACCGCTACGTGTTCCGCCAACTGCTGGTTGCCCTGCTCGCGGCCACCACCGCGCTGGTGGCCCTGATCTGGCTCACGCAGTCGCTGCGGTTCGTGGAGCTGGTGGTCAACCGCGGGTTGTCTCTGTGGGTGTTCCTGCGGCTGACCGGGCTGCTGATTCCCAACTTCGTGGCCGTCATCCTGCCGATCACGACCTTTGTGGTGGTGCAGTTCGTCTATACCCGGCTGTCCGGCGACCGTGAGCTGACGGTGATGCGGGCGGCCGGCATGTCGCCGCTGGCGCTGGCCCGCCCGGCGCTGGCGCTGGCGCTGCTGGTGGTGGCGAGCTGCTACGTGCTGAACATCTCGGTGGTGCCGACCAGCTACGCGGCGTTCCGCGAGTACCAGTTCCAAATCCGCAACCGGCTTGCCGCTTTCCTGCTGCAGGAGGGCGTGTTTACCCCCGTGTCCGAGGATTTGACCGTGTACGTCCGCTCCCGCGAGCGGGATGGCACGTTGCGCGGCATCCTGATCGAGGACGGGCGGCAAAAGAGCAGCCGGGCCACCATCCTGGCCGAGCGCGGCCACATGATGGACGGGCCGAACGGCCCCGCCGTATTGCTTGAATCCGGCTCGCGCGAGGAGGTGGACCGCCTGACAGGCCGGCTGAACGTGCTGACCTTCGCGCGCAACTCCATCGACTTGGCGCATGGCGGCAAGGCTGAAGAGGTGCGATACCGCGACGTGAACGAGATGTCGCTGGCAGAGCTGACCCATCCCGAGATCAGCGCGCTCAACGTCCGCGACTCAGGCAAGTTCCTGGTAGAGGCAACGCGCCGCCGCTCCACGCCGCTGACCGCGCTGTCCTTCGCGCTGGTGGCGCTGCTCTCCGTGCTGTCCGGCTCGTTCCGCCGCCATGGCAACGTGCTGCGCCCGTTGGCTGCGGTGCTGTGCGTCGTGGCGCTGCTGGCCGCCCAACTGGCCGTTGCAAACCTGGCGGCGCGTTCGACGGCGCTGCTGCCGCTGATCTGGTTCGTGGCGGGCGCGCCGGCGCTGGTCTGCGGATGGCTGCTTTTCATACCAGGGACGGGCCCGTTCTGGCGGCTGCGCGGGGCGGCCCGGCCGGCATGATCATCGCCGCCACCCTCTCGCTCTATGTCGCGCGCCAGTTCACCGCGGCCGTGCTGATGATGCTTGCGGCGCTGGCGGGCCTGGTGTCGCTGTTCGACTTCATCGAGCTGCTGCGCCGCTCCGCCACCAAGCCGGACGCGACGTTCAGCCTGGTGCTGGAGATTGCCGCCCTACGCCTGCCCTACATCGCCATGGAAATCTTGCCCTTCGCCGTGCTGCTGGGCGGCATCCTGGCGTTCTGGCGTCTGACGCGGTCGTCCGAACTGGTGGTGGCGCGCGCGGCCGGGGTGTCCGCCTGGCAGTTCCTGACCGCCCCGCTCGCCTGCGCGCTGCTGCTGGGCGCGTTCGCCACCGGCGTCGTCAGCCCGCTCTCCTCCGTGATGCTGGCGCGCGCCGAGACGCTGGACAACACGTACCTGCGCACGTCCGGCGGGCCGTTGGCGCTGGCGGGCGGCCAGCTCTGGCTGCGGCAGGCCGACCACGAGTTCGACCCGGCGGGCGTCGCCTTCCTGCACGCCGACTCCGTCTCGCTGCGCGACGACCTGTTGACCGCCAAGGATGTCAGCATCTTCCGGCTGGACGCCGAGGACCGGCTGCTGCTGCGGGTGGAGGCGACGAGCGCCGAGCTGACGCCGGGTTCGTGGCTGCTGCAAGGCGCGCGCACCATCATGCCGGACCACCTGCCGCAGCCCGTGGGCGTCATGCGGGTGGCAACCGACCTCACGGTGGGCCGGGTGCAGGAAAGCTTCGCCTCGCCCGACACCCTCTCCGTTTGGGCGCTGCCGGACTTCATCGCGCTGCTGGAGCGCTCCGGGTTCTCGGCCATCCGCCATCGGCTGCACTTCCAGGCGTTGCTGGCGCTGCCCCTGCTGGCGGGTACCATGGCGCTGGTGTCCGCCGGGTTCTCCATGCGGCCGAGCCGGCGCGGCGGAGTGGCGCAGATGATCGGCAGTGGCGTCGCGGCCGGGTTCATGCTGTTCGTGGTGTCCAAGGTCACGGAGGAGTTCGGCCAGTCGGGCGCGCTGCCGGCGGTGCTGGCCGCTTGGGCGCCGGCGCTGGCCGGGCTGATGCTGGCCGTGTCGCTGCTGCTGCACCTCGAGGACGGCTGATGACCCGGCGGCTTGTGCTGGCCGCGGCCGGCCTGATAGCGCTGGCGATGCCGCGCCCGGCCACGGCGCAGCTGGGTGCGGTGACGGGGGGCGGCAAGGACGTGACGCCGCTGGACCGCAACCAGCCGGTCGCGTTCACCGCCGACAGCTTCGAATACGACCGCACGGCTGGCATCGTCACCGCCACCGGCCACGTCGAGGCCTGGCAGAACGACCACGTGCTGCGCGCCGACAAGGTTACGTTCGACCGCAACACCAACGTGGCGGCGGCCAGCGGCAACGTCGTGGTGGTGGAGCCGGACGGCCAGGTGCTGTTCGCCGACTACGCCGAGCTGACCCAGGGCATGCGGGAGGGCGTGCTGAAGGGGATGCGCGCGCTGCTGGCCAGCAACGGCAAGCTGGCGGCCAACGGTGCGCGGCGGACGGACGGGCAGATTAACGAGCTGACCCGCGCCGTGTACACCACCTGCAACCTGTGCAAGACGGACCCGACCAAGCCGCCCCTGTGGCAGCTGCGCGCCGTGACGGCGACGCAGGACTTGCAAAACCAACGCCTTGAGTATCATGACGCAACGTTGGACTTCCTTGGCGTGCCGGTCGGCTACCTGCCATATTTCTCCCATCCCGACCCGTCCGTGCGGCGCGCGAGCGGCTGGCTGGTGCCCGATTTCGGCAACACCAGCCACGTAGGCTACTTTTTCGCCGCACCCTACTACTGGGCGATCGACCCGAATCAGGACGTGACCATCACGCCCAAGATCACCACAGGGTCGGGCGAGGAGCTGACGGCGGACTACCGCCGCCGCTTCAACAACGGGACGCTGTCCCTCTATGCTGGCGGCGCGATCGATCGGGGCGAGCCGCAGGCCTTCGTCTTCGCCAAAGGCAATTTCAGCTACGACGAGACCTGGCGCTACGGCTTCAACCTCAACTATGCCAGCTCCGCCACCTACCTGACCGACTTCCAGGTGCCGAACTTCAACACCGTGCTGACAAGCAACGCCTTCATCGAGGGATTCGGCGTTGGCTCCTACACCAAGCTCGACGCCATCGGGTACGAGGGCCTGGCCACCTCGATCGTGCAGGGCAAGGTTCCATACGTTCTGCCGCGCTACGAGTACAGCTACTTCGCCGAGCCCGACGCGCTGGGGGGTCGGTTCCGCTTCGACACCACGGATTTCGACGTGCTCCGCTCCCAGGGCACCGACACGCAGCGTGCCGGCGCCAGCCTGGACTGGCAGCGCCCGTTCTCCGGCCGCTACGGCGAGCAATACAAGGTTACGGCCCACGCCGACTTGGCCGCTTACCAGGCGAGCGGGGTGAACCAGCAGCCGACCTACGGAACGCCGTCCGACGTCACCACCGCGCACGCCCAGCCGACGCTCGCCGCCGAGATGCGCTGGCCGTTCATCCGCGACGGCGGCGCCCTGGGCAGCCAGATCGTCGAGCCGATCGTGCAGCTGATCGCGGCGCCCAACGCGCCGTCCTTCCTGGGCGGCAGGATCCCGAACGAGGACAGCCTCGATTTCGAGTTCACCGATGCCAACCTGTTCGCCATCAACCGCTACCCCGGCATCGACCGGTTCGAGGGCGGATTGCGGGCCAATGCGGGGGTGCATGCAAGCTGGATAATCGGCAGCGCCAACATCGATTCGCTGGTCGGGCAATCCTACAAGGAGCACGTGGACGACAGCGTGCCTCTGCTGTCGGGCCTCAACCACCGGGTCTCGGACGTGGTAGCGCGCACAACCTTCACGCCGTCCCGCCTGCTGGACCTCACGGCGCGCACCCGGGTGGACCCACGCAACGGCGATATCCGTTTCGTGGACGGCCTGGCCTCGGCGGGCGTGCCGCTGTTCCGGGCGTCGGCCGGATACTTCTACTCGGCGACCAATCCGTATTTCCTGTACGACCAGTCGCCCAAAACAGTCTTGCCCACCGGCTATCCTTCCAGCTACTTGTCGCCGCGCAACGAGGTCACCGTTGGGTTCAGCAGCCAGTATGGCGGCTACAAGGTCAGCGCCTATGCCCGGCGTAACCTTAGCTTGTCCGCAACGGACTCGGTTGGTGGCCACGCGACCTACGAGAACGAGTGCCTGATCTTCGATACCAACTTCTACAAGCGCTACACGTCGATCAACAACGACAACGGATCGACCACGATCCTGTTCACCGTCACGCTCAAGACAGTCGGACAGATTGGGTTTCACGGATGAACAGGATGACCGCCATGCGACTCCTTGCCTCCACCAGCCTGGTCTTCGCCGCCCAGCTTCTGGCGGCGGCCGGCCCAGCTCCCTCCGTCAAGCCGCACCCGAGCCAGGCGCAGACAATCAGCGCCGGCGAAACAGCCATGCCCGGCGAGCGCATCGTGGCGGTCGTGAACGGCGACGTGATCAGCCAGGGCGACATCGATGCGCGCGGACGGTTGTTCGCCCTGTCCACGGGCCTGCCGGTGACGCCGGACGTGCTGGCTCGGCTGCGTCCGCAGGTGACGCAGCAGCTGATCGACGAGCGGGTGCGCTTGCAGGAGGAGCAGCACCGCAAGATCGTTGTGACGGACAAGGAGATCGCGCAGGCGATCAACACCATTGAGCAGCGCAACAGCATGGCGCCGGGCACCCTTCGCGCCAAGCTGGGGGCGGAAGGCGTGGCGCTGCGCACCCTGTACGACCAGACCCGGGTGCAGATCGGCTGGACCCGGGTGCTGCGCGAGGAACTCGGTCCCCGCGCCGAAGTGAGCGACGCCGACGTGGCGGCCGAGCAGGCGACGATGAAGGCGCAGGCGGGGCAACCCGAGTACCGCATCGGCGAGATTTTCCTGCCGATCGACGACCCAGCCAAGTCCGCCGACGCGCAGCGCTTCGCCGACACGGTGATCGCGCGGCTGCGGGCCGGCGCCCCGTTCTCCGTGGTGGCCGCGCAGTTCAGCCAGAGCCAGACCGCGTTGCAGGGCGGCGACCGTGACTGGCTGTCGGCAGGCTCCCTGGACACTGCCGTCGCCGCCGTGCTGAAGGACATGCCGGAGGGCGCGATCAGCAACCCGATCCCGGTGCCCGGCGGCATCATGATCGTCACCCTGCGCGGCAAGCGCGAGGTCGGCCGCGACATGGCGACCGTCGTCTCCCTGCGCCAAGTGTTCCTGCCGTTCAGCACGCCGCTGGACCCGAGTAACCCGACGGATCAGCAAAAGAAGCAGCTGATCGCGTCCCAGGGCCTGATGAAGTCCGTGCACGACTGCCCCGGCATGGAGGCGGCCGCCAAAGCAGTGGCCAGCCCCCGACCGGCCGACCCGGGCGACGTGCGGCTGGAAGCCCTGGCAGGCCCGATGCGCGCCCTGCTGACCGGGATGTCGCCGGGCCAGGTGAGCAAGCCGCTGGTGTCCACCGACGGCATCGGCCTGCTGGTGATCTGCGGCCGCGACCAGAAGAACCTGGCCGAAGGCAACAAGGAGGACATCAGCAACCGCCTGCTGAACCAGCGGGTGGAGCTGGTGTCCCGCCAGCTGGTGCGCGACCTGCGCCGCCGCGCGACCATCGACATGCGCGGGGGGTGAGCGCGCCGCCGCCGGGTCCGTTGCGGGAGGTCATCGCCCGCCATGGGCTGGATGCGCGGCGGTCGCTGGGGCAGCATTTCCTGCTCGACCTGCATCTCACAGCTCGCATCGCTGCCTTGGCAGGCACCCTTGCCGGGCGGCATGTGCTGGAGGTAGGGCCAGGACCTGGCGGGCTGACGCGGGCACTGCTGGACAGCTCCGCTGCGTCCGTCACCGCCGTCGAAATCGACCCGCGTGCGGTGGCCGCCATGGAAGAACTGGCGGCGCAGCACCCGCGGTTGCGCGTGGTGCCCGGCGATGCGCTCGCGATCGACCTGGCCGCTCTGGCGCCAACGCCTCGCGCCGTGGTGGCCAACCTGCCTTACAACGTCGCCACCCCGCTGCTGATCGGCTGGCTGCGGCAGGCTGCATTGTGGGAGCGGCTGACCCTTATGTTCCAGCTGGAGGTCGCCGAACGCATCTGCGCCCCGCCTGACAGCCCTGCCTACGGTCGCCTAGCCGTGCTGGCGCAGTGGACGGGCACAGTCGCCGTGCTCACCCGCATTCCAGCTGCGGCATTTTGGCCGCCACCAAAGGTTGTGTCCGCCGTGGTCGGCTTCCGTCCCCACCCGGCGCAGCCCTCGCCCGCCCTGTTCGCCACCATGGAGCGGCTGACCGCCGCCGCCTTTGGGCAGCGCCGCAAGATGCTGCGCGGCTCGCTGCGCCCGCTCGGCGGGGAAGCGCTGCTCACCCGTGCCGGCATCGCGCCCGAGCGGCGGGCGGAGACGCTGACCGTGGCAGAGTTCGACCGCCTGGCACGGCTGCTCCAGCTCGACGAGGCGGAGCATGACGCATAAGGCAGGCCAGCGAGGGAGGCCGGCACCGCGCCCACGCCCGGTGCCGGACGGCCGCTTGCCAGCAACATGCTGCCAGCAAGGCAGCAGAGCGCATCGCTGACCGTTGCCGTCCGCGCGCTGAACGCACCGTGGCGGCAACGCGACGTACTGGCCATCTGGTTAATCACCCACGTGCCGCCGCTGCCCCGGTGCATTAACCGTTTGGCAACGAGAGGGTCGTTACAAGGAGGACAGCAAAATGCGGACGTGAAACATGGCATTCTCGGATTTCGACCTGGCGTTGCACGGTGCGGCCCTTGGTTGGCCGGCCGATTTAACCAGTCTGGCCAATGCAGCCGCCACCGTCAGCACAGAAGGGCAAACGATCACCATTCCGTTTTGCCAGGTGCAGTTTGAGCAGCTCTCAGGCAGCTCGTCGCCGCGGTGCCTGGATCGCTTCGTTCCGATTACCGCGCAGACTGTTGCAGGAAGCACGCCGAAGCTGGGCTATAGCCTCCTCAACAGCGTTCTGACTGCGGACCAGTCTGAGACAGCCTTCGCTGAATTCAGGGAGGTGAGCGGCAACGCAGCCGCTACGGATTTTAGTCCTTTCATTGACGTCATGCAGGCCCAAGGCGCCCAGGCCGACAGCTTAGCCAAGCTCGGGTTCCATAATGGCAGCAGGGTGACTGCAGGCTTTGGGAACCGCGTGGCGATGCTTCTTGCTGGCGTGCTGGAGGCTTCGTTGCACGCCGTCATCTTCCGCCTTGTTTGAACGTGGGCGCGAGCGCTTAAAACGACCTGCGGGCCGACACGGTCCGTAAAACATCCCTCTTGTCCCGGTCGAAGCCGATCTCGTGCAGAAATCCTTTCGCCTCGGCAATGGCCGCGTTGAAGTCGTAGCCACCCCCGACCGGCTTGAGGTGCTCGATAGGCGTCGCATCCACGATGCCGAGGGGTAAGCCGACTGCGCGGAGTTGCTCGGCCCAGTGCAGGTCGAGCCCCCAGGCCCAACGCGACTCCAAGAATGGAAGGACGAGGTGAAAAGCGTCACGATGGAACGCCGTGACCGGCCCGCACTCCACGAAATTGGTCCGGCGCACGAGGCAGTTCCAGCTTCGGACCGTCAGGGTAAACCTGACGTAGGAGTGGAAGCGATGCGCCGGTTGACAGAGCTTCAGCCCTTCCAGTTCGGCCAGGAAGATGAACCGGTCCAAGAAGTTTCTTGGCAAAGCCACGTCGTCGTCGGTCACCAGCAGCCAGTCAAATCCGGCGAGGTCGCAGGCCCGCAAGGCGACGTTAACGTTGTGGAACTTGCCTCGCTCCGCCATCGGCGCCACTGCTGCCTCCACATGGTGCCGGGTCTGCCGCAGCGCCTGCAATACCTGGTCGAGCTGTGCCCCGCGGCCTGGCACCGCGACGCTCGCGACCAAGATGCGGCGGAGGGGAGCCAGCGCGGCTTGCTCGCTCAGGCGGCGCGCCTTGCCTCGCAGGACCAGGGGAAGATCAAACAGCCGGTCGGTGACCCGGCCCAAGGTGCGGCTACGCCAGGAGTAGCCGCGCTTCTCGCCGAACGGGTCGTCGAAGAAGCCGCGGTTCAGGGGGGCTGGCGCCTGATCCAGCCCTGCGGATGCCCGCGCTTTCCGCGGCAAGGCCAGTTCACGAATCATCACCGCCGGCTATCCGCCGCCTTGGAAACGGTTACCCTACTGCCGTCAGAACAGCTTCTTGCCTGGCCCATACATCACCACGATGTCTGCCGGGTCGGCCAGGTTCAGCATCGCGCGCGCCCGCTCGTCCAGGGTGTCCGGGTCCAGGCGGGCATTGCGCAGGCCGCCGACCCGGCGCTCCCAGGTCTCGACATCGGCATTGACGTGGGTCAGCTCGGCTTGTGCCAGGCGAAGCTGGTCGTGCTGCCGGGCATAGGCTTGCAGGCCATGGTCCCCTTGCGTGGCGCTCCAGCCGAAGTAGCCCGCGATGCCGAGGAGCAACACAGGCGACACCAAAGCCTTCGCGCGCCGCCTGAGTTCACGTCCGATTGACATGCGCTTATCCTGAGATTTCAGCCTTGGTTTCTGGACAAAGCCTAGCATGCCCGGTTGTAGCGCGAACGCATGAAAAGGATAGTCCGGAGACTCAACGGGGCAATGTTGCCTCAATGCCGCAGGATAGTACGGCCGGCGTAGCGCGCCACTGGGCCGAGTTCCGCTTCGATTCGCATGAGCTGGTTGTACTTTGCCGTCCGGTCGCTGCGGGACAAGCTGCCGGTCTTGATCTGCCCGCAATTGGCCGCCACCGCCAAGTCAGCGATGGTGCTGTCTTCCGTCTCGCCGGAGCGGTGGCTCATCACCGTCGCCATGCCCGCCCGGTGTGCGATCTCCATCGTGTCCAGCGTTTCCGACAGGGTGCCGATCTGGTTGACCTTGATGAGGATGGCATTGCCGGTATGCGTCTTGATGCCCCGGCGCAGCCGCTCCGGGTTGGTGACGAAGATGTCGTCTCCAACCAGCTGCAGCTTGCCGCCCAGCTCGGCCGTCAGGTGCGTCCAGCCGTCCCAGTCGTCCTCGGCGCAACCATCCTCGATGGAGGCGATCGGGAAGCGCCCGGCCAGGTCCTTCAGGTAGGCGACCATGCCGGCGGCGTCGAGCGTCTTGCCCTCGCCGGCCATCGCGTAATGGCCGTCGCGGTAGAATTCGGTGGCGGCGCAGTCCAGCGCGAAGGTGACGTCCTCGCCGGGGCGGTAGCCGGCCGCCTCGCAGGCCTTGGCAATGAAGCCGAGCGCCTCGTCGGCAGATTTGAGATTGGGGGCGAAGCCGCCCTCGTCGCCCACGTTGGTGGCGAACCCGGCGGCGCTCAGCGCCTTCTTCAGCGCCTGGAAAATCTCGGAGCCCATGCGGACCGCCTCCGCCACGGTGGGGGCGGCGACCGGCTGGATCATGAATTCCTGGATGTCGATCGGGTTGTCGGCGTGCTGGCCGCCGTTGATGATGTTCATCATCGGCACCGGCAGGGTGCGGGCGAACACGCCGCCGACGTAGCGGTAGAGCGGCAGCCCCACATCCTCGGCCGCCGCCTTGGCCACCGCGAGCGAGACGCCCAGAATGGCGTTGGCGCCCAGGCGGGACTTGTTGGCGGTGCCGTCGAGGTCGATCATCATCTCGTCGATCTTCACCTGCTCCGCGGCGTCCAGCCCGCTCAGCATGTCGAAAATCTCGCCTTCCACGTTTGCCACCGCCTGGCGTACGCCCTTGCCGCCGTAGCGGGCCTTGTCGCCGTCCCGCAGCTCCACCGCCTCGTGGGCTCCGGTGGAGGCGCCGGAGGGCACGGCGGCACGGCCGAGCACGCCGCTGTCCAGGATCACATCGACCTCGATCGCCGGGTTGCCGCGGCTGTCTAGGATTTCGCGGGCGGCGATGTCGGTGATGGCGGCCATGCTGGTTGCTCCGGGAGGGTTGGGAAAGGATCGGTATTGTTGCGGCGCGGATAGGATGGCACGGAAGACAACGCAAGCGCACCCGCCCAGCCTGGAATTGCGGCGCGCCCTGATGGAGAACGAAGATGCCGCCAACCGATGCCTGCGTCCGACCGCGTTGGCTGGCCAGCCTGCTTGCGGCCACCCTGCTGGGCGGCTGCCAGCTTTCGACGCCGTTCCGTGACCCGAATGGCCGTGCGGCAGAGGACATGGCCGGCGTGGTCAGCACCTACGTCCGGCTGGGCGCCCGGCCGGTGCATACGCTGAGCGTGCAGCAGGCCCGCACGCAGCCCACGCCGCAGGATGCGGTGCGCGCCGTGGTCGCTGCCCAGAGCGGGCGCCCCGCCGCCGCGACCTTTACCGCGACGCGGACGCTGCAGGTGGACGGCGCGGCAGGCCTGTTGCAGGCCCGGCTATACGACGCGACGCCGGGCCACGCGGACGAGCCGATCATCCTGTACTTCCACGGCGGCGGCTGGGTGACGGGGAACCTCGACACCTACGACGAGTCTGATCGAGCGCTGGCGACGCAAGCCCACGCGATGGTGCTGTCGGTTGCCTACCGCCTCGCGCCAGAGAACCGCTTCCCGGCCGCGCACGACGACGCGTTTGCCGCCTATCGCTGGCTGCTGGCCAACGCGGCGAGCCTGGGAGCAGACCCGAGGCGCATCGCGGTGGCGGGCGAGTCGGCGGGCGGCAACCTGGCCATCAACGTGTCCATTGCCGCGCGGGACGCCCACCTGGCGCCGCCGGTGCACGAGTTGCTGGTGTATCCGGTGGCCGGGGTGGACACCCACACCCCGTCCTACATCGCGGACGAGCGCGCCGTGCCGCTCGGACGGGACGACGTGCTGTGGTATGTGAAGAACACGGTCGCCAGCCCGGCCGACCTGAACGATCCGCGGCTTGACCTGATCGGCCGCGCCGACCTGCACAACCTGCCGCCCACCACGGTCATCTCCGCCGAGATCGACCCGCTCGACTCGGACGGCCTATTCCTGACCTACAAGCTACAGGCGCAGGGCAACCAGGTGGCCCGCACCGACTATGGCGGCATGACGCACGAGTTCTTCGGCATGGGAAACGCCGTGGCGCGGGCACGGGACGCGGAGGCGTTCGCCGCCCAGGAGCTGGACGCGACGTTTGACAAGATCGGCCCGCCCCCGCCCCCGCCGCCGCCAGTGCATCGCGCGGCGGTCCGCCACCGGGCGCATCGGCGGCGGTAGCATGGCGGCGGGCTGCGCTTTACGGTGCATGACGCCGCTAGAGGTCCCCATGAACATCTCGTTGCCAGGAACGGACCACATCTACTCCCGCGAGGAGTTCAGGCGCTGGTGCGAAGCGCAGCCGAAAGGCCGCTACGAACGGGTGGATGGCCGCATCGTGGCCATGGCGGCGGAACGGGGTGCGCACCTGCGGATGAAAGCCGCAGTTTACAAAGCACTAGAGCGGGCGGTGGCTCTGGCTGGGGTTGGTTGCCAGGCGCTGCCTGATGGCGCGACGGTAGAGACTGGCGACAGCGACTACGAGCCGGACGCGCTGGTGAACTGCGGCACGCCAATGGCCGACGACGCCATTGCTGCGCCCAACCCGGTAATCATCGTGGAGGTGCTCTCGCCCGGCACGGCCTCGACGGACACCGGGGGCAAGCTGGCCGGCTATTTCCGGGTGGCGCCGGTGATGCACTATCTGATCGTGCACCCGACCCGGCGGGTGGTGATCCATCATCGCCGGAGCGGTGACAGCATTGAAACGCTGGTCGTCGTCAACGGCCCGATCACGATGGGCCCTCCCGGGATCGTCGTCACGGTCGAAGAACTCCATGGGGCGGGGTAGCGCCGCCATCGCTCCAGCGGGTTCGGGGCAGGCGGTAAAGGACATACCGCCGCAGCGGGTGATCGTCCGCGATCTGCGGGTGGTCGAAATCGGCACTGGAATCATACGCCATTCCTAGCCGCTCCATGACGCGCCGGGAGGCCAGGTTGGTCACGGTGGTCTCAGCGACGATCTCCTGAAGGCCAAACTGCTCGAAGCCAATCTGCATTGCGAGCCGCGCAGCCTCGGTTGCATAGCCTTTGCCCCAGAACTTGGGCGCCAGCCTCCAGCCAATTTCCACGGCCGGCGCGAAGCTCGCGGCGAACGAGATATGGCGCAAACCAGTGAACCCGATGAACGAGGCTTCTCCTGGCAGTTCCAGCGCCCACAATCCAAAGCCATCGCGCTCGAACTCGGCCTCGATGCGATCGGCCCAGCCGTCGCTATCGCCCTGGCTCAACCGACCCGGCATGTAGCGCATCACGTCAGAATCGTCGTTCAAGGCCGCGAAAGCCTGCTTGTCACCGGGCTGCCAGCGTCGCAGCAGAAGCCGAGCCGTTCGAAGCGCCTTCATGGCCGGTATCAAAGCGCCTCCGTGTCCAGCGCATACCCTGCCGCCCGGACCGTCCGCACCAGGTCGACCTCTCCCTCCCCGTTGATCGACTTGCGCAGCCGGCGGATATGCACATCCACCGTGCGCGGCTCCACGTGGATGTCCGGCCCCCACACCGCGTCCAGCAGCTCCTCGCGCGAGAACACCCGGCGGGGGTGCTGCATGAAGAACTCCAGCAGGCGGAACTCCGTCGGCCCCAGGTGCACCGCGCGGCCGCTGCGCTGTACCCGGTGCGCGGACAGATCGACCGTAATGTCCTGGAATTGTAGCCGCCCCTTGGCCGGCAGCGCGCCGGCGCGGCGCAGCAGGGCGCGCATCCGGGCCAGCAGCGCCTCCATGCTGAACGGCTTGGTGATGTAGTCGTCCGCCCCCGTATTGAGGCCGCGCACCGCGTCGCCATCCTCGGTGCGCGCCGTCACCATGATGACGGGCAAATCCCGTGTCGCGGGGCGGCGGCGGATCTGGCGGCAGACCTCGATGCCGCTCATCACCGGCAGCATCCAGTCCAGCAACACCAAGTCTGGCTGCGCCTCGGCGATGCGGGTTAGCGCCTCCTGCCCATCCACCGCCTCATCGACGCGGAAACCCTGCTTTTCCAGGTTGTAGCGCAGCATGGTGGCCAGCGCCGCCTCGTCCTCCACCACCAGCACCAGCGGCTTGGCGTGGCTAGACATGCTTTCGGGCATGATGCGCCCTAGTCCCGCGGCCGGATGACGGCGTAGGCGCTCATGTCGCCCTTGGGCCGGCTCTCCGGCAGCGCCTCCCCGGTCACGGCGTAGTGCACCGTCTCGGCGATGTTGGTCGCATGGTCGCCGATGCGCTCCAGGTTCTTGGCGATGAACAGCAGGTGGGTGCAGGGCGTAATGTTGCGCGGGTCCTCCATCATGTAGGTGACCAACTCGCGGAAGATCGCGTTGTAGATGTCGTCCACCGCCTGGTCCGAGCGCCAGACCTGCATCGCCTTCGCCTCGTCGTTCTCCCCTACCGCATCGACGATCAGCTTGAGGTTTTCCTGCACCATGCGCGTCATGTGCGCGATGCCGGACAGGCTGAACGGCAGGGCGAACTGGCCCAACACGATCGAGCGCTTGGCGACGTTGGTGGCGTAGTCGCCGATCCGCTCTAGGGCGGCGGTGATCTTCAGCGCCGCGACGATCTGGCGCAAATCCTGCGCCATCGGCTGGCGCAGCGCCAGCATGCGGATCACCTGGGCTTCGACGTCGCGCTCCAGCGCATCGACCGCCGGGTCCTGCTCCATCGCCTGGGTGGCGGCGGCGCTGTCCTGGTGCACCACGGCGGCGGCGGCGGCGGCCACCTGCGCCTCCACCAGGCCGCCCATCTGCGCGATTCGGTCGCGCAGGGCGATCAGGTCCTGGGCGTAGGACCGGACAATATGCTCAGGCTGGGTGTCCGCCATGACAGTGTCTCCTAACCAAACCGGCCGGTGATGTAGTCCTGCGTCTTCTTCTGGCGGGGAGCGGTGAACATCTGCGCCGCCGGGGAGACCTCAACCAGCTCGCCCAGGTAGAAGAACGCCACCTGGTCGGCGCAGCGGGCGGCCTGCTGCATGTTGTGGGTGACGATGGCGATGGTGAAGTCCCGCTTCAGCTCGTCGATCAGCTCCTCGATCTTGAGCGTGCTGATCGGGTCCAGCGCCGAGGTCGGCTCGTCCAGCAGGATCACCTCGGGGCGGGTAGCGATGGTGCGGGCGATGCATAGGCGCTGCTGCTGGCCACCGGACAGCCCGGTGGCGGAACTCGTGAGCCGGTCCTTCACCTCCGGCCAAAGGGCGGCGCGGGTGAGTGACCACTCGACCCGTTCGTCCATCTGCGGCCGGGTCAGCTTCTCGTGCAGCTTCACGCCGAACGCGATGTTGTCGTAGATCGACATCGGGAACGGCGTCGGCTTCTGGAACACCATGCCGACGCGGCTGCGCAGCATGTTCAGGTCCATCGCCGGGTTCAGGATGTTCTCGCCGTCGAGCATGACCTCCCCCTCGGCGCGCTGGTTCGGGTAAAGATCGTACATCCGGTTCAGCACCCGCAGCAGGGTCGATTTGCCGCAGCCGGACGGGCCGATCATGCCGGTGACCTGCTGCTCGGGCAGGTCGAGCGTGATCGACTTCAGCGCCTTGTTGGTTCCGTAGTAGAAATCCAGGCCGCGGATGGACAGGCGGGGCCGGTTGAGCGCGGACGCGGACCGGGCGGGAGCGCTGCCAGTGGCTTGCAGGGTGGTGTTGTCGCTCATGCGAGGGTCCTCTGTTCCGGTCAGCGACGGCGCAGCGCCAGCCGCGCCACGATGTTGAGCGCCAGCACCCCGAAGGTGATCAGCAGCGCCGCGACCCAGGACAGGTCAACCAGGTCCTGGTACGCCGATCCGGCATATTGGTAGATCGTTACCGGCAGGCTGGACATAGCGGTTCCGAAGGCGGTGACGACGCTTGCAGGGTGGGCCAGGCTCACCGTGGGGTTGAGGTTGCCCAGGCTGGTGAACAGCAGCGGCGCGGTCTCGCCGGCGATGCGGGCGATGGCGAGCAACACGCCGGTCAGGATGCCGTCGCGCGCCGCCGGGTAGCAGATCGAGACGATCGCCCGCCACTTTGGCGCGCCCAGCGCTACGGCGGCCTCACGCAGCGAGACCGGGATCAGCCGCAGCATGTCCTCCGTGGTGCGGACCACGATGGGGATCACGATCACCGCAAGTGCCAGGCACCCGGCGATGCCGGAGAAGCCGCCGAACGGCAGCACGGCAATCTGATAGATGAACAGGCCGATCAGGATCGAAGGTGCCGACAGCAGCACGTCCGACACGAAGCGGACCGCGTTGCCCAGCGCCGACCCGCCGGCATACTCCGACAGGTAGGTGCCCACCATCAGGCCGATCGGGGTGCCGATGGCGGTGCCCACGGCGGTCTGCAGCAGGCTGCCGACGATGGCGTTGGCCAGACCGCCCTGCGACCCGGCGGGTGCGGTGTTCTTGTACAGCACCCCCAGCGACAATCCGGCGATGCCGCGCGCAACTAGGGTGTAAAGGATGGAGGCCAGGAACAGGAGCCCGATGGCGGTCGCGGCGATGCACAGCGCGGCCACAATCCGGTCGGAGGCGCGCCGCCGCCGGGCCATGCGCGCTGCGGCGCCCCGGTCCAGCGCCGGGCCGGGGATGCTGGAGGGGAGGATGGCCGTGCTCATCAGGTCCGTATCCGCGGGCGCAGCAGCAGACGGGAGATGGCGAGCACGATAAAGGAGATCACGAACAGGATGAAGCCGAGCGCCAACAGAGAGGACAGCTTGAGACTGCCGGCCGGCGATTCCGGGAACTCCAGCGCAACCAGGGAGGCGATGGTGTTGCCGGGGGCGAACAAAGAGGGCGAGAGGCGGTTGGTGTTGCCGATAACGAAGGTGACGGCCATCGTCTCGCCCAGCGCGCGGCCCAGCCCCAGCATGATGCCGCCCACCACGGAGCTGCGCGTGTAGGGCAGCACGATGGAACGCATCACCTCCCAGCGCGTGCAGCCGATGCCGTAGGCGGACTCCTTGAACATCGGCGGCACCGTCAAAAACACGTCGCGCATGGTGGCGGCGATGAACGGTATGATCATGATGGCCAGGATGAGCGCCGCCGTGAGGATGCCCGTGCCGAACGGCGCGCCGGAGAACAGCATTCCGAGCCCGGGCACGTCGCCCAGGGTGTCGATCGCCCAGGGCTGCACGTACTCCGCCATGATCGGCACGATGACGAAGAAGCCCCACATGCCGAAGATGATGGATGGCACGGCGGCCAGCAGTTCGATCGCAGTGCCGATCGGCTGGCGCAGCCATTGCGGCGCCATTTCGGTGAGGAAAAACGCGGTGCCGAAGGCGAGCGGCACGGACAGGAGCAGCGCCAGCACGGCGGTGGCGAGGGTGCCGTAGATCGGCACGGCGGCGCCGTAGATGTCGTTCACCGGGTCCCAGTCGGCGTCGTCCAGGAAGCCGAGGCCGAAGGCGTGGAACGCCCTCAGCCCGCCGATCAGCAGCACGACGATGATGGCGCCCAGCAGCACCAGCACCAGCACGCCGGACGCCCGGGCCAGGCTTGCGAACACCTTGTCGCCCACCGAGCGGGTGGACCCCGCGCGGTGCTGCGCGGGGCCGGCGGGCGGCTGGGTCTCGGGAGTGGCGGCGAGGGCTTGCGACAAGGTGCTGACCGGACGGTGAGGGCGTTACTTGTAAACGGGCTGGCCGTTCGCCGCCACATCGTGCCGCCAATGCTCGCGCACGCTGTCCTGCACGGCGGCGGGCAGCGGGATGTAGTCCAGCTGCGCGGCGATGGCACTGCCGCTCTTGTAGGTCCAGTCGAAGAACTTGATCACGTCGGCGCTCTTGGCCGCGTCCTTCGGGTCTTTCGGCAGCAGGATGAACGTTGGGGACACGATCGGCCACACGCCCGCGCCGCCCAGGTCGATTAGGCTGACGGCGAAGTTGGCAGCCCCCGCCCAGTCGCCCGCAGAGGCCGCCGCCTGGAACGACTCCATGGTCGGCTTGATGAACGCGCCCGCCTTGTTCTGCAGCTGGGTGGTGACGAGGTGGTTCTGGGTCGCGTAGGCGTTCTCGACATAGCCGATGGCGCCGCGGGTGTGGCCCACGGTGGCCGCCACGCCGTCATTGCCCTTGGCGCCCGCGCCCGCTGGCCACTTCACGCTGGTGCCTGCCCCGGCGGCAGCCTTCCAATCGGAGCTGGCGGTGGACAGGTAGGAGGTGAACACAAACGACGTGCCGGACGCCTCGGCGCGGTACACCGGGGCGATGGCCAGGTTCGGCAGGGTCAGGCCGTTGTTGAGCGCCACGATCTTGGGGTCGTTCCACTTGACGATCTTGCCGGCGTAGATGTCGGCCAGCACGGCGCCGGTCAGCTTCAGCTCGTCGGTCGTCACGTCCGGGATATTCACGATCGGCACGACGGCGCCCATCACGGTTGGGAACTGCAGCAGGTCGGCGGATTGCAGCTTGGCCGGGTCCATCGGCGCGTCGGAAGCGCCGAAATCGACGGTGCGGTTGGTGATCTGATTCTGCCCGCCGCCGGAGCCGATCGCCTGGTAGTTCAGCTCAATGCCAATGGCGGGCTTCGCGGCCTCGCCCCACTTGGCATACACGGGGGCAGGAAAGGTGCCGCCTGCGCCGGTGATCTGCTGCTGCGCCTGGGCAGCGAACGAGAAGCCGGCGAGGGCCACGGCGAGGGCCGTGCGTGTGAGGGGCATGTGGTCTCCTGGGTGCGGGTTGAACCGGCGCCGCAATGTTGGCCGGGTCGGGCGATGGGCGGAACCTAGTCGCCAGGCGCGATGCTAATGTTGCAGTTTGATGAAGCTAGTGTGACAGTCACTCGCTTGTTCAGCCGGTTTTCACGCCCTTGCATTCCCGCGCCGGTCGCCGTGTAAACTGCATGCCATGCCCGACGAGATCACGCCCCTTACCACCCGCATCGCCTACCAAAACCGCTGGCTGCGCGTCCGTGAGGACACGGTGCGCCGGGCGGATGGATCGGAGGGGCTCTACGGCGTGGTCGAGCGGCCGGCTTTCGTGGTGGTGGTGCCGTGGCAGGATGGCTGCATCACCCTGGTCGAGCAGTATCGCTACCCGATCCGCCGCCGCCTGCTGGAACTGCCGATGGGCACCTGCGAGTTGGTTCCTGGCATCACTCCCCAGCAGACTGCCGCCACCGAGCTGCGGGAGGAGACGGGACTGACGGCTGACAGCCTGGTCCACGTGGCGACGATGTTCCAGGGCCCCGGCTACAGCGACCAGGCCGGTCACGTGTTCCTGGCCACCGGGCTACGGCAGGGCGAGCCCATGCGGGAAGCCAGCGAGCAGGGCATGGCGTGCCGTACCGTGCCTTTGCCGGAGCTGGAGGCGATGATCCGCGCCGGCGCTCTGCAGGATGCGATCAGCCTGGCCGCCCTGGGATTGCTGCGCTTCCAAGGCGTGCTCTGACCCGGCGGGAACCAAACGGCCCGCCGAGGGTCCATGCTGTTCCTCCTTCCGGACCGCACCGCCATGCAATACCTGCTCTATCCGCTTGTCATCCTGGCCGGGCTCATGAATCCGTTGCAGGCCGCCTGCACCTCGGCCATCAACAAGGCGATCGAGCGGCCATTCATGGTCAGCGTGATCAGCGTGTGCGGCACCGGCCTGATCACCCTGGCCGGGTCGCTGGTGCTCGGCCAGTTCGGGTTCGGCGGCAAGGCGTCGCAGGTGCCGTGGTGGGCTTGGTTCGGCGGCATCGCCGGCGCCATCTTCCTGACCACGCAGCCGATCGCGGCGCCCAAGATCGGTGCAGGCCCATTCATCGGCCTCACCGTGACGGCCTCCCTGGTCGCTTCCCTGCTGATCGACAACTACGGCTGGCTGGGCTTCCCGCAGCACACGGCAGGTTTATGGCGGCTCGTCGGCGCAGGCCTGATGATCGTGGGCGTGAGCCTGGTTGCAGTGTTCTGACCCGGCGCTTTGACGAATCCAACTGGTCCCGTCGATAAAGGCGGATGGCCAGACGTCCCGAGTATCCCCTGCCCGCCCTCGTCACCGACACTGCCTCTCTTGCCGCCTTGTGCGAACGGCTGCGGACCGAGCCGTTCGTCACCGTCGATACCGAGTTCATGCGGGAGCGCACGTACTACCCGGAGCTGTGCGTCGTCCAGCTCGGGGGGGCGGCGGAGAACGCGGTGATCGACGCCATGGCCGCCGGGATGGACCTGGCGCCGCTCGGCGCGCTGATGCGGGACGAGGCTGTGCTCAAGGTGTTCCACGCGGCAAGGCAGGACATCGAAATCTTTCTGGAGCTGTTCGGCGCCGTGCCGAAGCCGGTGTTCGACACCCAGGTCGCCGCCATGGTGGCCGGGTTCGGCGACCAGGTCGGCTACGACGCCCTGGTCTCGGCGCTCACCGGTGGGCAGATCGACAAGGCGCACCGGTTCAGCGACTGGTCCGCCCGCCCTCTCTCCCCCGCCCAAGTCACCTACGCCGCTGCTGACGTGACCTTCCTGCACACTGCCTACCTGCGGCTGCGCGAGCGGCTGGAGCAGGAGGGCCGCACTGACTGGGTGCTGGAGGAGATGGAGGTGCTGGCGCGCCCCGCCACCTACCGGGCCGACCCGGACGCGATGTGGGAGCGGCTGCGCCCCCGCACCGGCAACCGCCGCCTGCTGGGCGTGCTGCGCGCCACGGCCGCCTGGCGGGAGCGGGAAGCGCAGCGGGTCAACATCCCGCGCCAGCGCCTGATGCGCGACGAGAGCCTGCTCGAGGTAGCCGCCACAACACCCGACACTGCTGAGGCGCTGGCCCGCTGCCGCGGCCTCTCGCGGGGCTTTGCCGAGGGGCGCAGCGGCGCCGGGTTATTGGCCGCCATCGCCGCCGCCACTGCATTGCCGGAAGACGAACTGCCGGAAGCGCCGCGCGGGCGGGAGGGCGCTAAGCCGTCCCCGGCGCTGGTTTCGCTGCTGAAGGTGCTGCTGGCGGCCAAATGCGAGGAGCACGACGTAGCGCCCAAGCTGGTCGCTTCATCCGACGACATCGACCGCCTTGCATTGGAGGACATGCCGGATATCCCCGCCCTCGCCGGCTGGCGACGCCGCCTGTTTGGGGAGGATGCGCTGGCGCTGAAGGGCGGCCGGGTGGCACTGGGAGTTGTGGGCAAACGCATCCGGCTGATTGCGGCGGGTTAGCCCGGCGCAGAACCAAGGTCATTGCTTCAGCCGGCGATGGTGCGGGTGGTCGGAATCGAACCGACACTCCTTGCGGAACCGGATTTTGAGTCCGGCGCGTCTACCAATTCCACCACACCCGCATCGAGGCGCTTGGCCTGTGCGCGAGCTTTAACCCGACTCCGGCCAGTTGTGGAACCGCTTTCTGCCTCATGGGCCCTCGCCGCTCCATCAATCTCGCAAGCGCGCCATTCTCATTGCGCTCGGCTGGCAACGCCGCTATAGACGCGCCCGGCCAATGGTCCCGAATAGCTCAGTTGGTAGAGCAAGCGACTGTTAATCGCTCGGTCGTAGGTTCGAGTCCTACTTCGGGAGCCACCCTCCTTCGCCGCCCAGGACCCACCATGACCAGACTGACCAACGCCCGGCTTGTCCTGCCGGATCAGGTGATGCTTGGCGGCGTGGCGTTCGACGGGGCCGACATCCAGGCCGTGGAGCCTGGAGCTGTCGGCGGCTGCGACATGGATGGCGACTACCTGATCCCCGGCGTGATCGACTTGCACACCGACAACCTCGAACGCCAGGTCGAACCCCGCAGCAACGCGCGCTGGCCGTCCCGCTCCGCCATGGTGGCGCACGACGCCCAGTGCGCCGCCGCTGGCGTGACGACGGTGCTGGATGCGCTGTGCCTCGGCGACCTGGGTTTTGGCCGCGGCCGCATCCGCACTTTCCTGGACGGCGTGGCGGACGGCGATGCGCTGGCCGGTACGGGGCTGCTCAAGAGCGAGCATTTCCTGCACCTGCGCTGCGAGATGCCGGCCTCCGATGTGCTGGCGCTGCTGGAACCGGTCGCCGATCATCCGCGCGTCCGCATGGTCAGCCTGATGGACCACACGCCCGGTATCGGCCAATACGCCAACCTCGACCGTTACCGGAGCATGCGGCGGGACGAGGGCGTGGCGGCGGACGCCATCGAGCGGCGGATGTCCGAACTTCAGGAGCTGCGTGCCCAGCACCGCGACTCGAACCGGCGTGCCACGCTGGACCGGGTGCGCAGCAGCGGCGCCGTGCTGGCCAGCCACGATGACCGTACGGCAGATGAGATCGAAGAGAACCGCCGCGACGGCATCCAGGTTAGCGAGTTCCCCGTGGCTATGGCGGCGGCCAAGGCCGCCAAGGCGTGCGGCATGGCGGTGATCGCCGGGGCCCCCAACATCGTCCGCGGCGGCAGCCACGGCGGCAACGTGGCGGCGGCCGACCTGGTGCGGGAGGATGCGGTGGACGCCTTGGCGTCCGACTACGTGCCGGCCAGCCTGGTAGACGCCATCTTCGCCTGCGTCCGCACCACAGGGATCACGCTGCCGCAAGCGGCGGCCATGGTGACGGACCGCCCCGCCCGCCTGGTTGGGCTGCACGACCGCGGCCGGGTCGAACCCGGGCTGCGGGCGGATTTGGTGCGCGTGCGGGTGCACGAGGGGCAGCCCATCGTGCGGCAGGTGTGGCGGGCCGGGGAGCGGGTGATCTGACGGCGCGGGTCGCAGTCTATTACGCACCCGCCCTGGACGACCCGCTCTGGGCCGCGGGATGCGCGTGGCTGGGGCGGGACCCGCAGACCGGCCAGCGCGTCAGCCATCCCAGCCGCGAGTCGATGACGCGGGAGCCGGCCACGTACGGCTTCCACGCGACGCTCAAGCCGCCGATGCGCTTGGCCCATCGCTGGGCCGACCTGGTGGAGGACGCGACGGCGCTGGCCGACGCCGCCACGCCGTTCGAGCTGCCACCCCTGCGCGTGACCGACCTGGACGGCTTCCTGGCCTTGCAGGAATGCACCCCCTGCCCGCCGCTGCACGGCCTGGCCGATGCCTGCGTGACCGAGCTGGACAGCCACCGGCAGCCCGCCGAGCCGGCGGAACTCGCCCACCGCCGCCAGGCCGGGCTCACCCCCGAGCAGGATACTCTGTTGCTGGACTGGGGCTATCCGTACGTGCTGCGCCAGTGGCGGTTCCACATGACGCTGACCCGGCGGCTCACGCCTGGGGAGCGCGCCACCGTGCAGCCCGCCGCCGAAGCGCACTTCGCCGCAGCACTGGCCCAGCCGAGGCGGGTGCAGGATATTTGCCTGTTCACCCAGATCGCCCCGGGCTCGGCGTTCGTCATGGCGGAACGGCTTGCCCTGCGCGGCTAGGCTGAGAGGCAAAGAAGGCTTTGTTCCGTTTCGGGCAACGCGCCGACCCTCAGAAGTGAATGGCCCGGCCGTAAGCGTCGAGCACCGCCTCATGCATTGTCTCGCTCACCGTGGGATGCGGGAAGATGGTGTGCATCAGGTCCGTCTCGGTGGTCTCCAGGGTACGGGCAATGGCGTAGCCCTGGATCATCTCCGTCACCTCCGCGCCGCACATGTGAGCGCCCAGCAACTCCCCGGTGCCGGCGTCGAACACCACTTTCACCATGCCCTCCGGCTCGCCCATGGTCAGCGCCTTGCCATTGCCCACGAAGGGGAAGCGGCCGACGCGGACCTCGTGCCCCGTCTCCTTGGCCCGCGCCTCTGTCAAGCCCACGGAAGCCACCTGCGGCCGGCAATAGGTGCAGCCGGGGATGTTGGTCCAGTTGATTGGGTGCACGTCGTTCAGCTTGGCGATCTTCTCGACACATACGACGCCTTCGTGGCTCGCCTTGTGCGCGAGCCACGGCGCGCCGGCGATATCGCCGATCGCATAAACGCCGGGTTCGCCGGTGCGGCAGTACTCGTCGATCACCACGTGGGTACGCTCGACCACCACCTTGGTGCCCTCAAGGCCAAGATCCTCGACGTTGCCGACGATGCCTGCGGCGGAGATGATCCGGTCCACCGTGATCTCCTGCGCCTTGCCATCGGCCTCAATGGTAGCGGTCACGCTGTCCGGACCCTTCTTCACCGCCGTCACCTTGGCGCCGGTGATGATCTTGATGCCCTGCTTCTCGAATGCCTTGCGGGCGAACGCGCTGATCTCGGCATCTTCCACCGGCAACACGCGGTCCAGCACCTCTACCACCGTCACCTCGGCGCCCATGTTGCGGTAGAATGAGGAGAACTCGATGCCGATCGCGCCGGAGCCGATCACCAACAGGGATTTCGGCATTGCAGGCGGCACCATCGCCTCGCGGTAGGACCAGACCAGCTTGCCGTCCGTCTCGATGCCGGGCAACTGCCGCGCCCGCGCTCCCGTGGCCAGGATGATGTGCGGCGCGGTCAGCGTCCGCTCGCCCACGGCTACCGTGTTCTTGCCAGCGAGCTTGCCCGTGCCCTCGATGACGGTGACCTTGTTCTTTTTCAGCAAGTGACCCACGCCGGAGGCGAGCTGCTTGGATATCTTGCGCGACCGCTTGACCACCGCCGGCAGGTCGAAGCGGATGTTGTCCGCTGCGAAGCCATACTCCGGCAGGTTGTGCAGCAGATGGTTGATCTCGGCCGAGCGCAGCAGCGCCTTGGTGGGGATGCAGCCCCAGTTGAGGCAGATGCCGCCCAGGTGCTCGCGCTCCACCACGGCCGCCTTCATGCCAAGCTGCGCGGCGCGGATGGCGGCCACGTAACCGCCGGGGCCGCCGCCAATAATGATGATGTCGAACTGGTCAGCCATGATCGCTCCATTTTTCTCCCCGTCCTGCAGGCGGGAAAGGGTGGCTCACAGTCGATCATATGCGGGCGATTCCAGTGGTCCCCAACCCTCTCCTGCCGCGGGAGAGGGTTGCTCAGAGCATCAGGCTCAGCGGATCCTGCGCGATGGCCTTGAACGCGGCCATCCACTCCGCCGCCACTGCCCCATCGATCACCCGGTGGTCCACGCTCAGCGTGCCCGTCATCACCGTGGCGGGCACCACTGCGCCCTCACGCACCACGGGGCGCAGTTCTCCGGCACCCACGGCCAGGATGCCGCCCTGCGGCGGGTTGATGATGGCGGAGAACGACTTGACCCCATACATGCCGAGGTTGGAAATCGAGAACCCGCCACCCTGGAACTCGTCGGGCTTCAGCTTGCCGGCGCGCGCGCGGGCGGCCAGGTCTTTCATCTCGCTACTGATCGCGGCCAGGCCCTTTTGGTCCGCCCGGCGGATAATGGGGGTGATCAGCCCACCCTCCGTCGCCACCGCTACGCTGATGTCCACGTCTTCGTACTGGGCGATGCCGTCCTCAGTCCAACTCGCGTTGGCGGCCGGCACCCGGCGTAGCGCCACGGCAGCCGCCTTGATCACCAAGTCATTGACGGACAGCTTGAATGACGCTGGACCGTCCTTGGCGGAGCGCGCGTTTAGATCGGCCCGTAGCTTCAACAACGCATCGATTTCGACGTCCGCCGCGACATAGAAATGCGGGATGGTCTGCTTGGCTTCCGTCAGCCGCCGAGCGATCACCCGGCGCATGGTGGTATGCGGCACCAGCGTGTGCTTGCCCACGATGGCCATCGGCCTCGCCGCGGGAGCCGGTGCGGGCGCAGCCGCCGGCGGCTGCCCTCGGGCCGGCGGCGTGGCGACCGGTGGCGGATTTAGGGCTAGGATTGGGGCCTCTTTGGCCATCAGACGAGCGCTGGCTGCTTCGATGTTCACCTTGATGATGCGCCCGTTGGGCCCTGAGCCGCGGATGCCGTCCAGCATGAGCCCAGCTTGCTGCGCCATCCGCCGGGCCAGCGGCGAGGCAAACACCCGAGCCCCGTGGCCATGCCCGTTTGGGAGCGGCGCAGGCGTCGCAGTGGCGGGGGGTTCGCCAGCGGATGGGCCGGACGGCGGCGCACCCGGCGCGGAAGGCCCTGACACCGGCGATTGCGCCGCCTCGACCGTGGGCGCGGCACCGTTGGCCTCGGGCACGTTCTCCCCCGCCTCCACCAGGATCGCGATCGGCGCGTTCACCAGCACGCCGGCCGTGCCGTCGGCCACCAAGATGCGGCCCAGCACGCCCTCATCCACCGCCTCGACTTCCATGGTGGCCTTGTCAGTCTCGATCTCGGCCAGCACGTCCCCGGCGGTGACGTTGTCGCCCTCCTTCTTGAGCCAGCGCGCCAGCGTGCCCTCCGTCATGGTGGGGGACAGCGCCGGCATGAGGATGGTGGTGGCCATCAGGCGATCTTTTTCACGGCATCGACCACCCATTGCGGCTGCGGCAGCGCCAGCTTCTCCAGGTTGGCCGCATATGGCAGCGGCACGTCCAGTCCGGTTACCCGCACCGGCGGCGCGTCCAGCCAATCCCAGCACTGCTCCGTCACCTGCATCGCCACCTCGGCGCCAATGCCGGCGAAGGCCCAGCCTTCCTCCACGCTCACCAAACGGTTGGTCTTCTTGACGCTTTCCACGATGGTCGCCGTGTCCAGCGGGCGCAGCGAGCGCAGGTTGATCACCTCGGCCTCGATGCCCTGCTCGGCCAGCATCTCCGCCGCTTTCATCGCGATTCCCACCATGATGGAGAACGCGACCAGCGTGACGTGCTGGCCCTTGCGCTCCACCTTGGCCTGGCCAATCGGCAGGGTGAAATTGTCGTCGGTCGGACAATCGAAGGTCTGGCCGTAGAGGATCTCGTTCTCCAGGAATACCACCGGGTTCGGGTCCCGGATGGCGGCGCGCAACAGGCCCTTGGCGTCCGCGGCGGACCAGGGAGCGACCACCTTCAGCCCTGGCACGTGCGCGTACCAACTGGCGTAGCATTGGCTGTGCTGGGCTGCGACCCGGCTGGCCGCCCCATTCGGCCCGCGGAATACAATGGGGCAGCCCATCTGCCCGCCCGACATGTAAAGCGTCTTGGCAGCGGAGTTGATGATCTGGTCGATGGCCTGCATGGCGAAGTTGAAGGTCATGAACTCCACGATCGGGCGCAGCCCGGCCATCGCAGCACCCACCGCCAGGCCGGTGAAGCCATGCTCGGTGATCGGCGTGTCGATGATGCGGCGCGGACCGAACTCGTCCAGCAGGCCCTGGCTGATCTTGTAGGCGCCTTGGTACTGCGCGACTTCCTCGCCCATCAGGAACACCGCCGGGTCCCGGCGCAGCTCCAGCGCCATGGCGTCCCGCAGCGCGTCGCGCACGGTGGTGGGCGCGGTGGCACCCCAATCTTTCTCGGGCGCGGCGGCCGCCATGGCAGGCACGACGTGGGAGGCGACCTGCTCCGGCCGCTTCGGCTCCAGCTTCTGCGGCGCTTCGGCCGTGGGCTTCTCTACGGCCGCGCCGCCATCCTCGCCACCCAGCTCGGCGATTGGCGTGTTGACGGCCACACCCTCCGTACCCTCCTCCACCAGGATGCGGGCGAGCGTGCCCTCGTCCACCGCCTCCACCTCCATGGTGGCCTTGTCCGTCTCGATCTCGGCGAGAATGTCCCCGGCGCGCACGTCCTCGCCTACCTTCTTGAGCCAGCGGGCCAGCTTGCCCTCCGTCATCGTGGGGGACAGCGCCGGCATCAATACTTGGGTGGACACGGGTTTCAGGCCTCCAGCAGCACGTCGGTCCAAAGCTCGCTTTCCGCGGGCTCCGGGCTGGCCTGGGCGAACTCCACCGCCTCTGCGATGCGCGCCTTGATCGCGGCATCGACCTGCTTCAGCGCCTCATCGTCCAGGCCCAGGTCCAGCAACTGGTGCCGGGCGTGCTCGATGCAGTCACGCTCACCACGCATTTTCTGAATTTCCTCGCGGGTGCGGTATTTGCCCGGGTCGGACATCGAGTGTCCGCGGTAGCGGTAGGTCTTCATCTCCAGCAGGAACGGCCCCTGGCCGGCGCGGCAATGCGCCACCGCCATCTCCGCCGCCTGCCGCACCGCTTGCACGTCCATGCCATCCACGGAGGCACTGGCCATGCTCCAGGGCGAGCCGTTCTGCGACAGGTCGCGCGAGGCGGTGGCCCGCTCCACGCTGGTGCCCATGCCATACATGTTGTTCTCGATGACGTAGATGCAGGGCAGCTTCATCAGCGCCGCCAGGTTGAAGCTCTCGAACACCTGGCCCTGGTTGGCTGCGCCGTCGCCGAAATACGTGACGCACACGGCGTCGTTCTCGCGATACCAGTTGGCGAAGGCGAGACCGGTGCCGAGGCTTACCTGCGCGCCGACGATGCCATGGCCGCCGAAGAAGTTCTTCTCCCGACTGAACATGTGCATCGAGCCACCCTTGCCCTTGGAGTAGCCGCCCGAGCGCCCCGTCAGCTCCGCCATCACCCCGCGCGGCTCCATGCCGGTCGCCAGCATGTGGCCGTGGTCGCGATATGAAGTGATGACTTCGTCGCCGTCCTTGAGCGCGCCCTGCATGCCCACCACGACCGCTTCCTGGCCAATGTACAAGTGGCAGAAGCCGCCGATCAAGCCCATGCCGTAGAGCTGGCCCGCCTTCTCCTCGAAGCGGCGGATCAGCAGCATGTCGCCATAGGCGCGCAGCAGGTCGTCGCGCGTCATGAACGTGTTAGACGCCGGTGCCCGCTCGCCGTGCCCGGCCTGCTCGACTGCCTGATCCATCGGACCGCTCCCGTTTTTCTAAGGCTTTCACGTAGCGCCGCCTCGGGGCAGCGGCAAGGGAGCCATCGGGTAAGAACCTTGTTGCGCAACGCGAAACTGCCTGCTGAGGCTGCCAGGCTCCCCGCTTCGTGCTAAAACGCCTCCAATGTCAGACGAGCCGCCGCCCTCCCGCTTCATGCCCGTCCTGGTGCTCGGCGGCATCCTGATGCTGGGGGTGCTGGCCTGGCTGCTGTTCCCCACGCTGCAAGGTTGGATCGCTGGGCAAGACTGCATTGCCACCGGCCGCACCAACTGCCACTGACAGGATGGCAACCTGGTTCACCGCCGACACGCATTTCGGGCACGGCGCGGCGCGCGGCTTCCACCGCCGCCCGTTCGCCTCCGTGCCGGAAATGGACATGGCCATGATCGCCGCATGGCAAGCCACGGTCGCACCGGACGACGAGTTGTGGCATCTCGGCGACTTCGCGGTGGGCCGCCAGGTAAACCCGGCGGCCCTGCTGGCCGCCCTGCCCGGCCGTAAGCATTTGGTCACCGGCAACAACGATTCTGCGGACATTATTGCCCAACCAGGCTGGGCCAGCGTGCAGGCCTATGCCGAGATTACGGTGGACAGCACCACCCTGGTGCTGTGCCACTACGCCTTCCGCACCTGGCGGGACATGACACGGGGCGCCTGGAACTTGCACGGCCACAGTCATGGCCGGCTGAAACCGCAGCCGCGGCAGGCCGATGTGGGCGTGGATGTACGGCACTTCCGCCCCGTAACGCTGGCTCAGGTCATGGCAGAACGCTGAACGTCAGCCGATCGCGCGCACTACGCCGCCTTCCACCCGCATCGCCGCGCCAGAGGTGGCGGAAGCCTGTGGCGAGCAAACATAAACGACCATGTTGGCCACCTCCTCCGTCGTCGCCAGTCGGCCAATCAACGAGGTGGGACGGAACTCCTTGACGAATTGCCGGCCGGCCGCCTCCGGATCAGCCCCGCCCAGCATGGATGCTACGCCTTCGGACAAGGTCGGCCCGGGCAGCACCGCGTTCACGGTGACACCCGTGTTGGCCACAGACTCGGCCAAACCGCGCGAGACGGCAAGTTGGGCCGTCTTGGTCATGCCGTAATGAATCATCTCCTTGGGAATGTTCAGCCCCGACTCGCTGGAGATGAACACCACCCGGCCCCAGCCAGCGGCGACCATGGCGGGCAGGTAGGCACGGGACATCCGGACGCCGCTCATCACGTTAGTCTCGAAGAAGCGCAGCCATTCCGCATCCACGATATCGGCAAACGGCACCTGCGCGAAGATGCCGAGATTGTTGACCAGGATGTCGGCGGCCGGCACTTGCCCCAGGAAGCTGGCCACGCCATCCGCGGTTGAGAGATCCGCGGCCACGCCGGAGACGGACGCTCCGGGTGTTCGCGCCAGCACCGCCGCCACAGCCGCCTGCACCCGCTGCTCAGTGCGTCCATTCACTGTCACGATGGCGCCGGCAGCGGCCAAACCCTGAGCAATGGCCAGTCCGATCCCGGCGGTGGAGCCGGTGACGACGGCGCGGCGTCCAGACAAATCGATCCTCATCGGCGGTATCCCTGGATGATGCATATGCAACCCGTCGTGCCGGGCATGATTGGCTCTAGTAGCGGCGCAACAACCCCACTAGCCTGCCCTGCACCTTCACCCTGTCAGCCGGAAAAATCCGCTCTGGGTATTTCGAGTTGGCCGGTTCCAGCACGATCATGCCACCACGACGCCGCAACCGCTTCAGCGTGACCTCCAGCTCGTCCACCATCGCCACTACAATCTGGCCATTCTCCGCCGTATCGCCCTTGCGGATGATGACGGTGTCCGTGTCCAGGATACCCGCCTCAATCATTGAGTCGCCGGCCACCTCCAGCGCATAATGGTCCCCTGCGCCGAGCATGGCCATGGGCACCTCGATGTGGCTGCCGCCATCCCGCAACGCCTCAATGGGCTGGCCGGCGGCGATCCGGCCATAAAGCGGCAGTTGCACCGCCGCGGCATCGGGCGCCGCACGCGCCCCTGCCAGCCGGTTGCCGGTGAAATCTCCCTGGATCACGTTGGGGGAAAAAGCCGACGTCTCGGCACGGGAGGAGACAGTGCCCGACTCCGGCAGGCGCAGAACCTCCAATGCCCGTGCCCGGTGGTGATGGCGGCTCAGGAAGCCACGCTCTTCCAAGGCCAAGATCAACCGGTGGATGCCGGACTTGGAGCGCAAGCTGAGCGCTTCCTTCATCTCCTCGAACGAGGGTGAAAACCCGGTCGTCCGCAGGTGATGGTCAATGAAAATCAGCAACTCGTGTTGCTTACGCGTCAGCATTGCAGACTCCGCAGGAACAAACCATAAACCCGTTCTATATTGGTTCCCAAAGCGCCGTCAAGCGTGTTTCTACAACCCGAGCGTGTCGAGCCGGATGACCTCCACCTCCGCCCCGACTGGCAGCGCCGGGGCGTTGGGCGCGCGCAACACGAGCGCGTCCGCCCGGGTCAGCAAGCTCAGCATGCCAGAATCCTGACGGGCGAATGGCGTCGCCACCAGCAGCCCGCCGGGTTCCACGGCCAGGGTCGCACGCAGATGGTCAGCCCGGCTATCATTTTGGTTCAGGGATGCACCCAGCACCGCCCGCTCCGTCCGCGGCGCCGCGGCAGGCAAGCCGCCCAGCACATCCAAGGACGGCAGCAAGAACAATGCGGCGCAGATCAACGCAGACACCGGGTTGCCCGGCAGTCCCAACACCGGCGTGTTCGCCACCCGGCCGGCAATCAGCGGCTTGCCGGGGCGCATGGCAATCTTCCAGAAATCCAGCTCGAACCCGCGCTCTGCCAGCGCCGCCTGCACCAAATCATGCTCGCCCACGCTGGCGCCGCCCGTGGTCACCAGCATGTCCACGCCGCCCAGTCCGTCCACCGCCGCCGCGATCGCAGCATGATTGTCCCGCGCCATCGGCAGGATCACCGGCTTGCCGCCACCGGCTCGCACGAGGGCGGCAATGGCATGGGAATTGGAACTGACGATGCCGCCGGGTCCGATGGGCTCGCCCGGCATGGAAATTTCGTCCCCGGTGGCGAGGATAGCCACCACGGGGCGGCGGTGCACATCAAGCCAAGGGTAATTGGCCGCCGCCGCCAGCCCGATGTCCCGCGCCCCTAGCCTGCGGCCCGGCCGCAGCAGCACGTCGCCAACATCGAAATCCTGTCCGGCCCGGCGGATGTGCCGCCCAACGGTGCACGCCTCCAGCACCTCGACAGAGTCGCCGGTGCGAACCGCGTCTTCTTGCAACAAGACTGTGTCCGCCCCGGCGGGCATCACGCTGCCGGTGAATAACCGCACCGCCTCGCCTGGCCCGACCTGACCACCATACGGATGACCCGCCGGCGCTGACCCGGCAACGCGCAGCACAGCCCCTGATATGGCATCAGTGGCACGCAAGGCGTAGCCGTCCATGGCCGACACGTCCGCGGGCGGCTGGGTCAGCCGGGACGTGACGGGCATCGCCAGCACTCGTCCCCAGGCCTGCGCCAACGCCACCGTCTCGGCCGGCACGGGCTGCAGCGGCGCCAGGATGCGGGCACGAGCCTGTGCCACGCTCAGCATGGGGTGCTCACGCCTGGCTGAACGCGCCGGATTTGCCGCCGTCCTTGTGGACCACGCGCAAGCCGTCAATCTGCATGCCACGGTCGATCGCCTTGCACATGTCATACACCGTCAGCGCGGCGATGCTGGCGGCCGTCAGCGCCTCCATCTCCACCCCGGTCCGCCCCGTGGTCCGCACGGTGGCGGTGATCTCCACCGCCCCATCGCCAGGTTGTAGGTCCAGGGTAACGGCGGATATGGGCAGCGGATGGCATAGCGGGATCAGTTCGGCGGTGCGCTTGGCCGCCATGATGCCGGCCAGGCGGGCGGTGCCCAGCACGTCGCCCTTCGTGGCGGTTCCGGCCGCTACCACCGCAAGCGTGGCAGGCAGCATCACCACGCGGACGCGCGCAGTCGCGGAGCGGTCAGTCTCGGGCTTTGCCGACACGTCCACCATGGTCGCCCGCCCGGCCGCATCGAAATGCGTCAGGCTCACGACGCGCAAGTTCCCAGTAGTTCGTGCACAGCAGCCCCTAGGTCAGCCTGGCGCAACAGGCTCTCGCCGACCAGGAGACATTGCGCGCCCACTTTGCTGAGCCGCAACACGTCCTCGCGCGTGCGTATGCCGCTTTCCGTGATGAACAGCCGGTCAGGAGGAATGAATGATGCAAGCTGCATCGTCGTTTCCAAATCGGTTCGCAACGTCTTGAGATTGCGGTTGTTCACTCCGATCAACGGCGTCTGCAAGCCAAGTCCCCGCTCCAATTCAGGGGTGTCATGCACCTCAACCAGCACATCCATGTCCAGGTCGCGCGCCGTTCCCTCCAGCTCGATGGCCATCTCGTTGCTCAGCGCGGCCATGATGAGCAGCACGCAATCGGCGCCCATCCAGCGGCTCTCGTAAATCTGCCAGGGATCAAGCATGAAATCCTTGCGCAACACCGGCAGCTTGGTCGCAGCACGGGCGGCGCGGAGGTGGGCGGCCTCACCCTGGAAGTGCGGGCCATCAGTCAGTACGGACAGGCAGGTGGCGCCCGCCGCTTCGTAGGCGCAAGCGATGGATGCGGGATCAAACTCGGGGCGGATCAGGCCGCCGGAAGGCGAGGCCTTCTTGATCTCGGCAATCAGCCCGCAGCGCCCATCCACCACGGCTGCCTTGAGGGCCGTGCCGAAGCCCCGAACCGGCTGGTGGGCCTCCACGATCTTGCGGCGCAACCCCGCCATTGGCAGCGCATGCCGCCGCTGGTGCACCTCCGCCAGGGTGTCGGCGCAAATCCGGGCCAACACGTCCGGCATGGCTTGATCCATCGCTGCCCCTCCTCAGGCGGTTGCGCGCCGCAGCCGGTCCAGCGCCGCCAGCGCGGCCCCGCTATCGATGCAGGCCGCCGCCTGCGCCGCGCCGGTCATCAATGTCGTGGCGCGGCCTGCCACCACCAACCCCGCAGCCGCATTCAGCACGGCCGTGTCGCGGTAGGCGCTGCGCACCCCGCCCAGCAACGCCAACAGCGCCCCTGCATTTTCTGTCGCTTCGCCGCCGTGGATCGCCTCAATGGGAGCACGGGGCAGACCTGCCTCCTCCGGCAGCACCGTGCGCTCACTGACGCGGCCGTTCTCCAGGATTGCCACATGGTTCGGCCCGGCCACGGTCAACTCGTCCAACCCCTGGCCGTGCACCAGCCAAGCATGGCTGGTGCCAAGGACGGCCAGGGTTTCCGCCATCGGGCGGGCCCAGGCCGGGTCAAACACGCCGGTCAGCTGCCGGGTGACCCGAGCCGGGTTGGCTAGCGGGCCCATAAGGTTAAAGATCGTGCGCGTTCCCAACTCCACCCGCGCCGCCGCAGCATGGCGCAGCGCATCATGGTGGCGCGGCGCGAACAGGAACACGCAGCCAGCCGATTGCAGCACACCCGAAAGCCGTTCGAGCCTTACGTCCACGTTCACGCCCAGCGCCGTCAGCACGTCCGCCGCCCCAGTACGGGAAGATAGGGCGCGGTTGCCGTGCTTGGCCACAGGCACGCCCAGCCCGGCCAGCACGAAGCTGACCGCCGTGGACACGTTCAACGTGCCGACGCCGTCCCCGCCTGTGCCGCACACATCCACCGCACC
This sequence comes from uncultured Acetobacteraceae bacterium, assembly GCA_964244655.1. Taxonomy (GTDB): domain Bacteria; phylum Pseudomonadota; class Alphaproteobacteria; order Acetobacterales; family Acetobacteraceae; genus LMUY01. The sequence continues at coordinate 9,215 of CAXTJU010000022.1, read as the reverse complement.
CGGCGGTGCTTCGACCAAATGCATCCGCGCCCGCATGGCCCGCACCGCGCCGACCAGTTCAGCCACTGTCTCGCCCCGCCCCCGCAGCAGCATCAGTAAACCGGCGATCTGCGCCGAAGTCGCCTCGCCGGACATGATGGCGCCAAACGCCGCCTCCGCTTCCGCCTCTGTCAACGTCTCGCCGCGGGCTAACCGGGCAATGACCGGCTTGAGGGCCTGCATCGGCAGGGAGGTCAGGCGGCGCGGCGCGGCGCATTGGCTCCGCGGGCAATGGCCAAGAAGTTCGCCAGGATTTCTGCGCCGCATTCGGAGGCGATGCTTTCCGGATGGAACTGCACGCCGAACACCGGCAACGCGCGGTGCCGTAGACCCATCACCAGCCCGTCTTCGGTCCAGGCCGTGACCTCCAACGTGGAGGGCAAGCTGGCGCGCTCGACGATCAGGCTGTGATAGCGCGCCGCCTCGAACGGGCTCGGCAGGCCGGCAAAAATGTCGGACCCAGCATGCTCCACTCGCCCCACCTTACCATGCATCGGCGCCGGCGCGCGTACCACGGCGCCGCCGAAGGCCTGCCCGATCGCCTGGTGGCCGAGGCACACCCCTAGCATCGGCACCCGCCCCGCCGCGGTGGCAATCAGATCCAGGCAGATGCCTGCCTGGTTCGGCGCGCATGGGCCGGGCGAAAGCACGATGGCCTCCGGCGCCAAAGCCAGCGCATCCTCGACGCTCAGCGCATCGTTACGGCAGACCTTGCAGGCAGCACCAACTCGGCCGATGAGATGGAACAGGTTGAAGGTGAAGCTGTCGTAGTTGTCGATCAGCAAGATCATGCAGCGCTGTATCGCGCGTGGCAGCAGGCGGGGTCAATGCAAGAGCCTGCCAGATCGGTTTGGTGCTGCTGGAGGGGATTGAACTCTCGACCTCTCCCTTACCAAGGGAGTGCTCTACCACTGAGCTACAGCAGCCTTCACGCCAAAACGCCTGGGCTCTCTATCTATCCAGGGCGAAGCGCGCAAGCCCGTGCGGTAGATAGAAATAGGCTCGTATCACGAGCAGGCAGGCCCGACTGGCAGGTTTCTGACACAGTGGCGATCAGTCCTATTTACGGCGCGTCTTATCCGCGCACCATTTCTGTAGACGCGTGAACCGTCGGCATCGGCGGCTGGTCGCACGCTGGCTATGGCAAGGGGGAAAAGGAGAGGCGGCTGCTGTGCTGCCCGGCATGGTTGCCGGACAGTGCCTCCAGCCGGTTATCCAGCGGGAGGCGAGATCATCCAAAACCGTGGCAGCATAAGGCTGGTTCAGCTTGCGGAGCGACGTGGCGGCGATGTCGGACTGGAGGCCTTTGGATCGCTTGCCCGCGAACACCAAAGCTGTCCCACCTGTCGATGAAACTTTCGATTACGGTGCTGCGTGACACGTAACGTCCTAGCGGATTTAGCAGAATGTTGCTCGCCAGGTAGGTATTCCCTGCAACCGCCTGGCCAGTGGCCAGATCAAGGGAGCCTGACGGATCGCCTTGGCCGTAGTGAAAGTCAATCGCCCGTCAACGCCGCGTGGCTGCCTGGAGTCACTGCTTGCCGAGCACAATGCTCGGACGGGGTCATGGCGCCTCAGGCGAGGGCACGTCGTGCAACGGAGTGCGGGTCGTCGGCAAGGCCGCCGGAAGCGGGCAGCGATCCGGAGCGGCCGCCACATGATGCACAGGCCGGGGCCGACGGACCACGGGCGGAGGCGGCAGCAAATATGCTGCGGCTGGAGTGATACGGACCGGCGGGGGAACGATGAACAGTGGCGGCGGCGCGTATATGACGGGGGCTGGAGCGTAATATGGACCAGGATAGTAGCCACCACCTGGGTAGAACCCACCACCATAGACGCCGCCTGCCAGAAGGCCGGCGCCTAGCCCAAAACCTAAGCCGACGCCGAACCCGCCAAATCCACGGTAACCGTAGCCCCCGTAATAACCGTAAGCCGAAGCTGGCGTAATGACTGCCATCGCTGCGACAGCCGCTGCTGCCACTGTGCCCGCAACCTTCAACCGTCCCATGTTACGCCCCCGCGTTACCATCCAATTCATCTGCTGGTCAGATAGGGGCGGAAACGGGACAGGTGAAGATCACGGCTTGGCGAGGCCGGCGAATGCAAAAGGGGGCAGGATTGCTCCTGCCCCCTTTCATCAAGGCTTGATGGTAGCTTAGCTCGCCGAGTGGTGTCGGCTGGTGCGAGGCGTGGCCGCCCCATGGCCAGACATGCCCTGCAACGTCTTCAAGCTGGCCTGTACGGACGGCAGCGTGCTCGTGGCGAACGCCTTGAGATCGGCATCTTGGCCGTTCGTGACCTCGTCTTGGAATGCCGAGTTGGCGACCTGGAAGATGCTGGTCTCGCCGCGCAGATAGTCGCGGTCGAAGGCGGCGGGCTTGTCGGCGCTCAGCTTGGTCATCAAGTCCTGCATCATTTGCGGCGCCGTAGTATCCGGTGTCACGCCCTTGCTCTGCGCGATGGTCTGCAGCTGCTGCAAGCTCGACGTGTCGGCATCCACCTCGGAGGTGGCGAACGCCTTGAGGCGCGGCGAGCGGGCCTTGGTGGAGGCCAACTGGTTGATTTGCTGGTCGGTCGTCGTGCCGCCGACCACGGTGTTCAAGAACATCTGGTCCGCGGCAGCCAGGGGCGGCGGCGTGGGCGCGGGGGCGGGTGCCGGCGTGCTGCTGGCGCAGGCGGCGAGCGGCAGCAGGGCAAGCCCAAACAGCCAATGGGCAGAACGATTCATCGGTCAAGCACTCCTGAGGTAAGATCGTGAGCACGCCCAACGTTGCTGGGGCGGTTTCGTTCACAACCATTTCATGGTTAGCGGGTATGCCGGAAGCGCTCCACCGCGGCAACCAAAGATCGACGGATTCCCGGCTCCAGGGCGGAATGCCCGGCATCCGGGATGACCGTGAGCCGGGCAGACGGCCAGGCCGCCGCGAGTTCGAACGCGGTGCGCGCGGGGCAGACCATGTCGTAGCGGCCCTGCACGATCTCCGCCGGCAGATGGCCGATCAGCCCCATGCGGCCGAGCAGGCCCTCGGGCGGCAGGAACAGGTTGTTGACGAAGTAGTGCGCCTCGATTCGCGCCAGGCCCAGCGCTGTGCGGTCCTGCGCAAAGGACGCCACCGTGTCCGGGCTGGGCAGCAGCGTCGAGCAGGAGCCTTCGTACACCGACCAGGCCCGCGCGGCGGACATGTGAATGGCTGGGTCCGGATGGTTCAAGCGCTTCAGGTAGGATTGCAGCACGCAGCCCCGCTCCTCCTCCGGCAGGTACTGGACGAACTGCGCGTGCGCGTCCGGGAAGATGGCGGCCAGGCCGTGCAGGAACCACTCCACCTCCACCGGCCGGCCCAGGAACACGCCGCGCAGCACCAGGCCTGCCACGCGGTCCGGATGCGCCTGCGCGTACGCCAGCGCGAGGGTGGAGCCCCAGGAGCCGCCGAACAGCAGCCAGCGCTCCAGGCCGAGGTGGCGGCGCAGCTGCTCGATGTCGCCTACCAGGTCGTCCGTCGTGTTGGCCATCAGGCTGCCGAGCGGGCGGGAACGGCCGGCGCCGCGCTGGTCGAAGATCACCACGCGCCAGAACGCCGGGTCGAAAAAGCGGCGGTGCACCGCCCCTGCCCCCGCGCCTGGGCCGCCGTGCAGGAACAGCACCGGCTGGCCTCGCGGATGGCCCACCTGCTCCCAATACATGACGTGGCCGCCGGACACGGGCATGTAGCCCGTCTCGAACGGCCCAATCTCCGGGAACAGGTCTCCACCGCGCGGCATGGGACAGTGATATCGCGGGTACGCGCCCGGCGGAACACGAGTGAGGAAGGATTGATAGATTGTTTCGATTGTGGATCAGCCTTGGTGGGCTGTACGGCGCGGCGGCGGTAGGCATGGCGGCGGTGGCGGCCCACGCACTCAGCGGCCTATCCCCGGCCATGCTGCGGGTGGTGGACAGCGGCATCCGGATGCAGGGCTGGCACGCGCTGGCGCTGGTGGCGGTGGGACTGTGGGCCGAGCGCCGCGCCGGGCCGGAGGATCGTCTGGCGCATCGGCTGGCCAATTGGGCGGGGGCGGCGTTCGCCCTGGGCACGGCGCTGTTCTGCGGCGCGGTGTACGCGTTCGGGCTCGCCGGCGTGTCCCTGGCCGCGATGGCGCCGACCGGCGGCCTGCTGCTGATCGCCGGCTGGCTGCTGCTGGCCGCCTCCGCCGCCTTGCCCGCCCGCGGCTGATCTTCGGGTGATCCGCAGCGGCTACCTGGCTGCCGCCGGGTTCGAGGCGGTGCTGGGCGAAGAGCTGGCCCGTGCCGGGGTGGCGGTTGAGGCCTGGCACGGCCGGCTGGCGCTCTCCCCGGACCCGCCCTGGCCGAGCGCCTGGGCACTGGACGTATGGACGGCGCCGGTAGAGCTGCCTGCCCCGTCCGTGAAGGCGGCGGCCGACGCCTTGCGGGCGATGCAGCGCAACTGGTCCGGCTACGCCGCAGGGCACCACCGCCGCTCCGCCCTGATCGCCGCCCGCCTGCCGCCGGTGCGCGCCCGGCCGCTGGCGTTCCCGGAGCCGGCGCCCGCCTCCCACCTCGGCGCGTGGACGCTGCTGGCGCCGGACCGGCTGCTCGCCAGCCCGGCCAAGACCAGCCCGTTCCCCGGCGGCGAGCCGGCGTTCGTCGAGGACCGCGCCGGCCCGCCCTCGCGCGCCTACCTCAAATTATGGGAGGCCTGCACGAGGTGGGGCGCCTGGCCGCAGCTGGGCGAGACCTGCCTGGACCTCGGCGCCTCCCCCGGCGGCTGGACCTGGGCGCTGGCCCGGCTCGGCGCTGACGTGCTGGCCATCGACCGCGCCCCGCTCGACCCGGCGGTGGCCGCCCTGCCCGGCGTGCGCTGGCAGGAAGGCAGCGCCTTCACGGTGGAGCCGTTCGCGGTGGACTGGCTGTGCAGCGACGTGATCGCGTATCCGGACGCGCTGCTGGCGATGGTGCGGCGCTGGGCGGCAAGCGGCCTCGCGGGGCGGATCGTCTGCTCGGTGAAGCTGCAAGGCGAGACCGATCACGCCGCAGTGGACGCCTTCCGCGCCATCCCCGGCGGGCAGGTGGCGCACCTGCTGCACAACAAGCACGAGGTGACGTTCTTTTGGGCGCGCTAGCGCCAGCACTCGACCTTGACGGTGAACTTGCGGGCAAGGTCGCCGATCGCCGGGGCGCTCAGGCCGCCGCGGCTTGCCCCTTGCTCCACGCTGACGTGGTTGGCATCCAGGAACTCGCGCGCCGTGTCGCTCTTGACGGCGTAGTTGGCGTTCTCCGTGAATGCGCCCACGGCTGCCATGACCGCGTTGTTGGCGGTCCCGGTGGCGATGCCGACCACCCGCCCGCCCTCGTCGAGCACTGGGCCGCCGCTGTTACCGGACTGGATCGGCGCGCTGAACAGCAACTGCCTCGTGTCACCCTGAAGGCCCGCCGTGGCCGTGACCGACCCCGTGGTCACCGCCATCTCGGAAGAAACCAAGCTTGTCAGCGGGAATCCAGTCACGACCACCGGCTCGCCCGGGCGTACCCCGTGGCTGTCGCGGAACCTGGCCCAGGCCGGCCAGCGCCGCTCGACCTTCAACAGCAGCAGGTCGTTCGCGGCATCGACCGCGACGATGGAGGCCGGGCCGCCGGCCCCGCCGGCGCCGGCCACGCGCACGTCCGGGCAGTTCGCCGCCACGTGGTTGTTGGTCAGCACATGGCCCTGGGCATCGACGACGATCCCGCTGCCAGCCATCGCTGCATGGGGCACGCCGAGGGGGATGGCAGCCGGCACGCCTCCCCCCGCCGCCAGTTGGATGGTCTTGAGGAAGGACGCCATCCGGGCGGAGCCGATCGCCGTGCCGGGGTCGGCGTTGACCGCATACTGGGCCGCATCCCCGGGCCGCCGCAGCACCCAGCGGCCGATCCACGGTCCGGCATTGCTTGGCCTGAGAGAGGCGACTTGGTACCACAGCAGATAGTCGGCCCCGCCCGCGTCGGGCAGCGCCGTATCGTTCTGCTGGACCACGGCAGCCGTCCGGAAAACCTGGCCCTTGACCACGGCGTTAGCGTCAGCGCGCAGACCGATTTCGTTCTGCGCGGTGTAGAAGTTAACGCTGCCCTCAGCCGGCGGCTTGACCGTCTGAAGGGCGAGCACCCGCAGCCGGTCGTAGTCGGGGATCACGATGGCCGCGCTGCCCTGAATCGGCGCGCCTGCGGGCGCGACGCGGCTCACAATGTCCGCCGTGGCGGCGCGGATGGCGTCCAGCGCTGCCGCCGGCGGCAGCGTTTGGCCGTTGAGCCTCGCCGACTTGACCCCGGGGAAGTCGTGGCCGCTGGACGATGCCCCTTCGGCGCAGCCGCACAGCAGCAGCAGGGCCATCATCCGGGCGAGGCGGCGTCTATGCGCCACCCCTCCCGCGCGCCTGCCGCCCATGACCAGACCCGCCATCGTTCCCCCGCCTTGCCCACGCCAGCCCGCACAGGTTAGCGAGTTAGCATTTACATCCCGTTGCCATCCAGTGCAGCAAGGCGGTGCGCCCCTGGCCCGGAGGCCCCCGCATGAAGATCGCCGTCCTGCCCGTCACCCCGTTCCAGCAGAACTGCGCTATCCTATGGGACGAGCGCACACTGCGCGGCGCGGTGATCGATCCCGGCGGCGAGGTGGACCGCATCGTGGCCGAGGTGGAGCGGCTCGGCATCGTCGTGGAGCGCATCGCCCTGACCCACGGCCATTTTGACCACGCTGCCGGGGCCGCCGAGCTGAAAGAGCGGCTGGGCGGCGTGCCGGTGGAAGGCCCGGACGAGCGCGACCGTTTCCTGCTCGATGCGCTGGCAGTGGACGGCCCGGCCCGCGGCCTCGCCGACGCCCGCGCCGTGACACCCGACCGCTGGCTGCGCGAGGGCGACACGGTGGAGCTGGCCGGCGTGCCGTTCAACGTGCTGCACTGCCCTGGCCACACGCCGGGCCACGTGGTGTTCGTCAACCCCGACGGCCGGTTCGCGCTGGTGGGCGACACGCTGTTCCGCGGCTCCGTCGGCCGCACCGACCTGCCCTATGGCAGCGCGGAGGACCTGCTGGCCAGCATCCGCGCCAAGCTGCTGCCGCTGGGGGACGACGTCCGGTTCCTGTGCGGCCACGGTCCCGGCTCCACCATCGGAGTCGAGCGCGCGACCAACCCTTTCCTACACGGTTGAGGCTTGGCTTCGGCATCGCATCTACAGGGACAGAGCAACTTGAAGGCTGACCCATGAGCGCCATCGCCGGCCTCCCGCCACGCGCCTTCGACAAGGCGGACCCATCCTCGGACACGCTGTTCTATCGGCAGCCGCGGATGGTGACACACATCGATGACGGCGCCATCGCGGCGGTGACGGAGACCTATCGCCGCACCCTGCAGCCCGGAGGCGTCATCCTGGACCTGATGAGCAGCTGGGTCAGCCACCTGCCAGCGGAAGTCAGTTACGAGCACGTCACCGGGCACGGCATGAACGCGGCAGAGCTGGCCGCCAACCCGCGGCTGAACGAGTGGTTCGTACAAAACTTGAACGAGAACCAAGTCCTGCCGCTGCCCAGCCGGCATTTCGATGGAGCATGCCTGTGCGTCTCGGTGCAATACTTGCAGGAACCAGTGGCAGTGTTTGCCGAGGTGGCGCGCGTGCTGCAGCCGGGCGCGCCGCTGGTGGCAAGCTTCTCCAACCGCTGCTTTCCCACCAAGGCAGTAGCGATCTGGCAGGCGCTAAGCGGACCGGACCAACAGAGATTGGTGAGCCTCTACATGGACCGCGCAGGGTTTGTCGCGGTGGAGGCGGAGGCCAGCCTGCCCCGCGGTGGCGACCCGCTGTGGACCGTCATCGGCCGCACGCCCGCCGCCTAAGCTGTGGACCGCACGGACCGCAAGCTCCTGGTGCTGCTGCAGAGCGATTGCACCCTCTCGATCGCGCAACTCGCGGAGCAGGTGGGACTGTCCGCAACTCCCTGCTGGAAGCGCATCCAACGGCTGGAGGCGGAAGGCGTAATAGAGCGCCGGGTGGCCCTGGTCGATCCGAACCTTGTAGGACTGGGGTTGACGGTGTTCGTGGCGATCGAGGCCGCAGACCATTCACCTGCCTGGCTGGAGCAGTTCGCGCTCGCAGTTGCAGCCATGCCGGAGGTGATGGAGGCGCATCGGATGGCGGGCGACGTGGATTACATGCTGCGCGTCGTCACGACGGATCTTCAAGCCTACGACGCATTCTACAAGCGGCTGATCGCGGCCGTGCAGCCGAAAAACGTTAGCAGCCGAATGAGCATGGAGAGGGTAAAGTCCACCACGGCGCTTCCATTGCCGGAAGCGGACACGAAGCTTAGGAAGTGAATTGTTTTAGGCATTTCAGCGTTGGATCGCCAACCTAGAAATTGCACAACGCACGAACTTGCTTCCTCAGTGTCGGTCTGAGTGTGCTTTGAGTGTCCATGGTGGTTTGCGGTTTAATTAGTTCTGATCCGACGTATCCAGGACTTTGCCATGTGGATGACCGATAACCATGACCGCGCCCAGCTACGCTGTCCGTACGACCTGACCGACGAGGAATAAGGCTTCATCGGCTCATTGATCCCGCCTACCAACAGGTCGGATGGCAGGCCAGCCCGACTGACGGGGTTATCGACAGTCAGCATCAAAAGCCCCGAAAAAGGCGCGCACGGTTGATCCGCCCGGTTTTGAGGCGGGCAAGAAAATCGGCGGCAAGAAGCGCCATGTCCTTGTCGATAAGCAAGGCTTGCTGAGGCACGCCATCGTGCATGCGGCTGACATGCAGGACCGGGATGGCGGCGTGCTGCTGAGCACCACCCTGTTCAGCAAATTCGTGTCAAGATTGTCAAGCGCTTGGACGCGGGCTGGTTTGTGAGGCTGTCAAAGCGCCAGATCGTCGAGCACACCATCGCCTGTCCGCCACAGGTCTCCGCCGCCTCCTGCTGCGGCGCAGCACACACGGATGCGGGCCAGAAGCTCGTGCGGCCTTGACAGCTTGCGGGCGCAGCCCTCCGCTCCGAGTTCAAGGCCCACGGTCCGATCTGCCTCGTGCGCCACTGCCGTCAGCGGCATGGCCGGAATGTTGGCATGGCTGCGCAGCAATACGCCGTTATCGAGGTAGTGCGTCAGGCGGCTCGCACGTTTGTCAGGAACTGTTTCACGTCGTGTTTGAGTGAGCG
>CAXTJU010000021.1:0-46510 GCA_964244655.1 uncultured Acetobacteraceae bacterium | reverse complement strand
GGTCGACGACCGCCGCGGCGCCGGCCACGGCGTCCATCCCGCGGGCGCGCAGGGCTGCGGCGGCGGCCTCGCCCGCGTTGCCCAGGATCAGGACGGGGCCGGGGAGCGGCGGCAACGCGTCCAGCGCGAGGCAGGCCATGGCCGCCGCATCGCCGAAATACACCTGGCCGGCCCGCCGCGTGTCCAGGGCGACCCAGGGCGTGCGGCCGGCGGGGTCGGCGGCGGCCAGGAGGGCTTCGGCCACCGCCACCCCTACGGTCGGCACCCCCGCGCCCAGCGCCAGGCCGTGGGCCAGGGCCTGCGCGCCGCGCAGCCCGGTGAAGCTGCCCGGCCCCACCGTGACCGCCACGGCGGCAAAGTGCTGCCCGTGCGCCGCGAGCAAGGCCTGCACGAACACCGGCAGCTCGGCGGCGGCGGCGCGGGCGTTGGCGGCGGCGTGGAGGCCTAGGCAATGCCCGCCCTCCATCAGGGCGGCGGAGCAGTGGTCGAGTGCCGCGTCCAGCACCAGCAGCCGCATCTCACAGCACCAGGCAGGCCTCGCCAAACGTCAGCCGGGGGGAGCGGGGACCGAGGCCCGCCGGGTCGCCATGGCCGAGGTTGACGAGGAAGTTGGAGCGCCAGCCGCTGGCGATGAAGAAGATGTCGTCCACCCGGGCGGTGTCGAAGCCGCTCATCGGGGCGGCGTCCAGCCCCACGGCGCGGGCGGCCATGATGAGGTAGGCGCCTTGCAGCGTGCCGTTGCGGAAGGCGGTCTCGCCCGCCAGCGCGGCGTTGCCGGCGAACCAGGCGCGGGCGTCAGCGTGGGGGAACAGCTTGGGCAGCTGGTCGTAGAAGCGCGGGTCGTGCGCCACCACGGCGACCACGGGGGCAGCTAGCGCCTTGTCCAGGTTGCCGGCGGAGAGGGCGGGGCGGAGGCGCTGCTTGGCTTCGGGCGAGCGCAGGAACAGGAAGCGCGCCGGGGAGCAGTTGGCGGAGGTGGGGCCGAGGCGCAGGAGGGCGTACATCTCCTGCAACGCCTCCTCGGCCACCGGTTCGTCCTGCCACTGGCCGGGGGTGCGCGCCTGGGTGAACAGGACCTGGCGCGCCGCCTCGTCCAGCGGCAAGCGGCTACATCTCGACCTGCTGCACCGACTGCACTTCCGGCACGTAGTGGCGCAGCATGTTCTCGATGCCGTGCTTCAGGGTGGCGGAGCTGGACGGGCAGCCGGAGCAGGCGCCCTGCATGTGCAGCATCACCACGCCCTCGCGGTAGCCGCGGAACACGATGTCGCCGCCGTCGCTGGCCACCGCCGGGCGGACCCGGGTGTCCAGCAGCTCCTTGATCTGCTCGACGATCTCGCGGTCCTCAGGCGCCACGTCCTCGTCCAGCGCGTCGGTGGCGCCTTCCATTACTGGGCGGCCGGCCACGAAATGCTCCATGATGGCGCCCAGCACCTGGGGGCGCAGCGCCTGCCACTCGGCGCCGTCGGCCTTGGTGATGGTCACGAAGTCACCGCCGAGGAACACGCGGGCGACGCCGGGCAACTGGAACAGCGCCTGGGCGAGCGGCGAGCGGCCAGCGGCGTCGGGGGTGGCGAAGTCGGCGGTGCCCTGGGTCATCACGTCGCGGCCGGGCAGGAACTTGAGGGTGGCCGGGTTCGGGGTGCCCTCGGTCTCGATGAACATCGTCTTGCCTTCCGAATGGGGACCGCGCCGGTCCACGATGCGGATAACATGGCGAAGGGGGGGCGTGAAGCAAGGGCCGCCCGCGATCCCGCGGACAGCCCCTGGTTCAGCCCTCTGGTTCAGCCTGGGCGGATGGCTGCCGGCGTCAGGCGGCCAGCTGCATCCCGGAGGCGGAAGCGGTGCGCTGCGCCACTGCCGCGTCGTAGAGCGCCTGCTCCTCCTGCTTGTGCTTGATGGAGAAGCGGATGCTGGCCGCCCCGCACGCGCAGGCGATGGCGGCGATGCCGAGCACCAGGAAGCAGAGCTGCGGGTTGCCGGTGCCGCGCAGCAACAGCCCGGCCGCGACGCCGCCGATGTTGCCGCCAGCGCCGATGATGCCGCACACGCCGCCGAGCACCTTGCGGTCGATGAACGGCACCAGCGCGTAGAGCGAGCCGCACGCCATGTGGGTGAACAGCCCGAACACCAGCATTAGCGAGACCGCCACCGCGGCCGTTCCCGCCTGGGAGAAGGCGATCAGGAACACGCCCTCGCCGATCATCAGGGCGAACAGCAGCCAGGTGCGCCCGTCCAGCCCCCGCGTGCGCGCCACCTTGTCGGACAGCAGGCCGCCGACCGCACGGGCGAACAGGGCCAGCAGGCCGAACGCGCCGACCGCGTAGCCGGCGTTCTCGATCGAGAGCTTGTAGTGGTCGTAGTAGTAGGTCACCGCGATCGAGTGCACGAACAGCTCGACGCCGAAGGACGCGCCGTAGCAGGCGCCCAGCAGCCACACCCGGTAGTTGCGGCCCGCTTCCTTCATGACGGCCAGGCCGCCCTTCTTGCCGACCGCGGTGGAGAGGCCCATGCGGCGCATGTCGGCGAAGTTGCCCTCCGGCGTGTCCTGGGTGAGCTTCCAGTAGCCCACGGCCGTCAGCAACATCAGCACGGCGGGCAGCACCTGGGCGTAGCGCCAAGAGGTGCCCAGGCTGAACCCAAGCGCCGCGACGCCGGCGAGGATCACCGGCATGGCGCTCTGGGTGACGCCGCCGCCCGCGTTGCCCCAGCCGCCCACCGTCGCGTTGGCGGTGCCGACGACGTTGGGCGCGAACATCACCGAGGTGTGGAACTGAGTGATGACGAAGCTCGCGCCGATGATGCCGATCAGCAGGCGGAGCACCAGGAACGAGGTGTAATCCCAGGCGAACGCCACGCCGATCACCGGCAGGGCGCCGAGCGTGAGCAAGGCGGTGTAGGTCGCGCGCGGGCCGTACTTGTCGCACAGCGGCCCGATGACGAAGCGGGCGAGCACGGTGGCGAACACGCCGGCGATGCCGATGGAGTAAACCTGGTCGCTGGTCAGGTGCAGGTCGCCCTTGATCACCGGCATCAGCGGCGCGGTGGCGAACCAGGCGAAGAAGCAGACGAAGAAGCCGATCCAACTCATGTGGAACGCGCGCATCTGCGGCGTGCTGAAGCTGAACAGGTCTATGCTGGTGGCTTTGTTGCTGGCAGCCATGGACAGGAACTCCGACGCGCCGACGCAAGCGGCTGGTTGCAGGCGCCGTCGCATCGTTGTCGGGCAATGCTGCGCGGCAGCACCGACATGCCATGAAGAGTTGCCGCAGGAAAAGCCTGTTGCTACGACAATTTCACGCAACTGGACACACGTTGCTTACAAATGCGCCTGAGTTTGCCTTTTCAGCCTATTTTCTAGCCAAGCCTTGGAAAGACTACTCGGCCGCATCCGCCATCGCTGCCGCGGGCAGCCGCACCCGCATGCGGCGGATGCGGCGGGGGTCGGCGTCCAGCACGCGGAACTCCACCCCGGAGGGATGGGTGACCACCTCGCCGCGCCCCGGCACCCGGCCGGCCACGGTGAAGACCAGCCCGCCCATGGTGTCGATGTCGGCGTCCCGCTCCGCGTCCGACAGCACGGGGCCGACGCGGGCCTCGAACGCCTCCACCGGCAGCCGGGCGTCCAAGTCCAGCGTGCCGTCGGCGCGCTCGGTGATGAGAGGGGTGTCCTCCTCGTCGTGCTCGTCCGCGATGTCGCCGGTGATGGTCTCGACCAGGTCCTCGATCGTCACCAGGCCGTCGATGCCGCCGTACTCGTCCACCACCAGCGCCAAGTGGATGCGGGCCTGGCGCATCTGCAGCAGCAGGTCCAGCACCGGCACCTGCGGCGCCACCATCAGCGGCGCGCGCACGATGGCGCCCAGGTCGAACGCCTCCGGCCGGCCGGTATGGCCGAACACGTCCTTGACGTGGACCATGCCCACGATCTCGTCCAGCTGCTCGCGGAACACCGGCATGCGGGAGTGGCCTTCGCGCCTGAGCTGCTCCAGCACCTGGTCGAAGCTCGCATCGACCGAGATGGCCACGATGTCGGCGCGGGGGATCATCACGTCGTCCGCCGTGGTGCCGCGCAGTCGCAGCACGTTGGCGATCAGGGCGCGCTCCTGCCGGTCCAGCTCGGGCGCCACGCCGGGCTCCTGCACGGCGTCGGCGGCCTCCTGCACCAGCACGGCGATGCTGTCGCGCACGCTGGGCTCCGGGCTGCGGCGCAGCCTTTGGCGGAGGCGGTGCAGGAAGGGGAGCTTGTCGCTCACGCGCGCCGCCACGGGTTGGGCACGCGCAGCCGGTGCAGGATCAGCGCCTCGCGCAGCTCCATCCGCCGCGCCTCCCCGGCCCCCCCGTGATCGTGCCCGCGCAGGTGCAGCGCGCCGTGCACCACCAGATGGGCCAGCACGTGCGAGACCCGGCGGCCGGCGGCGCGCGCCTCCCGTCGCACCACGCCGGCGGCGAGCACCACGTCGCCGCCGTCGAAGGTCAGCACGTTGGTCGGCTTGTTGCGGCCGCGGTGGCGGGCGTTCAGCCGCCGCACCGCCCCGTCCGAGGCGAGCACCACGGTGTTGACGCCGCCAGCCGCCGCCGCCGCCCGGGCGGCGAGCCGCTCGACCCGGGGGACCATGCGCCGCCACGCCGGGTCGGCGACCAGGATGGGAGTCCCGCCGCCCCCGGAAGGGGCGCCGGGACTCCAGCTACTTGGCGGTTCCATCGCCCTCCCGCTTGGCCCGGCCGCGGGTGTCCCGCTCGGCCACGGCCCGTTGCTCGTAGGCATCGACGATGCGCGCCACAAGCGGGTGGCGCACCACGTCGCGCACGTCGAACCGGTTGACGCCGATGCCCTGCACGCCTTCCAGCGTGTCCAGCGCGTCCTTCAAGCCGGAGCGGGTGCCGGGGGGCAAATCGACCTGGGTGAGGTCCCCGGTGACGACCATGCGGGTACCCTCGCCCATGCGGGTGAGAAACATCTTCATCTGCGCCGGCGTGGTGTTCTGTGCCTCGTCCAGGATCACGAAGGCATGGCGCAAGGTGCGCCCCCGCATGAAGGCGAGCGGGGCGACCTCGATCTCCCCCGTGCCCATGCGGCGGGACACCTGGTCGCCCGGCATCATGTCGCCTAAAGCGTCGTATAGCGGGCGGAGATAGGGATCGACCTTCTCCTTCATGTCGCCGGGCAGGAAGCCGAGCCGCTCGCCCGCCTCCACCGCCGGGCGGGACAGCACGATGCGCTCGACCTGGCCGGAGGAGAGCAGCGCCACCGCCTGCGCCACCGCGAGGTACGTCTTGCCGGTGCCGGCGGGGCCGATGCCGAACACCATCTCGTGCCGGGCCAGCATGTCCATGTAGGCGGCCTGGCCGGGGGAGCGCGGACCCACGGAGCCGCGCCGGGTGCGGATGGCGGGCAGGTCCGGCAACGGCAGGCGGGGGTCAGGGTCGGCGGCGCGGCCGACGGTCATGCGGATGGCGGCGTCCACGTCGCCGCTGGCGACGGCCTGGCCGGCTTGCAGGCGCTGCCACAGCCCGCCCAGGGCAGACTGTGCGGCCTCCACCTGGGACGGCTCGCCGGTGATGGAGACGCGGTTGCCGCGGCAGGCGAGGCGCACGCCGAGGCCTTGCTCCAGCCGCGCGAGGTGCCGGTCGTGGTCCCCCAGCAGCAGCGGCAACAGGGCGTTGTCATTGAACTGCATGGTCACGGCGCGGCCGGGGGGGCCGGGCGGCATCGTCGCGGCGAGGGCCGGAACAGGGTGTGTCAAGCGCAGGCGTACTCCTCTACCAGGGTTCCAGACAGCGATGTGGGGGTCGTGGCAACGATCGTCACCCGGGCCTCCCCGCCCACCAGAGATAAAGGCCCGGGAAAGTGCACGGGCTGCAAGGCGGGGGTGCGCCCGCCGAGCTGCCCGGGGCGGCGGCCGGGGCCGGTGACCAGCACCGTGACCTCGCGCCCGGCGCTGCCGGCGTTGTAGGCGGCCTGGCTGCCGCGCAGCGCCGCCTGGAGTTCCTGCAACCGGGCGTCCTTCACCGCCTCCGCCACCTGGCCCAGCGCGCCCGCCGCCGGGGTGCCGGGGCGGGCGGAGTACTTGAACGAGAAGGCCTGGGCGAATCCCACGTCGCGCACCAGGGCCATGGTGGCGGCGTGGTCGGCGTCCGTCTCGCCGGGGTGGCCGACGATGAAGTCCGAGGACAAAGCGAGGTCCGGCCGCGCCTGGCGCAGGCGGTCCACCAGGCGGCGGTACTCGTCTGCGGTGTGGCGGCGGTTCATGGCGGCGAGCATGCGGTCCGAGCCGGACTGCACGGGCAGGTGCAGGAACGGCATGAGCTGCGGCACGTCGCGGTGGGCGGCGATCAGCGCCGGGTCCATGTCGCGCGGGTGGCTGGTGGTGTAGCGCAGGCGCAGCAGGCCGGGGATGGCGGCCAATGCCTTGATGAGGTCCGCCAGGCCCCAGCGCGCGCCGTCCGGGCCGGGGGCGGCCCAGGCGTTGACGTTCTGGCCGAGCAGGGTGATCTCGCGCGTGCCGCCCGCCACCATGCGCTGGGCTTCGGCCAGCACGGCGCCAGGGGGCCGGCTCATCTCGGCGCCGCGGGTGTAGGGCACGACGCAGAACGAGCAGAACTTGTCGCAGCCCTCCTGCACGGTCAGGAAGGCGGTCAGCCCCTGGCTCGCCGCCTGCTCCGGCAACGCGTCGAACTTCTCCACAGTGGCGAAGTCCACGTCGATCACCGCGCCGGCAGCGCGGCTGGCGCGGGCGACCATCTCGGGCAGGCGGTGGTAGGTTTGCGGCCCCATGACGATATCGACGAACGGCGCCCGCCGCAGCAGCGCATCCCCCTCCGCCTGCGCCACGCACCCGGCGACGGCCAGCACGGTGCGCTGGCCCGCGGCGGCGCGGGCTTCCTTGATGACGCGCAGCTTGCCGAGCTCGGAGAACACCTTTTCCGCCGCGCGCTCGCGGATGTGGCAGGTGTTGAGGATGACCATGTCGGCGTCGTCAGGGCCGTGAGCCGGGGCGTAGCCGAGCGGAGCCAGGGTGTCGGCCATGCGGGCGCTGTCGTACACGTTCATCTGGCAGCCCCAGGTGATGACGTGGAGGCGCTTGGGGTCAGGCATGGCGGCGTCCGTGCTCCGCCGGGGAGATCCCGGGGTGCGGGGAGCAGTGGGCGAGGCGGTGGGGCTGGTCAAGCTCCGCAGCGTCTTCTTGCCTTCGTTGACTGCCACAGTGTGACTGGATGGGGGCGTGGGCTGTCAAGCTGGAAGCGAGCAAACCGGGTCGTGCTCAGTAGATCAGCTCAGCTTTGTGCTTCTCGATGAAGCCAGCCCAGTTGGTGGGGCGGCGGCCGGTGATTTCCGGGAAGTTGTCGAACGTGTCGTCAGCGCCTGGGATGGTCCCTGCCGCATAGCGCTTCCAGTGATCGTACACGCAGCCCATGTAGGCCATCTCGGCGCCTGCATCGACCATGGATTGCAGGAACACCTCGGGGGAGAGGGCCTCGTAGCGGAAGGGCTTGCCGACGATCGAGGTCATCAGTTTCGCGATCTCGTCATAGGTGACGGCGTCGTAGCCGAGCCGGCATGTCTTGCCGCCGTGCAAGTCCGGGTGCGCCAGGGCCGCGGCGGCGACCTGCGCCACATCGTCCACATCGACCCAGCTCAGGCGCGCGCCAGCGACGAAGGCGGTGATGACCCCATCGTTGATCGCACGTTGTCCGCCATAGCTGAGCAGGTTTTGCATGAAGGTTTCCGGACGCAAATGCGTGTAGGAGAACCCGCACCACTCGATGTAACGCTCCACGAGCTGGTGCCACGCCCAATGCGCGACGGTCGTGTCGTCCCGCCCGCAGGCGCCGAGATGGACGACGTGCCGCACGCCGGCCTTCTTGGCGTTGTCCAGCAAGGCCTTGCTTTGCCGCAGCATGTCCACCGTGTAGCCCGTGACGACGAACAGGCGTTCGACGCCTGCCAGGGCGGGCAGGTGAGTGCTTTCATCGTCGAGGTCCAGGATGACCGTGGGGATGCCCTTCTCCACGAAATAGCTGGCCTTGGCTGCCGTGCGCACGGCAGCGACGATTTCGACCTCCTGCCCCGAAAGGTGGTCTATCGTCTTGCGGCCTACTTGGCCCGTTGCGCCTGTAACGAGGGTTTTCGGACTATGCATGTTTGACATGAGCCTGTCTGATATCTTGTTTTAGTCTCACTCAGTCCGCCATTGCGGCCAAGCGCCGGGTTGGCCACGTCTGCGGGGGCGGATTGGCCCCATGCACTTTGGCCAATCTCGAAAGCCGTGGCGCGACATCCGCAGGCATCGCGGCATCGCCTGATGCCCGGCGCCGCACGATGCGGTCGTCATATCCCAGCGCCTCTGCCAGGCCTCCTTGCGACCAGCGCAGAATCGCCAGTGTCTCGCGCAGTCCAGCGAGGGGTCTGTCCGCTTCGTCCACCGTCAGCCCACCAGTTTCAACACGGCGAGGGCGGCACCGAACAGGGCTGCGGCCGCGCCGACCCCGGTCAGGACCAGGGTGTAGGGGGCACACTGGATGTGCTGCGCGCGCTTGAGGCTGTCCAACATTCTCAACGTCGCATCGTTCTGCAATTGCCGGATACGGGCTTCTTGCTCACGCAGCACCTGGTGGGTGGCATCGCTCATGTCCGTAGTGGACGGACAAGCAGGCATGATTGTCAACGCAGGCCAACCCGACCTTGGACCGCGCTTCCGGCAGGTTGAACAGGAAGCGGCTTGGCAGGAGAAGCGTTGATGAAACCTGTCAGATGGGTTACTGCCACGAATGGCTGAACCCTTTTCTGGATCGACGCCATCCAGGTGTTCGTCGCCGCCGAGGATCACCCGCCGCCCCACGTCCATGCCGTCCACTCAGGGGAGGGCTGGGTGGCGCGGTTCCGTTTCTCGTTCCTGTCTGACGTGACCGGCCTGTATCGGTTCCAGCGGCGGGGACGCAGGCCGACACATGCCACGCTCGACCGGGTGGCGGAGGCGGTCATGGCGCATCTCCCCCGCCTGCCGGGAGAGCTGGTGGAACGCGCAGGGGAGCCGGTACGAGATCAACTTGGTCAACCGGCGCGTCGAGATGCGAAGCAGCGAAGGTGGCGACGGATTGCCTGCCAAGGTGGCGCTGAGGCCGGGCAAGGCAGCCGTTGGCATCGTGTCGGCCGGTTACGACCCGGGCAGAGGCAAGATTGCGCTGGTTCTGGACGATGGCCGAACGCTTTCGCTGACGGCCGGGCAGCACATCGAGGAGGCGAAGGAATGGTGAAAGACGACGAAGGCTGGACATTGCCGCGACGCAAGCCGGTCACCCAGGACGTGCTCGACCGCGCGACCGCCATGGAGGAAGAGGCCGCCTCCCGCGAGCATCAGGCGCGGGAGGCTTGGTTCGACGGCCAGCATGGCACGGTGATGCTGAAGCTGGCGGATGGGCGGGTTTTTGGGGCTGAACCCGGCTTCATCCCGGCGCTGCAAGGCGCGTCGCCAAAGCAGCTTGGCGAACTGCGGGCTTCGGACGGCGGGGCATACCTGGTCGTGGAGGAATTGGACCTGCGCATCAGCGTGGACGGCCTGGTGACGCGGATCATGGAGCAATCGCCGCGGGCCATCAAACGGTCTGGGGCGCGCCTTGCCGGGCTCGCCACGTCCCCGGCCAAGGCGATAGCCTCCGCGCGCAATGGCCGCTTGGGCGGACGACCGAAATCCAAGTCGAAGACGGCTTAGCAAGGTTAGGTGGGGTCCGGAACGGGATGCTTGAGAATGCCCGCCCGCCTCGCCATTTGCGGATCATGCAAGACACCACTCCCCACGACCCCGTCGGCTGGCACGGCACCACCATCCTGTGCGTGCGCCGCGACGGGCACGTCGCCATGGCTGGGGACGGCCAGGTCACGCTCGGGCAGACCGTCATCAAGGGCAACGCGCGCAAGGTCCGCCGCATCGGCGCGGGGGACCGGGTGCTCGCCGGGTTCGCGGGCGCCACGGCGGACGCGTTCACGCTGCTGGAGCGGCTGGAGGCCAAGCTGGAGCGGTTTCCCAACCAGTTGGAGCGCGCCTGCGTGGAACTCGCCAAGGATTGGCGCACCGACCGCTACCTGCGCCGGCTGGAGGCGATGATGGCGGTGGCGGACGCCGACCGCTCCTTCACGCTGACCGGCAACGGCGACGTGCTGGAGCCGGATGACGGGGTGATCGCCATCGGCTCCGGCGGCAACTACGCGCTGTCCGCGGCGCGGGCATTGATGGAGATCGATGGGCTGTCCGCGGAGGACATCGCCCGCCGGGCCATGCGGATCGCCAGCGACATCTGCGTCTATACCAACACCAACGTCATCATCGAGACCCTGTAATGGACGTTCCCACCTACTCCCCGCGCGAGATCGTCAGCGAGCTGGACCGGTTCATCGTCGGCCAGAACGATGCCAAGCGCGCCGTGGCCATCGCGCTGCGCAACCGCTGGCGGCGCGCCCACGTGGACCCGGCGATGCGCGAGGAGGTGGTGCCCAAGAACATCCTGATGATCGGCCCCACCGGCTGCGGCAAGACCGAGATCGCGCGCCGGCTGGCCAAGCTGGCGCAGGCGCCGTTCCTGAAGGTGGAGGCGACCAAGTTCACCGAGGTCGGCTACGTCGGGCGCGACGTGGACAGCATCGTGCGGGACCTGGTGGAGGTCAGCATCACCATGCTGAAGGAAACCTCCCGCAAGGGCGTGCAGGCCAAGGCGGAGTTGCAGGCGGAGGACAAGCTCGTCACCGCGCTGGTGGGCGAGGGCGCCGGCGGGGATACGCGGGCCAAGTTCCGCCGCATGCTGCGGGCGGGCGAGCTGGAGGACAAGGAGGTGGAGGTGCAGGTGGCCGACACCGGCAGCTCCCCGGTGGGCAACCTGGACATCCCGGGCATGCCGCCGGGTCAGATGATCAACCTCGGCGAGATGATGAAGGGGATGATGGGCCGCCAGCAGAAGTCCCGCCGCATGAGCGTGGCGGACGCGCGGGTGGCGCTGACCAAGGACGAGTCGGAGCAGCTGCTGGACACCGAGCAGGTGACCAAGGACGCGGTGGCGCACGCCGAGCAGAACGGCATCGTGTTCCTCGACGAGATCGACAAGGTGTGCGCCCGCAGCGACGGCGGCTTCCGCGGCGGCGATGTGTCGCGCGAGGGCGTGCAGCGGGACCTGCTGCCGCTGATCGAGGGCACCACCGTCACCACCAAGTACGGCCCGGTGAAGACCGACTTCATCCTGTTCATCGCCTCCGGCGCGTTCCACCTGGCCAAGCCGTCCGACCTGCTGCCGGAATTGCAGGGCCGGCTGCCGATCCGGGTGGAGCTGGCGCCGCTGTCCCGCGCCGACCTGCGGCAGATCCTGGTGGAGCCGGAGCACAGCCTGTTGAAGCAGTATGTGGCGCTGCTGGGGACGGAGGGGGTCACGCTCGACTTCCACGACGACGCGGTGGACGCGCTGGCGGATTTGGCGGCGGACATCAACGACCGGGTGGAGAACATCGGCGCGCGGCGGCTGGCGACGGTGCTGGAGAAGCTGCTGGAGGAGATCAGCTTCACCGCCAGCGACCGCCGGGGCGAGACGGTGGCGGTGGATGCGGCCTACGTGAACGAGAAGGTGGCCCCGCTGGCGTCGCGCGGGGATTTGAGCCGGTTCATCCTGTAGCTGATTGAAGAAGGGGAGGGCCGGCTTCACATCGCGCGCATGACCGATCCCTTCGTCCAGCCTGCCGAGCCCACCGCCGCCGCCGCCATCTCCGCCATCGGGGACGAGCTGGGCTTGTTCGACGACTGGATGGATCGCTACCAGTTCATCATCGAGCTGGGCCGCAAGCTGCCCGCGTTCCCGCCGGACTGGGCCAACGACGCGCACCGGGTGCCCGGCTGCCAGAGCAAGGTGTGGATGGAGGCGGCCATGCAAGGCCCCGTGCTGCGCCTGGCCGGCGCGTCCGACGCGGCCATCGTGTCCGGATTGGTGGCGATGCTGCTGCGGGTCTATTCCGGCCGTTCCCCGGCCGAGATCGTCGCCACCGACCCGGTGTTCCTGCGCGAACTGGGCCTGCTGGAGGCGCTTTCGACCAACCGCGGCAACGGCATTGCCGCCATGGCGCGGGCCATCCGCGAGGCGGCGCAGTCTCAGCTCAAGGCGGGCAAGCTGGCGCACCCCGCCTGACTTTGCCGGCTGGCGTCCGGGTCGGGCTGTTCACCGGCGCCTTCTTCGCCGCTGCCGCCCTCGTCACCGCCTTCCTGCCGCTCTGGATGGCCGACCGCGGCATCGACCCGGCGCTGATCGGCACCGTGCTGGGCGTGGCCTCCCTGGTCCGGCTGCTGGCCGTGCCGCTGTGGGGCGCTGCCGCGGACCGGGTGGGGCATCGCCGGCCGATGCTGCTGCTGGCCGCGGCGCTGACGGCCGGGGCGGTGGCGTGCTTCCCGCTCGCGCACGGCATCGGGCCGTTGCTGCTGCTGGTCACGTTGCAGGGGGTCGCGGCGGCGGCGCTCACCCCGCTGGCCGACACGCTCACCCTGGCGCTGGCGGCGGCGGGGCGGCTGTCATACGGGCGGACGCGGGCCTGGGGCTCGGCCGCCTACATGCTGGCGACCGCCGCCGCCGGGCCGGTGCTGGGCTGGGCTGGCAGCGCCGTGCTGCCGGGCCTGGTGGCGGCCGGCTACAGCGCGGCCGCCCTGGCCGCTCCCCTGTTGCCGGAGCCGGCCCGCGTGCCCCGGGCGGCGCGCGGGGCCGCCGGGCTGCTGCGGCTGCCGGCGCTGCGGCTGACGATTGCCGCCAGCGCGCTGATCCAGGGCTCGCATGCCGCCTATTACGGGTTTGCCGCCCTGCACTGGCGCGCCGCCGGGATCAGCGACACGGCCATCGGCCTGCTGATCGCCGAGGGCATCGTGATGGAGGTCGTGCTGTTCGTCTGGGGCGGGCGCTGGGTGGCCCGGCTCGGCCCCGCCCGGCTGACGGGACTGGCCGCCGCCGCCTGCCTGGTGCGCTGGACGGTGCTGGCGCTCACCACGGCGGTGCCGGTGCTGGCGGTGGCGCAGGTGCTGCACGCCGGCACCTTCGCGATGCAGCACCTATCGGCCATGGCCATGCTGTCCCGCGCGGTGCCGCCAAACCGGGCGGCGGGGGCGCAGGCGATGCACTCGGCGCTGGGCTTCTCTGCGCCGACGGGACTGCTGATCTGGCTGGTGGGCTTGGGCTACACGCGGCTCGGCGGGCTGGTGTTCCTGCCGATGGCGGCGCTGGGCGGGGCGGGGCTGCTGCTGGTGCGGCCCTTGGCGCGATCCTTCGCGTCGGCTGCGCGCCGACGATGAACCGGGAGCCGGCGGCGGAGCGCACGATGCGGCCCGGCTGCCGGGGGGGGGGCCTGGCCAGTCCGGCGGGACGGCGGCCGGCCTCCTGGCCACCGCCGGGAGGCGCCGCTACGCGTCCACTGGCTCCGCCTGCACGAAGTCCAGGTTCTCAGGTTCCGGCAGCCAGCGGCCCCAGCCGGCTGTGGGGGATATGTCCGGCCCGACGGCTTCGAGCTTGAGCGCCCGCGCCCTGACGGACCCGTAGCCTTGCAGGAGGAAGCCGAAATGGACGCTGGACGCATCCGGCGCCACGTCCAGCACGATGCTCCGCCCGGTCCATCCGGCCGTGCCGCGCAACGGGCCGTCCTTGCGGCGCTGCATCATGTTGTCGAAGCGCAGCACGTCGCCGGGTGCGCGGTCCACCCGCATCCAGAGCGTGCCGCCATCCGCATCCTGCGTCCGCAGGCTGGCGCTGAGCCGCAGCCGTTGGCCATGGAAAGGGCCGGCTGCCACGCTTTGCATCAGGGCAGCGAAATGGCCGTTTAGGTCGTTGACGCCGCTGCGGCTCACCCGGCTCTCGATCAGCGCGGTGCCGGGTTCGGCCGGGTCCAGCCCGAGGCGGTAGAAGCGCTGTTCGGTTTGGCGGGTCACTGACCAGCCGCGCGGCAGCGGCAAGGCATCGCATCCCGCCTGCGCAGCCTCGATCTGCGCGGCGAGGGTGTTCCAGTTGGCGAGGCCGAACTGCCGCGCCACCATCTCCAGGCATTCGGCGTGGGTGAGCCCCATGCCACGCGCCACGAGCGATTGGCGCAGCGCCTTGGCCATCGCCTTCGCATCCAGGAAGTTTCGCATCCTCAAGTCCCTACGGCGTGGGCGACCTCGTGAGGAGGGCCGGCGCCCGCATTGCCGGCGGATCGCCCAAGCTGTTGGGCCGTCCAGCAGCAATCCGCGTGTTCACCATCCCCGGGTGGGGGCGGGCGGCTGGCCGCGCGGAGCCAGGTTCAGGATATCAAGGCCGGCCGAGGTGTCAAATGCAGGCCGGCCCCCTCGCGGAAGCCGGCCCTGGCGATGGTTCGGGGTGGGTCAGTGCGCCGGAACCACGATCTGGAAGTGCTGCGTGCCGGTCGAGTCGATGGCGGCGGAGCTGTTCGCGGCCGGGCTGCCGTTCACCGAGATGCCCTGCACGTACAGGTTGCGGTCCGTGCTGGACGTGCCGCCGTAGGCGTCGTTCAGGAACGAGACCGCCACGTCGTGCGTGCCGGCCGTGAGCACCTGCTGCAGATCGACCGCCTGCGATTGGCCCTGCCCGTGCAGCGCCGTCACCGTGCCGTCCTGCACCAGCGTCGTGCCGTCCACCGCGATGGAGTACTGCGCGTCGCCCTGCCAGGCGTCTTCGGACAGGGCCAGGGTGATCGGGGTCGCGCCCCCAGGCGTCGTGAAGCTGGCCGTGCCGTTGGACAGCAGCGTGGCCGGCGCGCCGCTGGCCGCCTGGCCGTCGTAGCTGACCTGGTTGACGTATAGGTTGCGGTCCGTGCTGGCGGTGCCGCCGTAGGCGTCGTTGATGAACGAGATGCCCACCGTCTTCTGGCCTGTGCCCCAGTTGCCGGCAACCGAGACATTCTGCACCGCGCCGGCCGCATGGGAGGCGGTGGCGATGTAGGTGCCGCCGACCGTCTGGCCGTTGATCGTCACGGTGAACTGCGCATCGCCCTGCCAGGCGTCCTCCGACACGCCCAGCACGAGCGTGTCCGGCGAGCCCGATACCGAGCCCGAGGCCGTAGGCGTGGAAGGCGGCGGCGTAGGCGCTGGGGCCGCGCCCTGGACCGGGCCGAAATACTGTGCCCAGGCGGCGGCTTCGGTCGGCTTGTTGTCGCCGGGCTGGGTGAACTCGTAGTTGCCGCCGCCATTGCTGTCGTACAGGTTGACGAAGCTGATCTTCTCCCCCGCCGCCTGGGCCGCGGCCAGTTGCTGCGCCAACCATTGGGGGTAGGCGGCATCGTCCGCCACATCCGTGCCGCCGCTGGCGTTGCCGGCGCCGGCTTCCGGGATGGCGAACGGCTTGCCCTGCTGCTCGGCGAACTGGATCAAGCTGTCCAGGCTTTGGCTGTGGCCGCCACTGCCGTCGTTCGAATATTCGGTGGCCGCCGGATAGGTCCAGTAATGCTCGCGGTTGATCGGGTTGGCGATGAACTGCGCGACGCTGGTATCCTCGCCCCCGGTGGCCCAGTCGTGGTACTGCGGCGTGTTGGGATTGTCGGAGAACGGGTAGATCCCGGCGTAGGCGTCGGCGCCAATGGCGTCCACGTAGCTGTTGCCCGGGTAGAGGTTGGTGGTCGCCTCGGCATTGCTGTAGTTGGTGGTGCTCGGGTTCCAGACCACCTGGACGTTCACGCCGGCTGCCGCGGCATCCTGATGCAGCACGGTGTACACATGCTTGAACGCGGACACCCAGTCGGCCTGGCTTTGCGGGTCGGACCCGGCGTAGGTCGGTCCCATGACGTTCATCTCCCAGCCCGGGCGGAACACCAGGTTGGTGAAGCCCTGCGCGGCCCAGGCCTGCACGATGCCGTTGAGGGCGCTGTCATCCGCCCCGGCTGCCACGGCCTGGAACGCCTGGTCGCCTGAGAGCGAGCCGGACGCGGTGGAGGTGAACGGCACGGCGATGACGGGCGTGGCGTTGCGCGCGTCCGGCGACGCGGCGGCGGACGAGGCCTCCCACTGCGCGTTGCCGGCCCAATTGCTCACCGCCTGCCGCTGGTCGATGAAATAGTCGAGGAAGCTCGGCGCTGCGCCGACCACGTTGGAGAAGTCAGTGAAATAGCTCTCGAACGTCGCCTCATTGGCCGGGCTGCTGTTGTCGGGGTTGCCGAGGTACGCGCCCAGCGGGAACGGAGTGGCTTGCGTCATGATGATGCTCCGGGTTGCGGGTGCATTGCTGCACCAGGCTGTCAGATCATGCTGGCTTTATAGTGCTACAGGCTTGTCGAATCGCTTGACGGCCTGTTTATTTATGATTTGTTACATTCGACCAAAGCCAAACTGCCAATCACGCCGTTTGGCTATGCCAAAGACAATCAACACATGAAGCACAGTGCTGATGTGAGCGGCCTCAAGAGACTCACTGTAGATGGGCGTTGCTAGGCATGGGCCTTCATAACCAAACATTTAACTCATGCAAACGCGAAATCGTGATCAATCTCATAAATATTTTGGCCGTGTCGGATCGGCCCGTCTTGCGAGTGTCAAGGACAAATATGCGCGCATTGGTAAATAATGCGTTTAGGCCGACATGAATTTAAATTATTAGGTATGTAGTCCTAAACGCTGCCGAAGGCGCGTTTTTGCGGCAGCGTCAGCTACGCAACCGAGCTTGGCCCCCGAGCGATATCGAGGTGCAAGCTGCCCTGCTGCATGGAGCGGACGAGACGGTCGTAGAGCGCGATCGCGTCGTAATCATCGCGCGAGGTCAGCACGATCTCGACCGTCTTGCCCTGGCGCCTGATGCCGACCTGCAACCCGGCCGCGGCAGCCGGGGCTGGGCTGGGTTCGCGGGGCGCCGGTTCGTTGCGTCCTTGATGGCCAGGCGCGCTCATTGATTGCTCGATCGAACGATGTTCCCATCGCAGCGTGCTGCCCCGCCAGGGCGGTGGCAACCGAGGATTCAGCCGCTCATGCGAACGTCATCGCAGATGGTCCCAATAACGTCAGGCCTGGGCAAGCGCTGGGAGCAGTCTCAACATCCGGCAACGAGTCGCGGCCCGGCCGCTTGCGCGGCCGGGCCGGAACGCTGGCCGGCTAGGCCGCCTTGGCCATGCCGCGGAGCACGTACTGCAGGATGCCGCCGTGACGGTAGTATTCCACCTCGTCGTCGGTATCGATCCGGCAGAGCGCCTGCACCGTCTCGCTCGTGCCGTCCGCCCGGCGGATCGTCACCGGCACCGTCATCCGCGGGGTGATGGTCTCGATGCCGGTGATGTCGATCACCTCCTCCCCGGTCAGCCCCAGGGAGTGCCGGGTGACGCCTTCCGGCAGGGTGAGCGGCAGCACGCCCATGCCGACCAGGTTGGAGCGGTGGATGCGCTCGAAGCTCTCCACCAGCACGGCCTTGATGCCCAGCAGCATGGTGCCCTTGGCCGCCCAGTCGCGCGAGGAGCCCATGCCGTACTCCTTGCCGCCGAACACCACCAGCGGCACGCCGACCTGCTGATAGGCCATGGCGGCGTCGTAGATCGGCATCTCCACCCCGTCCGGGTAGTGCCGGGTCAGCCCGCCTTCCGTGCCGTGCAGCATCTCGTTCTTGATGCGGATGTTGGCGAAGGTGCCCCGCATCATGACCTCGTGATTGCCGCGGCGGGCGCCGTAGCTGTTGAAGTCCCGCTGCGGCACCTGGCGATCAATCAGGTAGTCGCCCGCCGGCGAGGTCTTCTTGATGTTGCCCGCCGGGCTGATGTGATCGGTGGTGATGTTGTCGCCGAACAGGCCCAGCACCCGTGCGCCCATGATGTCGCCCTTGGGCTCGGGCTCCATGGTCATGCCCTCGAAGTAGGGCGGGTTCTTCACGTAGGTGGAGCCGTCGGTCCAGCCGTAGGTGTCGTGGCCGGCCTCGACCTCGATCCTCTGCCACTCCTCCGGGCCGGTGAACACCTCGCCGTAGCGCTTGAGGAACTGTGCCCGGCCCAAGGCGGAACGCACGATGGCGGTGATCTCGTCGTTGCTGGGCCAGATGTCCTTCAGGTACACGGGCTGCCCGTCCGGCCCGGCGCCGAGCGAGGCGGTGGCGATGTCCTCCTGCATGGTGCCGAGCAGCGAGTAGGCGACCACCAGCGGCGGGCTGGCCAGGTAGTTGGCGCGCACGCTCGGGTGCACCCGGCCCTCGAAGTTGCGGTTGCCGGACAGCACGGACACCGCCACCACGTTGCCCTCTTCGATGGCGGAGGCGATCTGCGCGTTCAGCGGGCCGGAGTTGCCGATGCAGGTGGTGCAGCCGTAGCCCACCAGCGCGAACCCCATGGCGTCCAGGTCCTCGTTGAGGCCGGACTTGTCCAGGTACTCCGTCACCACCTGGCTGCCAGGGGCGAGCGAGGTCTTGACCCACGGCTTCGGCCGCAGCCCGAGCGCGCGGGCCTTGCGCGCCACCAGGCCGGCGGCGACCATCACGTAGGGGTTGGAGGTGTTGGTGCAGGAGGTGATGGCGGCGATCACCACGTCGCCATGGCCGATGTCGAAGTTCTTGCCGTTGACCTCGGTGCGGACGCCGACGTCGTTGGCCGGCACGCCCAGGCTGCGGGTGAGTTCCGCCTTGAACGCGCCGCTGGCCTCGTTCAGCAGCACCCGGTCCTGCGGGCGCTTCGGCCCGGCAATGGAGGGCTGCACGCTGGACAGGTCCAGCTCCAGCGTATCGGTGAACACCGGCTCGACGTCGGTGCGCCACATGCCCTGCGCCTTGGCGTAGGCCACCACCAGCGCGATGCGCGCCTCGTCCCGCCCGGTCAGCCGCAGGTAGTCGATCGTGGTGGCGTCCACCGGGAAGAAGCCGCAGGTGGCGCCGTATTCCGGCGCCATGTTGGCGATGGTGGCGCGGGTGGCGACGGCCATGTCGTCCAGCCCGGGGCCGCAGAACTCGACGAACTTGCCGACCACGCCCTTGGCCCGCAGCATCTGCGTGACCTGCAGCACCAGGTCGGTCGCGGTGACGCCTTCGCTCAGCTTGCCGGTGAGGCGGAAGCCGATCACGTCCGGGATCAGCATGGCGATCGGCTGGCCGAGCATGGCGGCCTCCGCCTCGATGCCGCCCACACCCCAGCCCAGCACGCCGATGCCGTTGACCATGGTGGTGTGGCTGTCGGTGCCGAACAGGGTGTCCGGATAGGCGAACTCGTCATCGCCGATCTTGGCCGTCCACACCGTCTGCGCCAGGTATTCCAGGTTCACCTGATGGCAGATGCCGGTGCCCGGCGGCACCACCCGGAAGTTCTCGAACGCCTGGCTGCCCCAGCGCAGGAAGCGGTAGCGCTCGCTGTTGCGGGCGAACTCCAGCTCCACGTTGTCGTGCAGCGCGTTCTCCGTGCCGGCGACATCGACCATCACGGAGTGGTCGATCACCAGGTCCACCGGGATCAGCGGGTTCACCTTGTCGGGCGAGCCGCCGAGCTTGATGATGCTGTCGCGCATGGCGGCGAGATCGACCACGGCGGGCACGCCGGTGAAGTCCTGCAGCAGGATGCGGCTGGGACGGAACGGCACCTCCTTGGCGCTGGTCGCCGTGCTGACCCATTCGGCGATGGCGCGGGCGTCCTCGACCGTGGTGCTGTGGCCGTCCTCGAAGCGCAGCACGTTCTCCAGCAGCACCTTGAGGCTGACGGGCAGGCGGGCGATGTCGCCGATGGTCTCGGCCGCCTTGGGCAGGGAGAAGTAGTGGAACTCCTGGCCGCCGGCCGTCAGGGTCTGCCGGGTGTGCAGGCTGTCCTGCCCAATGCTCTTCATCGTTTGCCTCGCTTGTCGGGGTGGCGCAGAAACGCGGTGCTGCTGAATTATATGGTGCACCGGTTAAACCATGCAGGGCGGCGCGGGTCCACCTCACGGGATGCTGGTGCGCGCGGACGGTTCAGCCGCATCGATGCTTGTTCAAGCCGAAGGCCTGGTGGCCTTCCGGGGCGAGCGGCTGGTGCTGGACGGCGTGTCGCTCGCGGTGCCGCCGGGTGCGGCGCTGCTGCTGCTGGGGCCGAACGGGTCCGGCAAATCCACGCTGCTGCGGCTGCTGGCCGGGCTGAAGCGGCCGGACGCGGGCAGCCTCGCCTGGTGCGAAGCCGAGGCCTCCCCGGTCGCCTACCTGGCCCACGCGGACGCCATCAAGCCCGGGCTGACGGTGGCGGAGAACCTGCGCTTCGCCGCGGCTGGCCGCCCGGTCGGGCCGGCGCTGGCCGCGCTGGGGCTGGCCGAGCTGGCGGAGCTGCCGGCGCGGATGCTGTCCGCAGGCCAGCGCCGCCGCCTGGCGCTGGCCCGGCTGCCGCTCAGCCGTGCCCCGCTGTGGCTGCTGGACGAGCCGACGCTGGGGCTGGACGCCGCCTCGCTCGCACTACTGGCGGCGCTGCTGGCGGCGCACCGGGCGGCGGGCGGCGGCGTGGTGGCGGCCACCCACCAGGATTTGGCGCTGCCGGGTGCGGCCGTGCTGCGGCTCGGCTGAGTGCCCGTCCGATAATGCTGCTACGGCGGTCATCCGACGCGGCTTTCCTGCGCTACGGTGCTCACGGCCAGCCAGGCCGCTCCGCTCCGGTGCTCGGAAAGCCACGCCGGGCGGCGCCAAAGCGGGCGCCTCTGACTCGCCGAAGCGCATTCTCGAACGGGCACTGAGATGTTTTGGCGCCTGCTGGCCCGCGAGCTGACCCTGTCGCTGCGCCATGGCGGGGACACGCTGGCCGCCGTGCTGTTCTTCGTGCTGGCCGGCGCGCTGTTCCCGCTCGCCATCGGCCCGGCGCCCGAGGTGCTGGCGCGCCTGGCCCCCGGCGTGGTGTGGGTGTGCGCCCTGCTGGCCGCGCTGCTGCCGCTGGACCGCCTGTTCGGCGCCGACGGCGAGGACGGCTCGCTCGACCAATTGCTGCTGTGCGGCCTGCCGCCGGCCGCGGTGGCGCTGGCCAAGGCGCTGGCGCACTGGCTGGTGACGGGGGTGCCGCTGCTGCTGGCCGCCGCCCCCTTGGCGCTGATGCTGCGGGTGGACCCGGCGGTGCTGCCCGCCCTGCTGGCGGGGCTGCTGCCGGGCACGGCGGTGCTGTCGTTGCTGGGCAGCATGGCGGGTGCCATCGTGCTGGGGGCGCGGCGCGGCGGCGTGCTGCTGCCGCTGCTGCTGCTGCCGCTGGCGACCCCGGTGCTGATCTTCGGCGCGGCGGCGGCGGACGCGGCGGGGGCGGGGCTGAGTCCGCGGCCGCATCTGCTGCTGCTGTGCGCGCTGCTGGCGGCGGCGCTGCCGCTGTGCCCGCTGGCGGCGGGGGCGGCGCTGCGGGCGGGGGAGTAGAGGCGGCTAACGCCAGCACCGCTCCAAGACGTTGATCCAATTGCCGTGGCACAGCTTGCGGAGAAGCTCCGCACCGTAGCCATGGTCCGCCATCGCCATGACCAGGTTCGGCAAACCGCCCGCATTGCCAACCTCCGCTGGCAGGACCGCGCCGTCCAGGTCCGACCCGATCGCCACGCCGTCAGGCCCCAAGGCTTCCAGCAAATGGTCCATGTGGCGCAGCACGTCGCTGAGCGGCGTCGCCGGGTCATTGTGCCCGTCCGGCCGCAGTTCGCTGACCGAGAGGCTGATGCCGACCACGCCGCCGGAGTCCCGGATGGCCTGCAACTGGTCGTCGGTGAGGTTGCGCGGCACCGGGCAGATCGCGTGGGCGTTGGAATGCGTTGCGACAAGGGGGCGCGGCTGGTCCGCGCCACGTCCCAGAACCCGGCCGCGTTCAGGTGCGACACATCCAGCATCACGCCGAGCTCGTTGCAGGCCCGTACCAGGGCGAGGCCGGCCCCGGTCAGGCCCGGGCCGACGTCCGGGCTGCCGGGGTAGCGGAAGGGGACGCCGGTTCCGAACCGGTTCGGGCGGCTCCACACCGGGCCGATCGAACGCACGCCCGCGCGGTGGCAGGCTTCCAACCCGTCCAGGTCGGGGCCGATCGCCTCGGCCCCTTCCAGGTGCAGCACGAGCGCGATTGCCCCGTCCGCCATGCTGCACCGGATGTCGGGCGCGGTGCGGCACAGCCTGACGTGCTCCGGCAGCTCCGACGCCAGGCGGTGGGCGCAGGCGATCATCGCATCGGTTTGCCGCCGCGCGTGCCCGAGGCCGGGCGGCTCTGGCATGATGACGTCGTAGCCGGTTTCGGTGAGGGAGAAACCGGCGTCCGGGTCGTCGGGCGGCACGAAGCAGGCGAACAGCCCGCCAGCGAAGCCTCCCTTGCGGGCAAGGGGAAGATCGAGCTGCCGCTGGCCGCCAGCCTGCTGGAAACCGGCAACCGGGTCAGGGCAGGAAGCGGCCAGACGAAGCAGGGTGTCGTTGTGGCCGTCGAAGACCGGAATGCTTGGCGGCACGAATTGCTACTCCGCTGGGGGAGTGTGAACTGAAGACCGCCACGCAGCCGACCCGCGCGGTGCCCGCGCCCCTGCCAGCAGCCCTTCCGTGCTCAGATCCTCGTCCAGGTCCGGCCAGTGAATGCCATATCCGGCTCCGGCCAGTTCCCAGCGCGCCCGCTGCTCAGGCGTGCCGGCGGCGAGCTGCGGACACCAAGCCAGCGGCACGGTGATCGTGCGCCCGTCCATCAATCCTACGATCCGTCCTCGCTGACCGACACGGCGAGAACCCGGATGTCGGCTCCCTCAGCCTGTGCGAAAGAACTCATGCCACGCCTCCAGCAGTTCGGGGTGACGCTCGCGGACGAGCCGCAGGATGACTCCCAACTCATGGACTGGGTAGCTCGCATTGCTTGCCAGCATGACCGGTTGCAGCCAGACCTTCACCGATGTGCTGCCCCGGTCCACGTGGATGTGCGGCGGCTCGTTTGGCTCGCGGCTCCGGAAGCGTCATGTCAGGCGGGGGTCGCCAGGGCGTGAACCGGCGTCACGTCCGTGCTGACGAAGCCGCACCGCTCGTAGAGCGACAAGGCGCGCCCATTCTGCGCCGCCACGTGCAGCCGAATGGGCGAACACCCGAGCGCGTGCAACTGCCGCAAACCCTCCGTCATCAGCACGGCCCCGAGGCCCCGGCCGCGGTCGGCCGGGTCGCGGGCGAGGGTGTTGACCAGGCCGGCCCCGTCCGGCTCCCCATGGACCGAGACGCAGCCCGCCAGCCGGACGCCCTCGAACAGCAGCCGGTCGGGCGGCGTCTTGGCCAGAGCGCGGCGGCGCCAACCCTCGGCCGGAGGGAAGTTGATGCCGGGCAACCCGGTGAAGGCGGCGCGGATGAGCCGTTGCGCGTCGTTGCACCGCTCGGGGGACAGGTCGGCCCAGGACCACCCGGCGTCGGGCTCGGCCGCCAGGCCGGGGCCGCGCTGCTCCATGGTGACCATGGCATAACGCTGGTGAAAGCCTCGGGCACGGAGCAGGGATTCGTGCGGCTGGATCGCCGGGTCCAGGGCAAGCTCCAGGCTGCGGCGCGGCCCGCGTCTCGCCTCCTGCTCCGCTTCGCCGAGCAGGGCGGCCATCAGGGCGGGGGCGATGGCGGGCTCCCGGCACGCGAGCACGGCGAGGTCCACGGCGTTGTCCGCGTTGTCGCAGGCGTCGGTCAGCACGGCGACGAGGGCACGGCCGGCGGCGTCATGCAGGTCGAGGATGCTGCGGGCGTCGAGCGCCAGGCCCAGCAGGATATCCGGCGGGGCGGGCAGGTCAGCCAGGCGATGACGCGCGATGAAGGCGAGCAGGTCCGCCGTGCCTGCGGCTGGGCGGCGGTGGGGCGCCGGGTCAGTCATCGGCCAGCAGCGCCCAGCGTTCGTGGTCGCGCCAGACGCCGCCGATGTGCAGGTAGCGGGGGGAGAAACCCTCGCAGCGGAAGCCGAGCCGGCGCACCAGGGCGAGGGAGCGGGCGTTGCCGGGCTGGATGTTGGCTTCCAGGCGATGCAGCCCCACCGTGCCGAACCCGTATTGCACCGCTTGCCGCACCGCGTGCGTCATCAGCCCGCGCCCGGCGTCGGCCATGCCGTAATAGCCGAGATAGGCGCTGCGGAAGCGTCCCAGCACGATCCCGCTCAGGTTCACCACGCCGACGAGGCCGCCCGAGGCCCCGTCGCGGGCGACCAGGCCGATGTTCGCGCCGGTGGCGAGGCCTGCGAACCAGCGGTCAAGCCCCTCCGTATCGGTGAACGGCTGCGCCCATGGCGCGTGGTGCTGCTGGCTTGCCAGGTTGCCGGCGACCAGTTCGGCCGCGTCGGCGCGGGCGGCTGGCTTGAGCATGACAAGCAGCTTCAACGCCCCAGGATTTCGCCATTGTGCTCCCCCAAGGCCGGGGCGCCACGCTGCGGACGGGGGCGCTCGCGGTCGAATGAGAGCGGCAGGCCCACCATCGTCAGCCCGTTCGGCAGGGTTTGCAGCAGGCCGATCGCGGCGAGCTGCTCGCTGCGGGCCACCTCGCCTATGTCGTTCACCGGGGCGGCGGGCACGCCCACGGCGGCGAAGGCGGCGAGCCAGGAGTCGCGCGGCCGGGTGCGCAGGATGGCGGCGATCATCGCCACCAGCTCCGGCCGGTGGGCGTTGCGCTGCGGCCCGGTGGCGTAGCGCGGGTCCGACGCCCATTCCGGCCGGCCGAGCACGGCGGCGCAGCGGGCCCAGAGCCGGTCGTTGCCGGCGGCCAGCACGAACGAGGCGTCGGCCGCGTCGAACGCCTGGTAGGGGGTGATGGTGGTGGTGCCGGTGCCGTGCCGCTGCGGCACCACCCCGTCCGCGAGGTAGCCGTTCAGCGGGCCCTCCACCCAGAACGCGGCGGCTTCCAGCAGCGAGGTGTCCACCAGGCAGCCGCGGCCGGTGGCGTCCCGCTGGCGCAGCGCCGCCAGCGCGCCGATGACGCAGAACAGCCCGGCCGCCTTGTCGTTGACCGAGGCGCCGCACAGCGTCGGCGGCCCGCCCGGCTGGCCGGTGACGGACATCATGCCGCCATAGGCTTGCAGCAGCGGGTCGAAGCCGGGGCTCATCCGCAGCGGCCCCCGGTAGCCGAACGCCCAGATCGAGCAGTAGATCAGCCGGGGGTGCCGCCCCAGCATCGCCTCCGGCCCGAGGCCGAGGGCCTCGACCACGCCGGGGCGCAGGTTCTGGATCAGGATGTCGGCCTCCGCCGCCAGCCGTTCCAGCGCCGCCACGTCGTCCGCCTGCTTGAGGTCGAGGGTGACGGAGCGCTTGCTGCGGTTCTGGCTGTGGAAGTACAGCGAGGCATCGCCGGCGAAGGGGGGACCCCAGGGCGGACCCCAGGCGCGCGCGTCGTCGCCGCCGTCCGGCTTCTCCACCTTGACGACGTCCGCCCCCATGTCGGCCAAGATGACGCCGGCCAGGGGGGCGGCGAGCGCCTGCCCGACCTCGATCACCTTGAGCCCGGCCAGCGGCTGCGCCATGCTTGCTTCCCCTTGATGCCGCGAGCTTACCCCGGCATCCGGCCAGGTGAAATCTCCGCCCGGGCTGCCGCGTTGGCATCGCACCCGAACGTTCAGGACCGCCGCATGGACGCCCTTCCCGCCGCCTCCCTCTTCGAGACCCGCCTCGACCGCCTCGCCCAGGTCGCCGTGACCGTCGGGCTGGGGCTGCAGCCGGGCCAGGAGGTGGTGCTGACCGCGCCGCTGGGGGCGCTGCCGCTGGTGCGCCGCATCACCGAGCACGCGTACCGCGCCGGCGCCAGCCTGGTCACCCCGCTGCTGTCGGACGACGAGATGACGCTGGCCCGCTTCCAGCACGCGCCGGACGCGGCGTTCGACCATGCGCCGGCCTGGCTGTTCGAGGGCATGGCGCAGGCCTACCGCTCCGGCGCCGCCCGGCTTGCCGTGGCCGGGGACAACCCGGCGCTGCTGGCCGGGCAGGACGGGGGGCGGGTGTCCCGCGCCAACCGCGCCCGTTCCGCGGCCTACCGCCCGGCGCTGGAGCAGATCACCAGCTTCGCCACCAACTGGAGCATCGTGGCCGCCGCCACGCCCGCCTGGGCCGCGCTGATGTTCCCGGACCTGCCGGAGCACGAGGCGGTGGCGCGGCAGTGGGACGCGATCTTCGCCGCCTCGCGCATCGACGCGCCGGACCCGGTGGCCGCCTGGGCGGAGCACGCGGCCACCCTGCGCGCCCGCACGGCGCAGCTGACCGCCAAGCAGTACGAGAGCCTGCACTACCGCGGCCCCGGCACCGACCTGCGGGTTGGCCTGGCGGACGGGCACATCTGGATGGGCGGCTCCGAGCGGGCGAAGAACGGCGTGATGTGCCACCCGAACATCCCCACGGAGGAGGTGTTCACCACCCCGCACATGGCCCGGGTGGAAGGGCATGTCCGCAGCACCAAGCCGCTCTCATACAGCGGCACGCTGATCCGCGACATCGCCGTGCGGTTCGAGGCCGGGCGCATCGTGGAGGCCACCGCCAGCGCCGGGCAGGACGTGCTGGGCAAGGTGCTGGACACGGACGAGGGCGCGCGGCGCTTGGGCGAGGTGGCGCTGGTGCCGCACTCCTCACCGATCTCGGCCAGCGGGCTGCTGTTCTACAACACGCTGTTCGACGAGAACGCCGCCAGCCACGTGGCGATCGGCCAGGCCTACCGCACCTGCCTGACGGGCGGCACGGCGGCGGACCCGGCGGAGCTGGCCCGGCGCGGCGCCAACACCAGCCTGATCCACATCGACTGGATGATCGGCTCCGGGGAAATCGACATCGACGGCGTGCTGCCGGGTGGAACGATCGAGCCGGTGATGCGTGGGGGTGAGTGGGCTTGAGGGCGCATGTGCGCCCTGTCGGCATCACCAATTAAGGATTGATCACGATGGGACTTCTCGACACGGTTCTCGGCGGACTCATGGGCGGCGCTGGCGGCGGCGCCTCGCCGATTCAGGGGGTGCTGATGAACATGCTCGGCGGCGGCCAGCAGCAAGGCATGCAGCAGCCGGGGATGCAGCAAGGCGGGATGCAGCAGGGCGGGATGCAGCAGCCGGGCATGATGGGCGGCGGCATGGGTGGCATGGGCGGCATGGGCGGCGGCATGATGGGCGGCGGCCTGGGCGGCCTGCTGTCCGCTTTCGAGGGCGCCGGGCTCGGCCACATCGCGCAGTCCTGGGTGGGCAACGGCCCGAACCAGCCGGTCTCGCCGCAGCAGCTGCAAGGCGTGCTGGGCGACGACCAGGTGCAGAGCATGGCCAGCCAGTCCGGCATGGCGCCCAATGATTTCCTGTCGCAGCTGAGCCAGCACCTGCCGAACGCGGTGCACGGCATGACCCCGAACGGCCAGCTGCCGGACGAGGGCTCCGTCTCCGTCTGAGGCCGCCCCGCGATCGGCCGGACCCCCACGAAGGGTCCGGCCGATGGCTTGCCGTTGGCCGGGTCCATGCTACGTGTCCGGCATGTCCCGTCCGCTGGACCCCCTCTCGCAGCCGTTGCGCGCGCCAGGCTTGGTCCTGGCCGCGCTGGCGTTGCTGTGCCAGCTGGCGTTCGGGGCCGTGCTTCCGCATGCCGCCTCTGCGCAGACGGCGAGCGGTGTCGAGGCGATCGGCACCCTCTGCATCGCCGGCGCTCCCGCCCACGCGCCCGGACACCACCAGCACCGGGGCGACTGCGCGCTGTGCCCGCTCTGCCTGTCGATGGCCGCGCAGGCCGCCATCCCTGCCGCGGCCCCGCCGCTGCCGCTGCCCCGCAGCGAGGCTGCAGCCCCGGCCGTGCTGCCTCCTCCAGCCCGCGGCCCGCCCGCGCCGCGGCGCCTTTTCGCGTTCCCGCGAGGCCCTCCCGTCCTGACCTGACAGCTGCTTGTGCCTCGGTGGCGATCACCGGGTTTCGCGCTTCCTGGTCAAGGACCTCCCTTCATGAATGCAAAACGCGCCGCCTCCATGGCGGCCCTGGCGCTTGCCGTCCCGGCTGCCTCCGCCTGCGCCCACGTCGTCGCCGGCGCCCGGGTGTTCCCGGTCACCCTGACCATCGACGACCCCGGCACCGCGGATGAGGTGTCGATCCCGGCCTTCACCTACAGCAGCAGCGGCGGGTCGCAGGGCGAGTACGACTTCGGCTTCGAGTACGACAAGACGATCACCGAGAACACCGCGATCATCTTCAACGACGGCTACAGCGTCCAGCAGATGAGCGGCGCCAAGACGCAGGCCGGGTTCCAGAACCTCTACGTCACTGGTAAGTGGCAGGCGTACACCAATGCGGCGCACGAGTTCGTCGTCTCCCTCGGCGTCATCCGCGAGATCGGCGGCACGGGAACGACCCACACCGGCGGGGACCGCTACGGATCGACGGCGCCCACGGGCTACTTCGGCAAGGGCCTGGGAGACCTGCCGATCGGCCTGCTGCGCCCGCTCGCGGTCACGGGCGAGCTGAGCTACGTCGTGGCGGACCACAAGCTCAAGGCGTTCGAGGCGCCGCCGTCGTCCACGCTCTCCGCGCCGTTCACCACGGGGCTCGCGGCCCAGTTCAACAACGGCAACAACAACGCCTGGTCCGGCGGACTCTCGGTGCAGTACAGCCTGCCCTACCTGCAATCCCAGGTGAAGGACATTGGGCTGCCCCGCTTCCTGGGCGACGTGATCCCGCTGGTCGAGGTCACCTGGAGCTCGCCGGCCTCGACGCCGAGCAGCCAGGGCACCACATGGGTCGCCGCACCCGGCGCGATCTACCTCACGGACTGGGGCGAGATCGGCGCGGAGGCGCTGGTGCCGCTGAACAAGGCGTCAGGGCATTCCGTGGGCGCGTTGGCGCTCGTGCACTTCTTCTTCGACGACCTGTTCCCGAACACCCTTGGAAAGCCAATCTTCCAATGACCCGTCATGCGGCATGGGCCGCCCTCTGCCTGGCGCTCGGCGCCGGCCACGCCTCGGCGCACGCCTTCCTCGAAACTGCTTCCCCCAGGGTCGGCAGCACGGTGCCGCCGCCCGCCGAGGTGTCGATCGGCTTCACCCAGGACGTGGAGCCGGCGTTCAGCAGCATCGCCGTGCAGGACGCATCCGGCGCCAGCGTCAGCGCCGGGGCGGTCCACCCGGGGGGCGACAGGGCGCACCTCGCCGTGCCGCTCAAGCCGCTGGCGGCGGGGACGTACACGGTGCGATGGCACGCGACCTCGGTGGACACCCACAAGACCGAGGGCAGCTTCAGCTTCACGGTACGCCCGTGATGCCGATGGCGTCCGACCTGGACGGCTTGCTGGTGCTGACCCGCAGCGCCCTGGTGGCGTCCCTGCTGTCGGTGTTCGGCACGCTGGTGTTCCGCAGCCTCGTCGTCCCGCGCGCCTTCGGCCGGATGCCGCCCGAGACCGTGGGGCAGGTCAAGCGCCGGCTGCTGTGGATGACGCAGGCCGGCGTCGCCGCCGGGTTGGCGGCCGGCCTGGCGTGGCTGGTGGCGCAGGCCGGGTCCATGGCCGACGCCGCCTCGGCCGCGCAGGCCGCGGCGGCGTTGCCCATCGTGCTGAAGGGAACCGTGTTCGGCCACCTGATCGCCTTTCAGCTGGCGCTGCTGCTCGCCGTGGCGGCGATGGCCGGCTGGCAGGACCGGCCATGGCGGCAGCGTGGCGCGCTGGGGCTGGCGGCCGTGGCGCTGGGGGCGCAAGCCTGGCACGGCCACGCCGCGTCCATGCAGCCTGCGTCCGGCCTGCTGGTGGCGGCCGGGGTCGTGCACCTGCTGGGCGCCGGCGCCTGGCTGGGTGGGCTGCTGCCGCTGCTGCTGGTGGTGCGGGACGCGCCGGCCCGGGGCGGGGCGGCGGCGGCGCGCTGGTTCACGCCCATGGGCAAGCTCTGCGTGGTGGGGCTGGCGGCCTCGTCGCTGGTGCAGGGCTGGGTGCTGGTGGGCAGCCTGCGCGGGCTGTTCGGCACCGCCTACGGCTGGATGGCGCTGGTGAAGCTCGGCCTGTTCGGCATGCTGTTCGGCTTCGCTGTGCTGAACCGCTACCGCCTCGCCCCCGCCCTGCTGCGGGATGACCCGGCGTCCGCCAAGCGCGCGCTCGTCCGCAGCATCGCGGTGCAGACCGGGTTCGGGCTGGCCATCATCCTGGCGGCTGGCGTGCTGAGCAGCCTGCCGCCCGCCATGCACGAGCAGCCGGTTTGAGCGAAGCCGACTTGAGCGAAGCCGGGGCTCCGGCCCTATGGTGGCGCCAGGCCCCCAGGAGCATCCGCCATGTCCGCAACCCTGCCGTCCGCCGGCTTCGTCAAGGCCGCTGACATCCCGGCGCGGCGCGGGGCGCAGGTGCTCCTGGAGGTGCTGGAGAGCGAGGGCGTCGAGTACGTGTTCGGCAACCCGGGCACCACCGAGCTGCCGCTGATCGACGCGCTGCTCGGCCCGACCCCCATCCGGTACGTGCTGGCGTTGCAGGAGGCGAGCGTGGTGGCGATGGCCGACGGCTACGCCCAGGCGGCGCGGCGGCCCGGCTTCGTCAACCTGCACACTGCCGGCGGCCTCGGGCACGGCATGGGCAACCTGCTCAACGCCCAGGTGTCCGGCACGCCGCTGGTGGTCACCGCGGGCCAGCAGGACTCGCGTCATGCGCTGATGGACCCGCTGCTGTTCGGCGACCTGGTGGGCATCGCCGCTCCCAGCGTGAAGTGGGCGCGCGAGGTCACCAAGGCGGACCAGCTGCCGGTGCTGGTGCGCCGCGCCTTCCATGACTGCGACGCGGCCCCCTCCGGCCCGGTGTTCCTCTCCCTGCCGATGGACATGATGGAGGAGATGACCGGCGTAGGCATCGCCCAGCGCTCCAGCATCGACACCCGCGCCGTCGCCGGGTCACTGGACCAGCTGGCCGGGCTGCTGGCCTCCGTGGCGCCGGGCCGGCTGGCGCTGATCGCCGGGGACGAGGTGTGGGCCAGCGGCGCCGTGGCGCAGGCCGTGGCGCTGGCCGAGACGCTGGGCGCGCCGGTGCATGGCTCGTCCTGGCCGGCGCACCTGACGTTCCCCACGGCGCATCCGCTGTGGGGCGGCAACCTGCCGACCCGGGCGAGCGAGATCGCCGCCGAGCTGGCGCCGTTCGACGGGGTGTTCGCGCTGGGCGGCAAGTCGCTCATTACCATCCTTTACAGCGAGGGCTCGGCGGTGCCGGCCGGGTGCCGTGTGTTCCAGCTGTCCGCGGACGTGCGGGACCTCGGGCGCTCCTACTCCACCGAACTGTCCGTGCAGGGCGACGTGCGGGCGTCGCTGGACGCGCTGCTGCCGCTGCTGCGGGACCGGCTGCAAGGGCAACGGCCGGAGCGGGACGCCGCCGCCGCCGGGCACGGCGCGCGCATGCGGACGCGCCATGCGGCCCTGGTGGCGCGGGCGGACCAGGAAGCGGCATGGCCGGTGACGACGCCGCTGGTCGCCGCCCGGGAGATCCTGCGCGCCGTCGGCCCCGGGGTCCCGATCGTGGACGAGTCCATCGCCACCTCCGGTTCCTTGCGCGCGCTGCTGCGCGACGAGACCTTGCGGTCCTACGCCTTCCTGCGGGGCGGCGCGCTCGGCTGGGGCCTGCCGGCCGCGGCGGGCTACAGCCTGGGCATCGGCCGCGAGCCGGTGGTGTGCCTGGTGGGCGACGGCGCCGCCCTGTACTCGCCGCAGGCGCTCTGGACGCTGGCGCACGAGAAGCTGCCGGTGACGGTCGTGGTGATGAACAACCGCGAGTACAACGTGCTGAAGAACTTCATGCGGGGCCAGTCGCACTACCTGTCCGCCAGCAGCAACCGCTTCATCGCCATGGACTTGGCCGACCCGGCGATCGACTACCTGGCGCTCGCGGCCTCCATGGGCGTGCCGGCGCGCCGGGTGGAGCGGGCCTGCGACATCGCGGCCGCGGTGGAGGCCGGCATCGCCTCGGGGCGGCCGAACCTGATCGAGGTGCCGATCAGCGCTGGCTGATCAGGACGGCGGGGCGGCCGGGGCCAGCAGCGCCGCCAGCAGCCCCACGACGGCGACGCCAGCGACGTAGTGGGCGGGGGCCAGCCAGTCCAGGCCGGCCAGCCAGGCGATCAGCAGCGGGGTCGTGCCGCCGAACACGGCGTAGGCCACGTTGTAGGAC
Organism: uncultured Acetobacteraceae bacterium; assembly: GCA_964244655.1. Lineage (GTDB taxonomy): Bacteria > Pseudomonadota > Alphaproteobacteria > Acetobacterales > Acetobacteraceae > LMUY01. The sequence goes on along the minus strand of CAXTJU010000021.1, from coordinate 14,554 downwards.
ACGGACAGGCCGCTGAACCGCACGGCGGGCGGGAAGGCGCGGATCATCAGCACGGGCGTCAGCGTGGCGGCGCCCGCGCCGGCGCCGGCCAGCGCATAGAGCGGCAGCAGGGCGTGGGCGTGGTGCGCCGCGCCGAGATACAGCGCGTAGGTGCCGCCCACCAGCAGCAGCAGGACCGGCGGGGCGGTGCGGCGCAGGCCGAAGCGGTCGGCGGCCGCGCCCACGGCGACCGTGGACAGGCAGAGCGCCGCGGTGCCGGCCAGGTTGGCCAGGGAGGCCTCGCGCGCCGGGATGGCGAACAGCTTTTGCAGCAGGGAGGGCGTCATCAGCACCACGACCACGATCGCCGCGGTCAGCAGCCAGGTGCTGGCCATGGCGGCGAGCACCGCCGGGCCGTGGTCCCGCAGCACGGCGCGCAGCGGCAGCTCGCGCGAGGCGGCGGCGCGGGCCTGCATGGCGGCGAACACCGGCGTTTCTTGCAGCCAGCGGCGCAGCCGCATGGCCGCGAAGCCGAACACCCCGCCCGCCAGGAACGGCAGCCGCCACCAGCCGCCGAGGATTTCCGCCGGGGTGAAGGCGAGGTTGAGCCCGGTGGCCACCAGCGAGCCGAGCAGGATGCCGCCGGTCAGCCCGCCGGTGAGCAGCCCCACCGCCAGGCCGACGCGCTCCGCCGCCACGTGCTCGGCCACGAACACCCAGCCGCCGGGGGCCTCGCCGCCGATCGCCGCGCCCTGCATCAGCCGCATCGCCAGCAGCAGCAGCGGGGCGAGCGGGCCGATGACGGCGTAGGTCGGCAGCAGGCCGATCAGCAGGGTCGGCGCCGCCATCAGCAGCACGCTCAGGGTGAACACGCGCTTGCGGCCGCGCGTGTCGCCGAAATGCGCCATGACGACGCCGCCGAGCGGGCGGGCCAGGTATCCGGCGGCAAACAGGCCGAACGTCTCGATCTGCCGCAGCCAGTCCGGCTGGGTGGCCGGGAAGAACAGCTGGCCGATGACGCCGGTGAAGAACACGAAGATGACGAAGTCGTAGAACTCCAGCACGCCGCCCAGCGAGGCGAGGCCGAGCGTGCGGAGTTCGGGCCGGGTCAAAGGCTGCGGCCGACCGGCGGCGAGCGTCCCGGTGGCCATGCCGGGCGTCAGTGCTGCCCCAGGTAGGTGTCGAACCAGCCGACCAGGCGCCGGCTGATGTCGGCCACGTTTTCGGGCTTATGCACCCAGTGGCCCTCGCCCGGGTAGATCACCGCCCCCGTGGGTACGCCGAGGGTGGCCAGGGCGTGCCAGAACTCCATCGTCTGCGGCGCCGGGCACTCCACATCGCGCTCGCCGACGACGGCGAAGGTCGGCGTGCGCACGCGGGTGATGAAGCTGATCGGCGACGAACTCGCATAGACGCCTGGGTCGTCGTACACCGACGCGCCGAAATACGGGACCATCCAGGCGTCGATGCCGTTCTCGCCATAGTACGACTGCCAGTTCGAGATGCCCGCGCCGGCGAAGGCGGCATGGAAGCGGTTGGTTTGCGTCACGGCGAACATGGTCATGAAGCCGCCGTAGCTCCACCCGGCAATGCCGAGCCGGGCCTCGTCGATCGGGGCAGCAGCCTCGGCCGCGTCGATGCCGGCCAGGATGTCGCCGAGGTCGCCATGGCCGAGGTCGCGCACGTTGGCTGCCGTGAACTCCTCGCCCTGGCCGAAGCTGCCGCGCGGGTTGGGCAGGAACACGGCATAGCCCTTTTCGAGCAGCGAACGGGTCTCGCCCGTGCCCACGAAGCGCGGCTCGTACGCCGCCGCCGGGCCGCCGTGCACGACCGTCACCATCGGCAGCTTCGCCGTGCCCGCGGCCGCGTTCTGTGGCGCAGGTTGAGGCAGCAGCAGCCAGCCCTGCACCTGGAACCCGTCATGCTGCCAGGACAGGCTCTGCACCCGCGCCGGCGCCGCCTGCCCGGCGTTGGCGTGCGTCACGTCCTGCCATTCGCCGATCGGGCCCACCGCGATCTCGGGCGGCGTCGTGAAGCCTTGGCGGATCGTGGCGGTCTGGCTCGCCTTGCAGGAACTCGAGACCGGCTCCCCCTCGTCCGCCTCCAGCCGCTGCTGGCCAGAGAACGCCGTCGTGAGCGGCTCCGGCCGCGCCTTGGTCGAGAGGTTCACGACCTGCGTGTTCTCCCCCGCCAGCAGCCCGGCCCGCAGCGTCTGGCCGTCGCAGCTCCAGGCCAGGGAGGTGACGGAGGCGTGCCAGCCTGGCGTGACGTTGGCCGGCACCGCATCGGCAGGCTGGCCGCCGGCCAGGTCCAGCACGAAGGCGTCGCCGCCGGTCGAGCCGAAATCGCTCATGATCCCGCCGATGAACGAGGCGCGCGCCCCGTCCGGCGAGACGCGGGGGTGGGCCAGTTGCAGGCGGGGGTCGGCGGGGGCGTAGAGCACCTTCGCCTCGCCGGCGCCGCTGAACGCGTACAGCTTGGCGACCCACCAGTGGTTGTCGCCGTCGCCGGGTGCGGCGGTGGCGACGAAGCCCTGGCCGCCGGGCCGCCAGTCGTACTCATAGACGAACAGGTCGGGCGGGGAGGCGAAGCGCAGCGCGCCGTCCTGCAAGGTGGCGATGCGCTGCTCGTGCACGTCGGCGCCCAGTTCGCCCAGGGGGGCTGCGCCGGCCTCGACCGCGCCGGTCTCCTTCTGCGCGCCCTCGGTCGCCAGCACCGCCAGGGTGCCGTCAGGGCCGTAGCGCAGGCTGCCGAGGGTGCCGTCGAAGCTCAGCAGCTTGGCGGGCGCGCCTCCGGCCGGGTCGGCCAGGTAGATGTCGTGGGCGTGGCTGCCGGGGGTGCGCAGCACGAAGGCGAGATGGCTGCCGTCCGGCGTCCAGGCGAGGTCGGACGGGGTGCACTCGGACTTCTCGCCGCACGCGAGCGGCACGGTGACGGCGCCGCTGCCGTCGCGGTTACGGATCACCAGGGCGCGGATGTCCGGCGGCCCGCCACCCGGCGGCACGTCGCCTTCGATGGAGGCGATGCGCTGCGCGTCCGGCGAGAGGGCGACGGACAGGAAGTCGTGCAGCGGGCGGTCCTCGGCGCGGGCCAGGGCGGGGGCGGCGAGGAGGCACGCGGCCAGAAGCAGCTTCATCGGCGCAAAGTCCTTTCCAGGCCGCCCGGACCTGCCTGGACCAGCCGCGATCAGCCGCCGCAGCCGGCGCCCGCGGGAGGACTGCCCGCCATGGCGGCGGCGGTCAACCCAGCCATTGCGGGTTGTGCACCGTGCCGTCGAAGTGGTTGGACACCTTGTAGCGCTCGGTGTGGCCGTCGGCGGCGACGGCGGCAGTCTTGGCCAGCAGTTCCGCCCGCTGCTCCGGCGTCGGCGGCTGGTAGCTGCGCACCGCGTCGAGCGACTGCTGCAGGATGGACATTTTGTTGATGCCGCAGACTTGCAGCGTCACGGGCAAGCTCATCGGGTAGTGCAGCATCTCCATCGCACTGGCCACCTTGCTGTCGTAGATGAACGGGTCGCCGAAGGTTTTCATGCCGAGCACCGCCGTACCGTGCGCGATGGCGACGGGCAGCACGCCCTGCTCGAAGCTGTCATAATGCGCGTCCATCACGTTGAGCGGCATCTGCACCGTGTCGAAGTGGAAGCTGTGCTGGTCCGCGACGTCGAACATGTGCTTGTGGATCGCTGGGCTTTTGTGGCCGGTGAAGCCGATGTAGCGCACCTTGCCCTGCTCCCGCGCACGCAGGGCGGCCTCCATCGCGCCGCCGGGGGCAAACACCCGCTCCGGGTCGTCCATGCGGATGATCTCGTGGAACTGCACCAGGTCCAGGTGGTCGGTTTGCAGGCGGGACAGCGACTGCTCCAGCTGCGTGTTGAACGCGGTGGCGGTGCGGCCGTCGAGCTTGGTCATCAGGAACACGCGGTCGCGGTTGCCGCCGGCCAGGGCGCGGCCGAGGCGCTTCTCGCTCTCGCCGCCGTTGTAGTCCCAGCAATTGTCGAAGAAGGTGACGCCGGCACCGATCGCGCCGTGGACGATCTCGACCGCCTCGTCCGCCGTGGGGCCGCCGGGCTTGGCCAGGTGGAAGCCGCCGCAGCCGATCAGCGAAAGCACCTCGCCGGTGGCGCCGAGCGGGCGGTATTTCATGTCCGGGTTCTGCGCCAGCTTGGACGTGACGGGACCGATCGGCTTCATATCGCCGCCCTGCAACGTCTGCACCTGCGCTTGCGCCGCGCCCGCCACCACGGCCGCGGCAGCGCCGAGGCCGGCTGCCTTGATGAACTCACGACGTTCCATCGTCTGTCTCCTGTGTTGGGCCGAGGATGCGGAGCGCCGCGCAGGCGGCGCCGTAGCCGTTGTCGATGTTGACCGTCACGATGCCCGGCGCGCAGCTGGCCAGGATCGCGTGCAGCGCCGCCGTGCCGCCGGCGGCCACGCCGTAGCCGACGGAGGTGGGCACGGCGATGATGACGCCCGGCACCAGGCCGCCGATGACGCTGGGCAGCGCCGCATCCATGCCGGCCGCCACGATCAGCACTCGCACGGCCCGCAGCTCGTCCAGCCGCCGCATCAGCCGCCACAGCCCGGCCACGCCCACGTCCGCGACCATGGGCGCGTCCCAGCCGTTGAACCGCAGCGTGCGAACCGCTTCCTGCGCCACGGGGACGTCCGATGTGCCGGCCGTCACCACCGCGATCGGGGCGCTGCGCAGCGGGGCCGGGTCGCCGGAGAACGCGGTGGCGGACACCGGGTCGTAGTCCAGGGCGGCGCGGTGGCCGGCGGGCAGCGCGCCGAAGCGGGCCGGGTCCAGCCGGGTCAGCAGCATCGGGGAGGCGGCCGCGTCCAGGATGGCGGCGATTTGGGCGGGCGACTTGCCGGCGCAGAACACCGCCTCGCCGAAGCCGAGGCGGGCCGTGCGCGCCGCGTCGAGCACGAACTCGCTCATGCTTGGGTTCGTGCCGGCGCACGCAGGAAGGCGCTGCCCATGCGGTAGGGCGCGAACCGCACGGGGGCCTGGATGCCGGCGCCCAGCGCCAGCGCCGCCACCTGCCCGGCCAGCCCTGCCCGCGCGTCCGGGCCGAGCGCGTCCAGGCTCGTGCCATCCAGCTCCAGCACGACGGCGTCGGCCCGCACCCGGCAGCGCACCGTCGCCGCGGCGGTGGCGGCGGCCACCAGCGTCTCCGCCGCGTGCACCATGGCCAGCACGGGCGCCTCGATGCGCAGGCCGGTCTCGATCCGGCTGGACAGGCAGGGCGCCGAAGGCAACTCGGACAGCGCACCCAGCCCCAGCTCAGCGGCGATCGCCCGCACCGTCCGCTTGTCGATCGCCGCCTCCACCAGCGGATGCCGCACGCCATGGTCCCGCGCCGCGTCCAGCCCGGGGCGGTAGTCGCCGAGGTCGTCCAGGTTGGCGCCCGAGAGGATGGGGCGGTCGGTGCGGCGGGCAACGGCGCCGTACAGGTTGGTCTTGCAGAAGAAGCAGCGGTTGACGGGGTTGGCGCGGTAGGCCGGATCGGCGAACTCCCCGGCGTCGAACACGTCCAAGGTCCAGCCCTGCGCCGCGGCCAGGGCGCGGGTGCGGGCGGTCGCCTCGGCCGGCACGGCGGGCGAGGTCGCGTGGTGCATGGTGACGCGGGCGCCCAAGGCGCGGCGTGCGGCGGTGGCCAGGGTCAGGCTGTCGATGCCGCCGCTGACCGCGACCGCGGCGGCATCGAACCCGGCCAGCACCGCGTCCAGGCGGCCGAGCGGGGTCATTCCGTGGCCGCCGCCTCGGCAGCCCGGCGCAGCCTCGTGCGGGCGGCGTGGCCCGGCACGGCGAGCAGATGGTCCTGCTCGGCCTTGCCCGTCAGCCCGTCCGGCCGCTCCGCCAGCTTCACGCGCACCGCCTGGCCGTCCACCTGCGTCTCGGCAAAGCGACGCGGCAGCGCGCGGCCCTGCACGGTGTGCACGCGCAGCCCGATTGTCGTGGTTTCGGAAAAACAGGCGGCCATCACCGGCTCGACGGAGTCGGGGCGGGCGAGCACCTGCACGTGGACCGCCATGCGGCCCTTCTTGCCGATCGCTATCATCTGCAGCACGTCGTGCACGCCCGGCGCGGCACGCAACCGGTCTAGGCCGGTGGCGAGGTCCTCGCCGGTCTGGTCGTCCACCTCGAAGCTGACCACCGCCAGCTCCCGGTGCTCGCTGGCGGCGGGGGCCTCGGCGGTGTCGAGCACGAGGGCGCGCAGGCAGTTGCTGATCCCGGGCAGCCGCCGGCTGCCGAAACCATAGCCGGACCCGCGCAGCACGCCCGGCGGACGCGGCGACGCCGCCCCGAGATGGCGCAGGATGGCGGCCCCGGTGGGCGTGACCCGCTCGCCCGCAATGCCGTCATCGTGGATCGCGAACCCTTCCAGCAGCAGCGCCGTGGCGGGCGCGGGCACCGGCATGGTGCCATGCGCCGTCTCCACCCGGCCCGACCCGGCCGGCAGCGACCCCACGCTCCAGCTTGCGGGGCCCATGGCGGCGATCAGCACGGAGGCGGCCAGGATGTCGGCCATCGAGTCCACTGCACCGACCTCGTGGAACGCGACCTCGTCCTCCGCCACGCCGTGGACCCGCGCCTCGGCTTGCGCCAGGCAGCCGAAGATGCCCAACGCGTGACGCCTGACCTCGGGAGCGATGCCGGCTCGCCCGATCCGGGCGCGGATGTCGGCCCAGTGGGTGTGGTGATGGTGGTGATCCCCAGCTTCGGTCACGATGAACCGCGCGCCCGACAGGGTTCCGTCCGTGTGAGGAACCAGCTGGCACCCGGCCCTGGCGACCGCGGCCACGGCTTCGGTCACGGCGGCCAGGCCGTCGGGGTGGGCGTGCAACAGGGCGGCGACAAACATGTCGCCGGCAATGCCGCCCAGCGGATCGAGGTGGACATGGCGCATGGGGCGGCGGTCAGCCTTCCACGGGCTCGAAGTCGAACCGACCGTTCTTGGACTGCCATTGCTGCACCGTCAGCACCTTGGCCCCGCCCCGGCTCTCGTGCGGGCCGTGCGGCGTGCCTGCGGGATAGGTCAGGAACGCGCCGGTTTCCAGCGCCTCGCCGGCCTCGACCAGGTCGCCCTCCAGCACGTAGTGCATCTCGCTGCCGGCCTGGTGCCGGTGGGCGGGGATGCGGCCGCCCGGCGGCAAATGGACGATGCTGGTGACCACGCCGCGCTCCTCGTCCTCGTTGAGAATCTGGATGCGGAACTCGCCGATGGCGCCAGGAATCTCAAACGGGACGGCGTCGATGCCGGCGGCGGTCAGTTGAAGCTTTTGCGCGTCCATGGTCGCGTCCTTGACTCTGCAAACAGGCAACGCTGCTTTCCGGGCGGGGTTGCGCTAAGCAGCCTTGGCGCCCGGCTTGGGCGGGATCACCATGCAGGTGGACGTGGCATGGGCGCACAAGCGGCCGTCCTTGTCCGTCAGCCACGCCTCGGACGCGACGATGCGGGACCCGGCGTGGATCACCTTGCCCCGGGCCGCCACCGGGCCGGACGCCTTGCTCATCGCCCGCAGGTAGGTGATCTTGAGATCGACGGTCGCGTAGCCGGTCGCGGGCGGCAGGGTGGTGTGGGTCGCCAAGCCCATGGCGGAATCGAGCAGCGTCGCCGCGTAGCCGCCGTGGACCGTGCCAAGCGGGTTGTAGTGGTCCTCCGTCGGCATGCCGTGCAGCACCACCTCGCCGTACTCGGCGGAGTGCCCGCTTATGCCCATGACCCGGCCGATACCGCGGCCCAAGCCGCCCGCCGCGAAGGCCTGCTGCACGAATTCTAGGCCCGTCAACGTCTTCAATGCCTCCGCCTGGGACGGCTCGGTCATGGCGCAGCCTCGTTGCAGGCGGGTTCAGGACATCGGCGCGCCGCCGGTCACCGGCACCAGCGCGCCCGTCATGTAGCTGCCCTCCGCCGAGGCCAGCAACACGTAGGCCGGCGCCAGCTCCGCCGGCTGCCCGGCGCGGCCCAGGGGCATCTGAGAGCCGAGCTTCTCCAGCTCTTCCGGCGTCTTGGCGATCGGCTGGATCGGCGTCCACACCGGGCCCGGCGCCACGCAGTTCACCCGGATGCCTTGCGGCGCCAGCAGGTTGGACAGGCCGATGGTGAAGCTGACGATGGCGCCCTTGGTGGCGGCGTACACCAGCATGGACTTCGCCGCGACCTTGGCCTGCACGCTGGTGGTGTTCACGATCGCCGCACCCGGCTTCATGTGCGGCACCGCCGCCTGGCACAGATAGTACATGGCGAACACGTTGGTGCGGAACGCCCGGTCCAGCTCGCTGGCCGTGATGTCCGACAACGCCTCGTTGATCGTCTGCGCGGCGGCGTTGTTGATCAGGATGTCGAGCTGGCCCAGCTGCTTGACCGTTTCAGCCACCATCGCGTGGCAGTGCGCCTCGTCCTGGATGTCGCCCGGCAGCAGGATGGCGCGGCGGCCCGCCTTCTCGACCCAGGCCGCCGTGTCCTCCGCGTCGCCCTGCTCCACCGGCAGGTAGGATAGCGCCACGTCGGCCCCCTCCCGGGCAAACGCGATGGCGACGGCGCGGCCGATGCCGGAGTCGCCGCCGGTGATCAGCGCCACCTGGCCGGTCAGCAGGCCTTTGCCGATATAGCTGTGCTCGCCGTGGTCCGGCGCCGGGTCCATCTTGGAGGACAGGCCGGGTGCGGCCTGCTGCTGGTGGCCGGGGAAGCTCTTGGGGTGGGCGTCGCGGGGGTCTTGCATGGCGGGCAGCTCCGGGCGTGGCTCCCTGCAACGCGCCCGGGGGGCCCAGGATGCCTTGGTGCACGGGATGCGTCAGGCGGCTAGCTCGATCAGCCCCGCTTGCAGGCTGGCGCGGGCCGAGCGCGCCAGGGACGGCTGCAGGTGCAGCACCCCGCCGTCGCACCCGGCGATCCGCACGGCAAGCGCCTCCGGCAGGCCGTCCATCCGGAGCAGGCCCGCTGCACCGGGCTCCGCCGCCATCGCCGGCGCGAAATGGACCATGACGCCCGAGCCGCACACTACCCGGCCAGCATGGTCCATCCCCGCCAGGTGCAGCGTGGCCGGGTGATCGAGTCCCAGCATGTCGATCGCCTCGCCGCCCTTGATGCTGCCGACCACCTCCAGGAACTCGGCCACCTCCAGGCTCAGCCCGGCCGCGTCGTGCGCCAGCCGGATCGCCGAGCCGCCAATCTCGGCCAGGCCGCGCGCGCTCTCGGCGGTGACGCCGAGCGTGGTGTTCACCCCCGCCCGCACTTGCGCCGCGTTGACGGAAACTTCCCAGATCGTGCCCCAGAGCTGTTCCGCCGCGGTGTCCTGCAAGGCCACCGAGGCGGTGATGGAGGCGCTCAGCGTGTGAACCTGCTGGGCCGACGTCTCGATCGCGCTGATGCCGGTGGCGGTGGCCGCCGCCGCCTCCACGATGCGGGCCACCCGCTCCGCCACGGCCTCGGCCGCGGCGCTGGTGTTCTGCGACAGCTTCTTCACCTCTTCGGCCACCACGGAGAAGCCGCGCCCGGCCGCCCCGGCGCGGGAGGCTTCGATCGTTGCGTTCAGCGCCAGCATCCGCGTCTGCCCGGCGATGTTGCTGATCACCGCCACCATCCGCTCGATCTCGCGCGCCACGTCGCGGGTCTGCTCCATGCGCAGCATGGCCGCCGTCGTCTCGGCCAGGGTGGCCAGCGCACGCGCCTCTGTTTGCGCCGCCTCGCCGCCGATGGCGCGCAGCGCCTCGCTCAGCGAGCGGGTCGCGGCGGAGCTGGCCTCGATGCGATCCACGGATCGGGCGAGCTGGCCCTCCGCGCCGCGGCCGGTGGCGACGATCTCGGCGGCCCCCGCGGTCAGCTGCGTCGCCGTCACGGCCACTTGGTCCGACGCCGCGGACACGCTGCGGAACACGCCACCGATGGCGACCCCGAAGCACTGCACGAGCGCATCCACCTGCATCTGCTGCCGCGCCGCCTCGGCATGCTCGCGGCTCTGCTGTTCCAAGAGCGCCTGCACCCGGCCGACATGGGTCGCGATCGCCCCCTGCATGGTGGCCAGCGCCCGCAGCAGCTGCGCCGTTTCGCTGCGGCCGCGCGGCTGGATCGCGTTGTCCAGCCGGCCGGCCGCGATCGCCTCCGCCACGGCGACCGCCGCGCGGACCGATGGCACGATGGAGCGGGTCAGCGACAGGGTGATGATGGCTGCGACCAGCGCAGACCCGGCCAGCGCGAGCAGGCTGCCCCGGCTGGTCTGCGCCATCACCTCGCCCACCTGGCGGCGGAAGCGGAACGCGTCCCCGGCGAACAGCTCCACCGTGTCGTCGAAATCCTGGTGCAGCGCCTTGGCCTTGGCGTGGTCCGCCCCGGCGCCGTCCGCCTCGAAGGCGCCAAGATGGGCCAGCAAATCCACGGCGGCTTGGCGCCCCCGCTCCGACATCGCCCGGTCCCGGACAATCGCCAGATCCCCCGCCATGTCCTCGGCCGCCGCCGGGCTGAGCACGTCTCCGGCGGCCAGCAGGTCGTTCTGGGCGGCGCGCAGGTAGCTCATGGCCATGAACGCGTCGTCATACAGCCGGAAGCTGAGTGTCCGCAGGCGCTGCTCCGCCGACCAGCTGTACAGGCCGAACACCGCCGTCATCATCGTCAACGCCAGCGCGCCCAGCAGGATTTTCAGCCGGATCGGCATGGCACGCTCGAACTCAATCCACCGTCACGGCAAGGTGCATCCGGGGATGGATTTGGCATTGCACGTCAAACGTGCCGGCAGCGGTGAATTTCACCTCCGCAACCTCCCCGGGCGCCTGCTCGGCGCTCTGGAACTTGAAATTGGGCGCGTCCACGAAGACCTGGTGGTCGAACCGGTCATCGTTGGTGAAGCGGATGGTCTCGCCACGCGCGATGTGCACGCTGGCGACGGCGAAGGCGCGCCCGACCTGGGACACGGTGACCACCGAGGCCGCAAGCGCTCCCGCCGCCGGGCAGGCCAGCGCCGCCGTCAGCCACCAGGCGCGCCTCCTCGGGCCGTCCCACCTCATTGCGTCACCATGTCGCGCTGCATCGGCGCCAGCTTCGCGAGCAGGCGGTTCTGCGTGCGGTAGGTCACGCCGGACTCCTCCATCGCGTCCTGCAAATCCTCTGCGACGGCGTTGAACTGCGCCCGGGTCAGGTCCAGCCCGCGATGCGCCGCCACCATGTCCCGGCCGGCATAATGGCACGGCCCCGCCGTGAGCTGGCAGAGCTGGTCGGCAAGCAGGCGGCGAAAGCGATCCATGTTGGTGTCGGCGAAGGTCGGCCCGACCCGCGGATCGGCCAGCCAGCGCGGCACGGCGTGGTCCACGATGGTGCGGATGCCGGCCTCGCCCCCCAGGTCATCGTACAGCTCCGCCCTGGCGGCGGGAGCGGCGGCGCAGAGCGCGGCGGCGAACAGGACCAGTCGGGCATGGCGCATGGGCGGCTCTCCTTGCATGGGAATCAGAAGCCGGCCTGCAGCGACAGGTACACGCCGTCCTGGCGGCCCTGGTTCGCGACGGGACCGAGATCGACGTAGGCCAGCGTGACCGAGACGTGCTTGTTGACGAAGTAGGCGGCGAACGCGTCCAGCGCCGGGCCTTCATGGGCAAAGCGCAGGTTGTCCGGCTTGGTGCGCAGCTCGGCGCCGAAGGCGAGCCGCCGGGTGAGGAGATAGGCGAGCGAGCCCTCGAACTCCGGCCGGTAGCCAGCGGTGCGGTCCCCGCCGAAGCCCAACAGGCCGAACTGGTTGGCCTTGGTGGCCCGCACGGTGGCGTTCACCAGCAGGCTCTGCGCCAGGAAGATCTTGGTCGCGGACAGGGTGAAATCGACGCCCTGGGCGCTGCGGGCGCCGATGGCGCGGAGCAGGGCGTGGTCGTCGTTGGACTTGAACTGGGCGCCAGCGGCGACCTGCGGCAGCCAGCTGTCCTGGTCGTACACCGCGTCCCCGAACAGCCGCACCTTCAGGCCGGCCACGTCCTCCGTGATGGTATAGCCGCGCCCGATGCCGAGCCGCGCCCCGGCCTGCCGGGTGTCGAACCAGAGATGGGCGTAGGACAGCTCCACCCGGTCATGCACGCCCACCGCCGCGCCAGCGCTCTCCAAGGTGAAGTCGGACGTCGTGGCGAAGGTGTCGTGCACGTTGCCGCCCACGGCGTCGTTCGTGCCGTATCCGGTGATGAGCGCCCAGGATGCCAGCCCGCCGCCGCCTGCGCCTTCCAGCTGGCTGACGCCGCTGGTGGCGAGCAGCCGCCCGCTGTCCTGGGCGATGGCGCGCCAGGAGGGCAGCAGGCAAGCCAGGACGAGAAGTGCGTTTTGCACGCGATGGCGGGTTCGCATGGCCGCAGGATGGGCGGGAAAGGTGAAGGCCGGGTTAGAGGCTGAAACGCTTTCCGTTAAGCCTTTGAGCGCGCTGCCCCGCCTGAAAGGACGCCCTCACCCGGCAGGATGCCGCCCCGCACGCTGCGGCAGGACGATGATGCAGGCCACGATGACCGCCCCGAGCACGGCCGACGCCTGGAAGCGGCCCAGCGCGAGGCCGCCATGGTCAACCGGCTTGTCGAGCAAGTCGCCCACCGTGGCGCCGAGCGGCCGGGTGAGGATGAAGGCGGCCCAGAACAGCAGCGTCCGTGAGACGCCGGTGCAGAAATACAGCCCCGCCACCAAGGCCAGGGCCGCGCCGAAGACGAGCGCGCCGCCCTCGTAGCCAAGCCCGCCCGTGTCAGCCAGGAAGTCGCCCAGCGCGGTCCCCAGGGTTTGAGAGAACATGATGGTTGACCAATAGAACATCTCCGCCTTGCGCGAGGTGACGGTCTCGGACGAGACAGAGCCGAGCGAGCGATGCCACAGGGCGAGGGTCGCCGCGAGCAGCGTGGCCAGGATGGCCGAGCCCCCGACGTAGCCGATGCCCAGGGAGCGGTCGCAGAAATCCGCCAGCGTCGTGCCGGCGGTGGTGGTGGCGATGATGACGGCCCAGTACAGCAACGGGTGGAACTGCCTGGCGACGACCTGCGCCGCCATCGCGGCCACCAGGATGGCCGCGAAGATCGCGGTGCCGACCAGGTAGCCGAGGCCGAGCGTCATGGTGACCGCGTCCCCGCCGGTTTCGCCCAGGGTCGTGGCGAGCACCTTGACGACCCAGAAGCCGAGAGTGGCGGCTGGAACCTTGCTGGGCGCGTTCGCGGCAGCTTTGTCCATGGCGTCCCTCCGTCAGGCCGTTGCTTCGGCGTACCCGCTGCTGGGGCGGCGTGCCCCGGCGGGGCAGATCGCGGTAATGGGCGCCAGGCGCGAGGTGACGCTGCCGGCCGTCGGCATGGGATCGGGCTTTGCCGCCTTTGACCCATCGCACAACGTGGCCCTGAGCAGCGGCGGCGATGGCGCCCTCGGAATCGTGGTGGAGGTGGCGGGAAGCCTGTGCGCCCGATCCAACGCCGACCTTGCCCCGCGCACTGGGCTTGCTGGCTGACACGCCGCGAGGCACCATGCCACAATGCCGAGATCATGGTGGAGGGGGTTGGATTCGAACCAACGTAGCCATTACAGCAGCGGATTTACAGTCCGCCCCCTTTAGCCACTCGGGCACCCCTCCGGCTGCACGGGACTATTCCCGAAGCCCCGGCCTTGTCAACGCGCTACTCCGCAGCGGAGGCCAGGCGAACTGTTGCTGCGCGCTTCTCCGCCATGGCCGCGAGGATCGCCCGCGCCTCCGGGCCGTGCAGCAGGCGGCCGAACTGCTGGGCCTCCTCCCGCATCGCCGCCGCCACGGCCGCCTGGCCGCGGCGCAGCAGGGCGCGGGTGGTGCGCAGCGCGTCGGGCGGCTTGGCGGCCAGGGCCTCGGCGCGGGACAAGGCCATGGCGTCCGCCTCGGCCGGCGTGGGCAGCACGGCGTTCACCATCCCGGCCTCTCGCGCCGCGGTGCTGTCGAACGGGTCCCCCAGCAGCAGCAGCTCAGAGGCGCGCAAGAACCCGGCGCGGGCCGGCAGCAGCAGGCTGGACGCCGCTTCCGGGCACAGGCCCAGGTTGACGAACGGCAGCTGGAACCGCGCGCCCTCGGAGCAATAGACCAAGTCGCAGTGCAGCAGCAGCGTGACGCCGATGCCGACGGCCGCGCCGTTCACGGACGCGACGAGCGGGATGTCGCAGGCCATCACGATCTCCAGGAAGTCCACCGCGGCTGAGCGCTCGCCGGGCCGGGCCTGGGCGAAGTCGCCGAGGTCGTTGCCGGCAGTGAAGCACTCGGCGCTGCCCCGCAGCCAGATGGCGCGGGCGCCCGCCGCCGCCGCGCCGGCCATGGCGTCGCCCAGCGCGCCATACATCGCGCGGGTGAGGGCGTTGCGCTTGGCTGGGCGGTCGATGGCGACCTCGCGCACGCCGGGTCGGTCGGTGACGATGATCTCGGCCATGTCCGGCTCCTCTTGGTTGCGGCCACGCTAGCCCCGGCCCGGCCCGGCGGCTATACCGGCGCGATGGCGTATCCCCCCCGCAAACCTGGCGGACCTCCCGGCGGCTCCGGCCGCGGCGGCCCGCGCCCGCCCGGCGGCCCCGCGGCCCCTCCCAGGGCGCCCTCGGGCGGGCGCCCCGGCAACGAGCCAGGGC
>CAXTJU010000020.1:0-47704 GCA_964244655.1 uncultured Acetobacteraceae bacterium | reverse complement strand
AGCAGGGGGTCAATCAGATTGCCTCGCCCTGTCCACCCGCAGGGGCGCACTCCAATGCTTGCTCATTTTACGCCTGCTTCCGGCGCCATCGTCGCCATGCTGGCCGCATACTTCGTCATGGCGCTCGCATTCGAGGCGACGAACGGCCTCCACGACACCTCCAACGCCGTAGCGATGGTGGTCTGTACAGGTACACTGAAGCTAGTACAGGCAACCATCTGGTCAGGCTTGCTCAACTTAGTGGGCGAGTTGGTAGGCGGCATCGCAGTCGCCTACGGCTTGGTAGAAATTCTGCTGCCTGACGTATTGACCCTACCCAACGGCGCCCTTGCCGCCCCCATGTTGCTGGCCACTCTCGCATTCGCCCTGTTTTGGAACGCTCTAACCCGAGCGTTGGGCATCCTAACAGCAGCTCACACTGCGTCATCGGCGCGCTGGTCGGAGTGGCCTGTGAAGATGCGCTGCTGGGGTCCTGGCTGCTGAGCAAGGGTGCGGACTGGCAGGAGATCATCATTATGTTGGAGGCACCAGCACTTTTCCCCCATCCTGGGCCTGGCCGGCGCTGGCGGGCTCCAGGGCACCTTGCGGCTCGTTATGCGGCGCGGGTACCTGTTCGAGCCGCCGAAAGAGGACGAGCTACCGGTTTAGTGGCTACGTAGCCTGTTGATACTTCCCTGCACCTCAGTCAGCTTCTCGCACGACACGAGTTACCCGTTTAGGGGCTAATCTGGTACAGGTAGGTATTCGGTCAGGGTTTGCAGCTGCTCCGGAGTTGGCTTGTTCCAGGCGGTGCAGAAGGCGTCGATGATGGCATTACATCCCTTGAGCGCCGTACGGCTGAGATGCCGTTTGCGCAGGCAGAGCCAGACACGCTCGATTGGGTTTGGTTCGGGGGTATAGGACGGCAGCCAGACTATGGACGCGTTGGGCGGCGCAGCGAGGCCGCCGGCGACGTGCCGGCCGGCTTGGTTCATAACCACCAAGGCGACCTCGCCGGCCGGCGAGGTTGCGTCGAACTGGTCGAGGAAGACCTGCATGGCGTGCATGTTAGGTTCTGGCAGCGCCAAGCAGAAGGCCTGGCCGGCTTTGGGCTGCACGGCGGCGAACAGATGCCCTCCGCAGGCTTTTCATATGCTCCGCACGCAGAACCTCTGCCAGCTACACCCAAATGCCGCGCTGGTCGCACAAGCTGGGTAGATGCTGGCCGCGGGTAAAACCAGCGGTGGCGAGCGTGGCCTTTCTGGCCGGAAGCGCACCACGGCATCGCGCAACGCTTGGCGCTCCATACCCGCCAGCCGGCGCCGCCTCGGCCCGCCTCAGCCCCTCCAATGCCCCCGCAACCACCTGCATCCGCGCCGCCGCGGCATGGTCCGGCTCGCGCCGTGCCAGCCGGCGAAGCTCCACCGCGGAGATGTCGCCGCAAATCACCCCCGGCTTGCCATTCATGCCGTCTACCCACACCAGGTCAGGCCATATCGGAAATCAGATCGCACCAAGCCAAGCCAAACCACATCCAAGCCAGCCCCAGAGCGGGACGGTATGACGGGCAGAAGAACATTGGTCAGATCACGCTGACGATTATTGGCCTAATACCCGCCACCTGCACGCTCAACCTTGAGGCGCCTCAGACACTCAGCCAGCATCCAGGCGCATGGGGATGACCAAAAGGCGAAGGGCGTGAAAGAGGCAGCGCTGCAACAGATCAGGCCTAGCCGATGCGGTCCGTGAGCCAGCAACCACCGACAAAGTCCGACCCGGGCACAGCTGCGGAGTAACGTCCATTTTGTGCTGAGTGAATTGAGGCACGTCGGCGAAGTCAAAGGCATCAGCACCGGCGACAAGGCGGCTGGTGCGAAGCCGCGCGATGAGACAGAACCACCGATGTGATACGCGCCAATTTTAGGTTGAATGCTGAGCGCGCTCTGCTTGGCGGCCGGCATCACGGTCGGCTACAAGCGAGTAGCCAACATGCTCGGGGAGCGTCTAGGCAAGCGTCATATGACGCCGGGCCAGGGCGCCAGCGCCAATTTAGCGGGTCAACCCTGATCGGGGCGGCAGGATTTACAATGCTTCTCGTCAATACTACGCTGATCATCACATCAGCTACTACAAATATGATAATAAAATTGCTTCAAGACTTGAGAGTTATAGCATTCATCCGGATTGTCCTGGCTTTTTCACTTACTTTACCAGTCAGGATGGTTTTCGCGCAGCGCTGTTCTACTTGTTGAACAGCCCGCGCTTTGAGGCCAATTCAGGCACTGCCCTTGACCAATCAAAGTGACGTTGTCCCTTAAGTACCCGGTTGAGCATGGTCATGGGTGAGCAATTCAATGGGCAAGAAAGCGCCCATGCTGACGCGGATTATAGCTTCTAGCACGTTTACCCGCAGCCCATAGCCTTAAACTAGGCGTCACCAGCGCGTCACCCTGCCCAATGTGCGCTCCACAGCTCATTGTCGCGGCAACACTTGGAAGCCTTGCTGGTCTGCCAGTTTGCGCACGATCTCGACCACGAAGTTCCGATAGGCTGCCGCGCTTATCAGCTTGCCAAGGTGATAAGCGCCATAAGCGAACAGGTGCTTTAGCCACCGCGCGGCAATCCTCCAAGGGGTACGTCAGCAAAATTGACACGACCAACGTTTGCGCACAGTAGCAATGACCCGCTCTGCCCCGGACGCGTCCTGCATGTCGGCCATGGTCAAGTAACCATTGGCAACCGCCCGCCCATATTCACAGCGACGCAGCGCTCGCGCGCCTCGGTAGCGCTTGGCCACGTGGTAGCCATCATCTGGCGTAGGCGGGACTTTCACGATCTGGGTGGCTCACACACCCGCACTGGAACGCGCTTTACGCCCGGCCTGCTCGCGGTCGAGCATCAGGTCATACAGCGTTTGGAACAACAAATAGCCCACAAATCGTTTGTCATGTCAGTCTCAGTTACATCCCTCCAGCGGATTGCTGCGCGATAGCCCGAAATGCGACGGCATCCTGCACCAGCCACACCCCACACGCGCTAAATAGCGGATGGCGTTCAATGCCTCGTGCTGGTCTGTGTTGGCCGGCCTCCCGCGATTCGCTGAAGGAAGCAGGAAAGACACAACCTGTTCCTAGCCTTTGGTTGTCCGGTCCGGCGGGTGGCGCCAACGATCAAAGGCCGCTTGTCGATCGCGAAATTTTTGGTCCAGATACCGCCAATCTGGGCCACACCAGCCGCCAAAACCATGGCATTCAGGCACTCTCGGGTGGCACTCAGATCATCAAGTGTTCATTGCATCAAAGAAGTCTTGGTTAGTCTTGCTGTATTTCAGTTTATCCAGCAAGAAGTCCATCGAGTCTGTTGTACCCATTGGATTGAGAATGCGCCGCAACACCCACATCTTGGACAACATGCCACGTTCCACTAGCAACTCTTCCTTGCGGGTGCCACTCTTGGTGATGTCGATGGCCGGGAAGGTGCGCTTGTCCGACAGCTTGCGGTCAAGGATAATCTCGCTGTTGCCAGTGCCCTTGAACTCTTCGAAAATTACCTCGTCCATACGGCTGCCCGTGTCAATTAGAGCAGTCGCAATGATGGTCAGCGAGCCGCCTTCCTCGATATTGCGAGCGGCGCCAAAGAAACGCTTGGGGCGTTGCAGCGCGTTGGCGTCAACGCCGCCGGTCAGCACCTTGCCACTGGAGGGCACTACAGTGTTGTAGGCTCGCGCTAGCCGGGTGATGCTGTCGAGCAAGATTACCACGTCCCGCTTGTGCTCGACCAGCCGCTTGGCCTTCTCCAACACCATCTCAGTGACCTGAACATGCCGGGTCGCTGGCTCGTCAAAGGTTGAAGCCACAACCTCGCCTTTTACGGACCGGGACATGTCTGTCACCTCTTCCGGCCGCTCGTCGATCAGCAACACGATGAGGAAGACTTCGGGATGGTTCTCGGCAATGGCTGTGGCCATGTTCTGCAGCATCACTGTCTTGCCAGTGCGGGGCGGCGCTACGATCAAGGCGCGTTGGCCCATGCCAATTGGTGCAATCAGGTCGATCACCCGGGGCGTCAGATCCTTGCCGGGCCCTTTAGCGACAGATTGGAAGTTCTCGACTTCCATCTTGAGTCGGCGGTCCGGGTAGAGTGGCGTGAGATTGTCGAAATTGATGCGGTGCTTGACCGCATCTGGCGGTTCGAAATTGATCGTGTTGGGCTTGAGCAGGGCAAAGTAGCGCTCGCCGTCCTTGGGCGCGCGGATTTGGCCCTCCACGCTGTCACCTGTGCGCAAAGCAAAACGGCGCACCTGGCTTGGGCTGATGTAGATGTCGTCCGGCCCAGGCAGATAGTTGGCCTGGGCGCTTCGCAGGAAGCCGAAACCATCTGACAGGATTTCGAGCGTGCCCTCGCCGTGGATCGCCTGCTCGTTGTCAGCCAGGTTTTTAAGAATTGCGAACATCATGTCCTGCTTGCGCAGGCTGGACGCATTCTCAATTTGCAGGGACTCAGCGAAGGAGAGCAAATCGGAGGGGGATTTTGCCTTGAGTTCGGCAAGGTGCATCGGTCGTGACCTCGGGGAGGTTAATAGCAGAAGGTGGGCTGCAATCCGGTTCATCGACCTGGCAGACGGCTGAATGCGCGCCAGTGATTCGAGGTGAATCGATGAAAGGATGCCGGGTCAGGATGAGGCCGGCAGCGACATCCTCTCGTAAGCACGGCCACAGCCTAGCGTCAACCTGGCCGGCGTCAGTTCGGCTGCGCGATTGCCATAATGACGATGACTGCCATCAACAAGGTTGGAGCCTCGTTGGCGTATCGATAAAAGCGTTGGGGCCGGACGTTGCGGTCCTCCATGAAATCCCGCCGCCACTTGGACAGCGCGCCGTGGAAACCGGTCATCAGGATTACGCCGGCCAGCTTGACGTGCCACCAAGTGGCGCCCCAATCCACCGCGCCCGGCGTCCACACCAAGGTCAGGCCCAGGATCCAGGTCGCTATCATGGCGGGCGTGGTGATCTGCTTTAGCAGGCGTCGCTCCATGACCTTGAACCGTTCGCTTGCCTCAGAGCCAGGCGTCACCTCACAATGATACACGTACAGCCGCGGCAGATAGAACAGCCCAGCCATCCAGGCGATGACGGCAATCACGTGCAGCGACTTGGTCCAGAGCAAGTAAGGGCCGAGGGCATCGATCGTCATGCGGCGGCGGCCTCCGCCTGCTCCATCAAGCGCAGGAAATTGCCTCCCCACAGCGCCGCAATCTCGGATGCGTCGTAGCCGCGCCGGCATAGCTCGGCCGTCAGGTTGGCGCTGTCCGACGCATCACGCCAGTCCGCCAGCGTGCCGCCACCGTCGAAGTCCGAGCTGATGCCGACGTGCTCCACCCCGCAGCGGCGCACGGCGTAGTCCAAGTGGTCGCAATAATCTGCGACCATCACGGTGTCGGATTTGCCATGCGGCCGGACGAAGGATGCAACGGCGGTGATCTGGACGATGCCGCCTGTGTCACGCAGAACGTCCAACTGCTCGTCGTCCAGGTTGCGGGGCACCGGGCAGAGGGCGTGCATGCAGGAGTGAGTAGCGATTACAGGCGTACGGGACAGGGCGGCCGCTTGCAGCATGGAGGCCTTCGAGACATGGCTCACGTCCACCATCATGCCCAACCGGTTCATGACGGCCACCGCCTCGCGTCCGAACGCACTGAGGCCTCCATGCAACGCCGGGCCATCGCCCAGGTCGGCCCGAGGATTGCTGCTGTCGGCCAGGGCGTTATGACCGTTGTGAGTCAAGGTCATGTAACGGACGCCCAGGGCACGGAACTGCTCCAACACACTAACATCCTCGCCTAGCGCATGGCCGTTCTCCACCACGGGAATGATGGCGATGCTGCCATCACGTGCCGCCTGCCGGATCGCGGCAGCATCGGTGGTGAGCTGGGCGCTCAGCCCGTTGCGCTCGGCGGCCATGGCGCGGATGTCGCCCAGCATGGCAAGCGCGCGATCCCGGGCAGCGGTCCACCCCTCGGCCGTGCGCCGACCCTGCGGCACATAGGCCGCGAAGCACCCGGCCCGCAGGCCGCCACGAACCATCTTGCCGATGTCGACTCGGCGGTTGGTATCCGTAAACGGGTCGGGCGTATCCGGCCAGGGAACGTCGATATGGCTATCCAACGTCAGCAAGCTCGCGTGCAAGGCGGCGGCATCGGGTGCAAGGGTCTGCATAGGGTTGGCCGGACAGGCCGGTTCTCCGTGATGGATGGGACGCAAACCCGGGGCTCAGCGCAGTGACTTACAGATGGGATGACGTGCAGCCATCGTTAGGGTAGTGAAGGCGCGTGTCTCCGTAGCTCAGCAGGATAGAGCACAGGATTCCTAATCCTGGGGCCGTGGGTTCGAATCCCGCCGGGGACAATCCAGATTTTGACCCGGCGCGAACTCTCTGTCGAAGTTTCACCGACCCCTGACGCCAGCCAAGCGTACCAAGGCTTAAGCACGGCGCGATAGCTGGAGGACTGACAACTCGTGGCGCAAGAGCAAGAAGATTGCTCTCCAGGCGTTTCCCTGGTAGAATGATTCCATGCATGAAAGCTTTTGCCCGGATAGTATCCGGGCGTGCGACTAGCTGACTAGCCACAGGCGACTTGTCTGGTCGGCTTCGCAATTTTGTCATGCAAAGAGCATCATGATGTCTATCCGGGGTGATATGCCCCTTGGCTACCGCCGTCTTGCTCGTTCCCAACATGGTGAAATCACCCGCCTCAATCTTGACCCGTCACAGGTTGAGCGCTTTCTGGGACCCTTAACCGACATCCTCGCTGCCGTGCGGCGTGGTCCGGCGCATGCCTTGTTCACCATTGACGCAGGCGGTGAGCCTATCGGCTTCTACGTCGTTCATCCTGACAGGCGGGATCGTTCTTGCTGGTGGTTAGGTTGGCTGGCGCTGGACCAGGGTCAGCAAGGGCGCGGCTACGGCAGGCGCGCTTTGGCGGACATCCTTGCCAACTTGCGGCAGACATTCGGCTGCCAACGCATCCGTCTGCTGGTATCGGCAGACAACGTGCCGGCGCAGTCGCTCTATGGCTGCGCCGGCTTCGTCCAGGTCGGCCAGGATGCAGACACGCAGGAGCTTGTGCTTGAACTCAGACTAAGGTCCGTGTGCCGCAACATCCGGGCGAAGGCGCACACCCTTGCCCATGCTGTGGCCGGCGCATTTCGCGTTTTCCGGCATCGCCGGTTGCGCATGGTCGCTGGGCCGCACGCCGCGTGGATGATCGGCGTGGAGCGTGGCCCCCCAGTGGCCCTCGGGCGGGCGAGGCCGCACTCAGGATGCGCGTTTGGCCTTGTCGGACTTTTCCGAACGCTGTTTCCAGAATAGCATGTCGGCTTCCTTGCTGAACATGACGCGCACGCCGCGTCCCCCTTTGCTGACCCGTATCTTGCCACCGTTGCGAGCCCGGTGATCGGCAAGCCACTCAACGAGCTCCGGATCCTCGGCAGTCCGCCCCTCAAACTCCAGGATGCCGGCGGGGTCATCCTCTTTGCGACGTTTCACCATCGGTGCGCGCCCCCTCGACGCGAGCCCTGTCCCTGAATTGATCCATACTCCGCAAAACCCCGGCAGCGATCCCGGTGGGAACCACGAACGGCGCTCATGGGGTCGGCGGAAGCCGCTAAACTTAGCGAATGCTGGGCCGCGGCAGCCCTCTACGCGCCTGTCATGATCTACAATCTTCGGCGCTGCAAGCAGGATGAGGGCGAAACTGCGTCCATGAGGCGGCAGGCACAAATTGTGCCCGGAACGATCAGCCCCCAGGATTCCCATTCGGGCCAAAATAGCAGAGACTCCACTCTTGTCTTGTTCGGAGTCAGCCTGCTTGACGTCCTACCCGCGCCCGCTGCGGACCCACCAGGCCCAACTCGCTGCCATCGTGCAGGCCATCGCTTCCGGCGAGGGCTCCGGCATCACTGACATCCTGGCGGCAGTGACGCCAGGCGGAGGCAAGTCGTTGCTGCCGGTCATCGCAGCGGCGGCGCTGATCAAGGCCAAGGTTGTCGAGCGCATCTGCTGGGTCGTGCCGCGCGACAGCTTGCGCCTGCAAGCCGAAGAAGCGTTTGCCGACCCGGCGTGGCGCGCCACCCTGGGCCACGCCGTCTCGGTGCGGGCCGCCGACAATGCGCCCGACCCGTGCCGCGGCTTGCAAGGCTATATCACTACCTATCAGAGCGTCGCCGCAGCGCCTGACCTGCATTTGGCCGAATTCCGCCACCACCGCACGCTGCTGGTGGTGGATGAGGTGCACCACCTACCCGCCTTGTCCGACATGGAGCCTGACCCACTCGCACCCAGCGCCGACGCGGAGGAGGACGGTTCTGGCTGGAGCCGTGCGCTGCTGCCGCTGCTGGAATGCGCCGAGTTGCGCCTCTTGCTCTCGGGCACGCTGGAGCGCGCGGATGGGCGCGGCATCCTGTGGCTGCCCTACCGCACCGGCCCTCGAGCCAAGACCCGCGAGGTTGATCTGGCCGCGCCAGGCTGGGCGGTGATGGGATACTCGCGCGCCCAAGCCTTGGCGGAGCGCGCCGTCCTGCCGGTGCTGTTCGGGGCGCTGGACGGCGAGGCAAGCTGGCTGGACGAGGCCCGCAATCCGGCCGGGCCGCATCGCCTGTTCTCGCACTGGCCGGTCGAGACGACTCGGCCCGCGCTGTTCACCGCCCTGCGCACCGGCTTTGCCGACCAGTTGCTGCGCGAGGCGTTCGAGGCGACCCGCACGCTCCGGAACGGCCGGCGACGGGTGCGCGGGCTGGCGCCGGGCACCGAGGCGCGCGGTCTCGGCAAGCTTCTGGTCGTGGCGCCCGACCAGATGGCCGCACGGCGCTACGCGGATGTGCTGCGGGGCTGGATGCCGGACGCACAGGCCGACACCGTGCAGCTCGCCACGTCCGACGAGCGGGACGCGCAGCAGATCCTGGCTCGCTACCGCCTGCTGCCGGAACCGACGGTGCTGGTGACGGTCGCCATGGCCTACGAGGGGCTGGACGCGCCAGAGGTGGCAGTGATCGCCGCCCTGACGCACATACGTTCCCGCGCCTGGCTGGAACAGATGGTGGCGCGCGCGACTCGGGTGGACCCCCATGCTGGGCTGTATGCCGGACAACGCGCTTTGGTGTTCCATCCGGACGACCCGCTTTTCGCCCGTTTCCGGCACAGCGTGGAAACCGAGCAGGGCATGATCGCCAAGCGCCCCAAGCCGCCGTTGCAGCGGGCGCTGCCCCGTTGGCTGCTCGATCAGCTGGAGTCCGTCCAGCAGGAACAGCGCGGCATCGTGCCGCTGGAAAGCAACGCGCTGGCGATGCGCTACGGCCTTTTACGGCCTGGCCCGGACTACTCGATCCACCGACCGGAGCTTCAGGAGGCGCAAACCGAGATGCTCGATCCGCCCTCCATGCTGGAACGAAGATTGCGGCGGCGAGTGGGCGAGCTGGTGGCGCAGCAGGCCGTAGAAGACGAGGGGGCGATGCAGACAGCCCGAGGCGAAGGCTTGTACCACCGCTACAACGCCATCCTGAAACGGCGCACCGGGGATAAGCCAAGGGGACAGATGAGCCTGCCGGAACTGGAGGCCGCCGTGAGCTGGCTGGAGCGCAACCGCCTGGCCGACCATGCCGCATCGCTCGACGGAGACCCGCGCTATGCCTGGACCGTGCGGCAACGTCGCGAGTGGACGCCGCCAGCGGGACGTGCAGACGGTAGGCCACGTGGCGCTCCCGCTCCATCACGACGGCGGACCAGCGGTGGTTGACATTGTCCTGATGTCTGCCCAACGCGTCCTAAGCTGCCAGAAATACCATGATCCGAAACAGATTTTCGGCGTCACCGGAATGGTCTTCGCCAAGCTTGCATCGCTAAGGGAAGCACAGCCTGCCCAACTCCAGTTCCGCACCGAGAGTAATCCTGACGGATACGAAGAGTTGTGATTACCTTGACTTGCAAATAGATCACGAGGGTGTGCGGTGGGTGCGGCCAAGAAGGGGGGGACCAGCGCCAAGCGGGATCAGCGCGAGGCGCTTAGCCGCTTGCGTGGCGGCTTGGGACCGTGGCTGACAGCCGTGGTCGCGCAGTCGCATTCATGCTGGCGCCAGGCCAGGCGCACAAAGCGACGCTGGCGCCAGGGTTGCTGAGCAAGCTGCCGGCAAGCCCTCTGTGGTGCTGCCGATTAGCATGTTCGCCGCGGCTGGGCGCGCCGACAAGTGGATAGAGAGTGCCGGCGGGTTTGGCATCGTCGTGTTCAGCGCGCTGGATCCTTCGAACGTCATGAACTATGATTTGGTGCCTAGTCTCAATGGCGTACTTGCAAACCTGCTCGTCATCGCCGTGACCGTCATCGCGCTGCCGCCGCCAGCCAGTCCGGCGACCCGGCGCGGCCGCGCGGCGGCCAGGTCCATCGTTCTCCTCGTGCGAAGCGCACAGCGGGGCGTTGCCCCAACCCCCAGAGGACAGCCGCGCCCTTCACACCTCAACTGCGAGGGGTGAGGGACGACCATCCCCTTCTGGGTGCAGGGCAGCGCCCTGCAACGACACCGCTGGCTCCTTCGCCCGAGCGAACTCCGCCACCAGCGTAAAGCCCACCCCGAGCAGCACCGGGCCGAGGAAGATGCCGAGCAGCCCGAAGGCCAGTGCCCCACCCAGCACGCCCAGCACCGTCAGCAGGAACGGCAGCTGCGCGCCGCGGGCGATGAAGAACGGCCGGATCACGTGGTCCGCCCCCGAGATCGCGCCCACGCCATACAGGCCCAGGAAGATCGCCCACCCAGTGTGCCCGATGCTGAACAGCCACACGACACAGGGAATCCACACCACCGGCGCGCCGATCGGCAGCACCGACAGCAACCCGGCGACCGAGCCCAGGAACAACGGGCGCGGCACCCCGGCCAGCCACAGCCCGAACACGGTCAGGATGCCCTGCACGATGGCGGTGCCCAGCAGCCCATACACCGTGCCGCGGATGACCTTCCCCGTGACCACGATCAGCCGCTCGGCGTAGGCGCCCGCGATGCGCCGCATGATCGCCTTGAGGTGGACGCCCATGCGGTCGCCGTACAGCCAGAAGAAGAACGCGATGAACAGGGCGAACAGGAACTGCACCACCCCCGTCGCAATGCCCAGCAGCAACGCCAGCCCGTTCTCCGCGATCATGCCGAAATACGGCCGGAAGAAATCCGCCATGACGCCCAGGTCGGCCGCCCAGCTGTTCCAATAGTCGGACAGCGCGACGCCGACCAGCGGCAGGCGGTACAGCCACCCGGGGGCAGAGGGCATGCCGTCGTCCAGCAGCCGGTCCAGGGTCGCGCGCAGGTGGACGATGTCCTCCGACCCGGCGGGCACCGCGATGGCCAGCGGCAGCACGATCAGCAGCGCCGTCATCACTACCATGGCCAGCGCGGCGCCGGCCCGGCCCAACTTGGCGCGCACCCGCTCGAACAGCGGCCAAGTGGCGAATACCAGGATGGCGCTCCACAGCAGGGCGGAGGTGAAGGGCCGCAACACGAACGCGCAACCGACGGCGATGCCGACCAGCAGCAATCCCATCAGCAGCCGTTCAGCGATCATGGCGCTGGGTTATCCTGTAGGCCCGGCTATGCCAAGGGCCGTGCCCTTCGCCGGCGGCCTGCCCGGCATGCTCACGGGGCCATGCGGCAATTCTGCCCGCCTGCGACCAAAGATTGATCTTCCGGCCAAAATTGGTTCTAATGGCGAACAGCATTGACGCCGGCGCTCACGGCAATGTCATGCAAATTAGGTCTTGGGCCTCGGTTGTCGGAGAGTTTTTGGGCGCTGAGGAGCGATGAGACATGCGGTTCACCGAGATCGGCCAGCAGCTAAGGGCGTACCGCCTAGAGTCCGGGTTGCGCGCGGAGGAGATCGCGGCGCGGCTGGGCGTGTCCCGCGCGGCGCTCTACCGCTACGAGAAGGGCGAGGTCATCAAGCTCGACACGGTGACGCGGCTAGCCGAACTGCTGAAGATATCGCCGCTGTCCCTGCTCGGCATTGGGATGGAATACTACAGCCGCCCAGTCGGCTACTTCGAGCGCATCCGCCAAACGGAGGAGTCGGCCGACCAAATTCTGCAGGTGTTCGGCCCACTCTGCTACCTCACCACCTCCGATACCTTCGATGCGGTGCTCTCGGAAGCGTTCGAGGAATGCCTAAGCCAGCTGGACACGGACAGGGTGGCCCAGCGCGCGGCAATTGACCGGATGCAGGGCATCATGGCGGCCCGCAAGCACCTGTACGCGACCCGGCGGCCGGGCATCATCGCCATCCTTTCCCTGCCGCGCATCTACACCCTGCTTGACACGGGCATCGCCGGCAACATCCCGCTGTCGGACGCGCTGCGCCGCCGCTGCCGGCAGGTTGCCGTGGCCGAGATCGAGCACATCGCCGCCATGATGGAGGCCGAGCCGATGGGGCTGCAATTCGGCGTGCTGCCGGGTGCGGAGCCCACCAGCTCGTTCAAGATCCTGCGCGCGCGGGACCGTGCGACCCTTGCGGTCAATCCTTTCCGCGCCGATGGCCTGCCCGGCGCGCAAACCGGCGTCGCCATGATCACCAGCGCGGACGAGGCGGTGCTCAGCCACCAGCGCATCGCCGAGCAGATGTGGCGGGAGGCGCAGAAGGGGGCAGCCGGGGCAGCCCAGATTCGCCGCACCCTGCAGATGCCGCGCGCCGCCTGAGCCGCCCGCATGGCAGTAGCCGCTGCCCCGCCGCAGGGGTAGAATGCCAGCATGAGCGGCCCGGACGTCACCGTCGACTCCACTGAAACCGTGTGGAAGCACTACGCGCAGCTGGACGTGGTGCGCTTCCGCCATCGCCGCTTCGACGGCCAGATGTCCGAGCCGCGCACCTGGGAGGTGCTGTTGCGCGGCCACGCCGTCGGCGTGCTGCCCTATGACCCGGCGGCCGACCGTCTGGTGATGATCGAGCAGTTCCGCTACCCGGCCCTGGCCGCCGGCCTGCACCCGGTGCTGCTGGAAATCCCCGGCGGCTTCATGGATGCGGGCGAGACGGAGGAACAGACCGGGACGCGCGAGATGCAGGAGGAGACGGGGCTCGCCATCGGCCGGCTGCACCGGGTCGGCCGCTTCCTGCTCACCGCCGGGGGGTCGGACGAGAGCGTCACCATCCTGGCCGGGCGGATCAGCGCCCCCGCGGCGGACGCGGACGGCATAGCCGGGCATGGCGGCCTGGCCAGCGAGAACGAGGACATCCGAGTGCGCGTGCTGCCGGCCCTGGAGGCGATCGAGAACGCGCTGGCCGGGCGATACGCCAACTCGATCACCGCCATCGCGCTGCTCTGGTTCGCCGCCCGGCGCGACTGGCTGCGGCGGGAGTGGGCCTGAGATGGAGGACTTGGGCATGGACGACCTGGTTTCTGCCGCCTGGCTGGCGGAGAACCTCGGCGCCCCCGGCCTGGTGGTGCTGGAAGCGACCCAGTACCTGCCCACCGACGGCAAGGACGGCCGCGAGGCATACCGGCGCGCCCACGTTCCCGGGGCGCGCTACTTCGACCTGGACATGATCGCCGACACGGACAGCCCCCTCCCCCACATGGTCCCCGCCGCCGGCCGCTTCGCCCGCCTGGTGGGGGCGCTGGGGGTGGGGGATGCGAGCCGGGTCGTGTTCTACGACCAGAACGCCACCCTGTGGGCCACCCGCGGCTGGTGGATGATGGGCCTGTTCGGACACGCCGCCGCCGTGCTGGATGGCGGCCTGGCCGCCTGGCGCGCGGCTGGCCACCCGGTCGAGGCGGGCGAGCCGGACGCTGCGGCGCCAGCCCTCCTCACCCCGCGGCTGCGCGCCGAACGCCTGCGCGGCCTGTCCGACATGCTGGACACGGAGGCTCTGGTGCTGGACGCCCGCTCTGCCGCCCGCTTCGCCGGCGCCGTGCCGGAGCCGCGCCCCGGCCTGGCCGCGGGCCACATGCCGAGCGCGGTCAACCTGCCCTACGCCGAGCTGTTCGGCGCGGATGGCCGCTTCCTGCCACCCGCCGGCTTGCGGGCCCGCCTGGCTGCCGCGGGGGCCGATGGCTCCCGCCCCGTAGTGGCCACCTGCGGCAGCGGCGTGTCAGCCACCGTCATCGCCATGGCGCTTAAGCGCGCCGGATTGCCGCAAGGCGCGGTGTATGACGGCTCCTGGACCGAGTGGGGCTCAGACCCGACCACCCCGAAGGAGACTGGCTGATGCCCGACCACGCCCCGCCGCCGGGCCACGCCGCCGCGACCCGCCTCGCCCATGCCGGCCGCCCCGGCGTGCGCGCGCCCGGCTTCGTCAACCCGCCGGTGCTGCGCGGCTCCACCATGCTGTATGCCAACTGCGCCGACCGGCGCGTGGGCGGCTGGGAGCGGCTGGATCGCGGCGCGTACTACGGCACCGCCGGCAACGCCACGCACCACGCGCTGGAGGACATGGTGGCCGAGATCGAGGGCGGCACGCGCTGCCAGGTCGTCTCCACCGGGCTGGCCGCCATCACCGTGCCGTTGCTAGCCTATCTCTCGGCCGGCGACCACTGCCTCATGCCGGACAGCGTGTATGGCCCGGCGCGCACCTTCGCCGATGGCTTCCTGCGCCGCATGAACATCGCCACCACCTATTACGACCCGGAAGTGGACGCTGGCGCGCTGGCCGCGCTGATCCGCCCCGAGAGCCGCGTGCTGTACGTCGAAAGCCCCGGCAGCCACACCTTCGAGGTGCAGGACGTGCCCGCCCTGGCCGCCGTGGCGCACGGGCGCGGCCTGGCGGTGGTGATGGACAACACCTGGGGCATCCGCTCCTTCCAGCCGTTCGCCCATGGCGTGGACGTGTCGATCCAGGCGCTGACCAAATACGTCGCCGGGCACTCGGATGTGCTGCTGGGCAGCATCACGGTGGCATCGGACTCCGACTGGGAGAAGGTGCGGACGGCCACCCTGGTGCTCGGCCAGTACGCCAGCCCGGACGATTGCTGGCTCGCCCTGCGCGGCGCGCGCACCCTGGGCGTCCGGCTAGACCGGCAGATGCAGTCGGGGCTGGCGGTGGCCGCCTGGCTCGCCGCCCGCCCCGAGGTGGCCCGCGTGCTGCACCCGGCGCTGCCCGGCGCGCCCGGCCATGCCCTGTGGCAGCGGGACTTCACCGGCGCGTCCAGCCTGTTCGGCGTCGAGTTCCAGCCGCGCTACAGCAACGCCGGGGTGGAGGCGATGATCGACGGTCTGGCCTTGTTCGGCATCGGCGCGTCCTGGGGCGGGTTCGAGAGCCTGGTGACGCCGAGTGCCGCCAGCCTGACCCGCACCGCCGGCAGCGGCCGCCTCGCCGGGCCGGCCGCGCGCTTCCACATCGGCCTGGAGGACCCGGCGGACCTGATCGCGGACCTGGAACGCGGGATGGCGCTGCTCGGTGGCTGAGTCCGTCATCCGCTACAACGCGGACGGCTTGGTGCCCGCAATCGCCCAGCAGCACGACACGGGCGAGGTGCTGATGCTGGCCTGGATGAACGCCGCCGCCGTCGCCGAGACGCTGGCGACCGGCCGGGTGTGCTACTGGAGCCGCAGCCGCCAGGCGTTCTGGCGCAAGGGCGAGACCTCCGGCCAGGTGCAGCGCCTGGTGGGACTGCGCGTCGATTGCGACAGCGACACGCTGCTGCTGCAGGTGGATCAGCACGGCGCGGCCTGCCACACGGGGCAGCGGAGCTGCTTCTACCGGGCGGTGCGGGAAGGCGAGGTGGTGACGCTCAGCAGCCCGGTCGCCGATCCTGCCGATCTGTACGGAGCTTAGGCGGAAGAAGTCTCTACCCCCCGCAGCGGCAGCGCCCCGAACAGATGGGGGAATGGCTCCTGGTCCGGCTCGCTGCATTCCCACTCGATGCGGCCTTCCACCGCCGCCGGGTCGAAGCGCAACACCAGCAGGCCGGTGCGCCCGGTGAAGTGTCGCGCCAGCACGAAGGGCAGTTGCGCCTGCGTGCAGCAGTGCAGAAATGGCATGCCCCGCAGCCGGTCCCCGGCTGCCGCCAGCGCCGCGGCCGTGGTCACGTGGCACAGCCGCCCGTCCGATGCATCCATCCGTTGCGTCCCCCGCTCCCGCCACCTATGCAGCCCGGCATGACCCCTGACAACGCCGTCCGCATCCAGACCCTGACCGGCACCGCGATCGCCCAGGGCCATGCGGCGTTCCAGCGGCTGCACGTGGCGGTGTTCCGCGACTGGCCCTACCTTTACGAGGGCAATCCCGACGAAGAGCCTTACATCGCCGGCTACGGCAGGCACCCGCGCGCCGCGCTGTTCGTGCTCAGCCACGGCGGCAAGCCGGTGGGGGCGGCCACCTGCCTGCCGTTGGGCGACGAGAGCGCCAACGTGCAGGCGCCGTTCCTGGAGCGCGGCTGGGACGTGCGCCGGTTCTTCTACTTCGGCGAGGGCGTCATCCTCTCCGCCTGGCGCGGCAAGGGCCTCGGCGTGCGGCTGTTCCAGCTGCGCGAGTCCCATGCCCGCGCCGTGTCCACCGCCGACTACGCCGTGTTCTGCTCTGTCCGCCGCCCGGACGACCACCCGCTCCGCCCGGCGCAGCCCCACACCAACGACGCGTTCTGGCGCCGCCGCGGCTACGTGCCGCTGCCCGGCGTGGCCTGCGCCATGACCTGGCCCGACCGCGGCGAGCCCGCGCCCACGCTTCACACGCTGGATTTTTGGATCAAGTCGCTGAACGGCGCGCCGCTGCCGTGAGGCTGGCGCTGCTGCAGTACCAAATCGGCCGCTACCCCGGCTTCGCCGCGTGGGAGGCAGCGCTGGACGCCCGCGTGGCAGAGGCCGCCGCCCATGGCGCCGAGCTGCTCGTGCTGCCCGAATACGCCAGCCTGGACGCGATCCCGGCGCCGCTGCCGACCCTGGCCGACGAGTTGGAGGCCGGCTGCGGCCAGCACGGCGCGGTGCTGGACGCGCTGCGCCGAGTGGCCGCGCGCCACGGCGTCTGGCTGCTCGGCGGCTCCCTGCCGCAGCGCCGGGCGGACGGCATGCTGGTCAACCACGCCCCCCTGATCACATCCGGCGGCGGCGTGGCGTTCCAGGACAAGCACCGCCCCACCCCGTTCGAGGTCGAGCACTGGGGGGTGGTCCCCGGCGCGCCGCCCTTGGTGTTCGACACGCCCTGGGGCCGCTTGGGCGTGTGCATCTGCTACGACATCGAGCATCCGCCGCTCGCCCGCGCCCAGGTGGAGGCGGGCGCGTGGCTGATCCTGGTCCCCACCGACACGGACACGCTGGCCGGGTTCAACCGCGTCCGCCTCGCCGCCCGCGCCTGCGCCATGGCCAACCAGTGCTACGTCGCCGTCTGCACCACCGTCGGCGACGCTCCCTGGGTCGCGGCGCTGGACGCGAACCGTGGCTACGCCGCCGTGTTCGGCCCGATCGACCACGGCTTCCCCGACGACGGCGTGATCGCCCGCGGCGTCTTGGACGAACCCGGCTGGCTTTACGCCGAGCTGGACCCGGCGGCGCTCGCGGCCGTCCGCACGGGTGGAGCGGTGCGCAACCACCGCGACTACCCCGCCGCCCCGCCGCCCTGCCCCATCGTTCAGTGCCGCTGATCTACCTCGTCGCCGGCGAGGCCAGCGGCGACGTGCTGGGCAGCCGGCTGATGGCGGCCCTGAAGGCCGCCCAGCCTGGCATCACCTTCGCCGGGGTCGCCGGGCCGCGGATGGAGGCAGAGGGCATGAGCAGCCTGTTCCCCATGTCTGACCTGGCCGTGATGGGCCTGATGGAGATCCTGCCGCGGCTGCGCACCCTGCGCCGCCGCATGCTGTCCGTGGTGGCGGACATCGCCGCCCGCCGTCCGGATGTGGTGGTGACGGTGGATTCGCCCGGCTTCGGCCTGCACGTGCTGCGCCGGATAGCACCCACCGGGGTGAAGCGGGTGCAATACGTGGCGCCGCAGGTGTGGGCCTGGCGCGAGCACCGGATCAAGTGGTTCCCCGGCCTGTGGGACGACCTGCTGTGCCTGCTGCCGTTCGAGCAGGCCTACTTCGCCCGCCATGGCCTGGCCGCCCGCTTCGTCGGCCACCCGGTGCTGCAATCCGGCGCCGACGCCGGGGACGCCGCCCGCTTCCGCCAGCGCCACGGCCTCGGGGACGCGCCCGTGCTGGTGCTGATGCCGGGCAGCCGCCGCAGCGAAGCGCCGCGCCTGCTGCCCGTGTTCGCCCGCACCTTGGCCCTGCTGGCGCAGGAAGTGCCCGGCATCGTGCCCGTCATCCCCGTCTCGCACGCGGTGGCGGAAGCGGTGCAGCGCGCCGCCGCCGGCTGGCCGGTGCCGCCGCTGATCGTGACCGAGCTGGAGGACAAGCACGACGCCTACGCCGCCGCGTCCGCCGCCCTCACCAAGTCCGGTACCTCGACGCTGGAGCTGGCGCTGGCCGGGGTGCCGATGGCGGTGACCTACCGGGTCAACCCGGTGTCCGGCTTCATGGCGCGGCGCATGATCCGGGTGCCGCACGTGGCGATGGTGAACCTGCTGGCCGGCCACGCCGCGGTGCCGGAGCTGCTGCAGGAGCGCTGCACCCCGGCGGTGCTGTGCGAGACGGTGCTCTCCCTGCTGCGCGACCCGGCGGTGGCGGAGCGGCAGCGCGCCGTGTTCCGTACGGTGGTGGCCAGCCTGCGCCCGGCGCAGGGGAAGCCGGCGGAGATGGCGGCGGCGGCGGTGCTGGCGCTGCTCTGACGGCATGGCGTCCGCCCTGACCCGCCGCGGCCTGGTCGCCGGGGCGCTCGGCCTATGGGGCGCTCTCGCCTGGGCCATTCCGGCCGACGCGATCGCCGCGATCGAGGCGCGCCATGGCGGCCGTCTCGGCGTGTTCGTCCTCGACACGGGATCGGTGCGGGTGCTGGCGCATCGCGCCGATGAGCGATTCCTGCTGTGCAGCACGTTCAAGGGCGTGCTCGCGGCGCTGGTGCTGTCCCGGGTCGATGCTGGCCAGGATGACCTTGCGAGCCTCGTGCCATATGGCAGGAAGGATTTGGTGGGCTACTCGCCGGTCACGAGCGCTCACGTCAGCAAGGGGGCGCTGCCGGTCGAGACCTTCTGCTCGGCTATCGTTCTGTTCAGCGACAACGGCGCAGCAAACCTGTTGCTGGCGCGTGTCGGCGGTCCGGCAGCGTTGACTGACTACATGCGCGGGATCGGCGATCCAATGACGCGCTTTGATGCTACGAAGTCGCTGCCAGCCGTCGCTCGGGCATGTTGGACACCACAACGCCACGAGCCATCGTCGGGACTGTCCAGGCCATTCTCCTCGATGACGTGCTGAGTCCGAGGTCTCGCACGCTGCTCGAAAGCTGGATGGTCGCATGCAAGACCGGCATGGACCGGCTGCGTGCATCTTTTCCGAGAACGTGGGCAGTTGGCGACAAGACCGGGACCAGCGACGGCGAATGCAACGACTATGCAGTCGCACGGCTGCCGGGACGCGCTCCCCTCGTCATGGCTGTCTATCACGATGCGCCGGGGCTGAAATTGGAGCATCAGGAGGCCGTGCTGCGCAAGGTTGGAGCTGCCATCACGGCCTAGGCCGGGTGACGTGCTGGTTGTGCTATGAGGACAGGCTGCGCTGCTGGAACTTAGGTTTTAGCAAGCCAGAAGGGCGGCCCGTCGAGGGCGTCATACTCTTCCAGCGGACGCCTGTCCTCACGATCTAAGCTGCCGAAATCACTGCGGCATATTTTGACTGGCCGAAAAAAGCGGTGAGTAGCCTGATTGTTGCAGTACATGGTCGACTCGGCGCACCGAGGGAATGCCTTAAAGAAGTGAGAGACTGCGCCAGCCACCGTGCCTTCTTGCAAGTCGAACGTAGTCTGACCTGACTTTATATGATGATTGTCCCAGTTTACACTTGATGTAGGGACGTGAAGGAGAGCGTTTTGCACACGCCTCATTGCTTCGACTGCCACTGGCGTTTCGTCGATCCGTAGGTAACGTTTATAGAGCCGATCCAAGACAAGCTGGCGGTCGGTATCGTCAAGCGACGGGGCAGCATATTTTTCGATGATGTTAAAAAAGCAGAGCAAGTCGTTCAGGGAACCAATCTGGAGAATTAGGTCTCCGCCTGTGAAGGTCAGCTGATCGAAACGAAGCTCAGTCATTTCCCTACCTCACGCTCAAAGAATCGAATGTTGTCGGCCGCTATCGTGCCGCCAGATCTCTTAACGATCGCATCCTTGATGGCGTCCCGCTTCTCCTGCGTGACAGTCTGGCCGGTGATATCAATAGCCGCGTTTTGCGTCATTCCTTTCGGCAGATTTTTAGCGCGCTCAAGTGCCTGCTTTGCAACTGCGCTGACCAACTTACTTGGCGAGTGGGCAGTGATATCGTAGCTTTTGACCTCGAAACTTGCGGTCTTCCCGTCCGGAGACACGAAGTCCGGCCGAACGCTGCCAGGCGTGCCATATATGACCTCCTTGCCTGCAAGATAGCTTCGTTGGCCTGGATGGTCACTCCTCAAACTCTCCCCGTAGTATCGTTCAGCTTGCTGCCCCCGCGTCGGAGCGTGAGGACTCCCGATTGCAGCGATTGACTTCCGATCCTCGGGGAAGACTGCGGCGGCGCCGATCTTGGGGCCGAGCGGTACGCCGCCAGGCAGTTCTTCTATCGTTGGCAGGTGGGGAAGTCCCGGCAGCGACAGCTTCGGGACAAAATGCTCTTCAGCCTTCTCTTCCTCCTCTTCCTCGAGCGTTTTGTCAGCAATCTGCTGAATTGGAGAAGGTTTGGCCAATTTGCCGAGCAGGGCTTGCTGCTGCGCCGCCCGCAGGAACCCCGGCATCTGAGGCAGGCCGACCGTCCTCATTGCATGGGCCAACTCGGCCCCGGCATCCTTCAGCCCGGCGTGGGTGTCCGCCACCATGACCGCCAATGTGGCCCGCTGCATGGCCCACGCGTCCACCGGGTCGGCGTCATGGCCGAAGTTGTGGAGACGGAAGGCATTGGGCGGGGCCGTGGCATCCTCGGCCCAGCGCGGCAGCAGGTCACGCAAGGCATCCCGCGTGGCCCGGTGCGGCAACGAGTCTTGGCCCGGCTCACCGCGCAGCCGGTCCATCGCGAACTCGAAGGCGGCGAAGCTCCGCGCCCGCAGCTCGGCCCGGTCGCCCGGGCTATCGCTGCCCAGGGCAGTAGGGCCGTGGCCATGGCCGAATCGTCCGTGCTCTTGCCGCCCTTGATCCTGCCAAGCCATTTCCATGCCTGCGATGAAACGCGAAGTTTATAGGATAAGCCTAAGCATGGTTTCAATCAGGAACTGTGAAACGCGATGGCCGCAAGCCCGCTCACCCCAAGGGCGGTCGCAGCCACCCCGGCAGCAGACGCTGCGCCTGCCGCAGGAACACGTCGTCCTGCAACGCCTCCTGCCACTGCGCCGCCTCCGTCGCGCGCTCCGCTTCCAGCGTCCGCCGCAGGTCGATCTTCAGCGCCACGATCACCCGCCACGGATCGACCGCGGGAGCTGCGGCGCTCAGCAGGCCGCCCAGCGCGTCCTCGGCGGCGCGGGTCAGCAGGTCGTCCAGGTCGCAGCGGACCAGCGCCGGGTCAAAGGCGGGCGGGCGGCCCAAGGACAGCGCGCCATCCGCCTCCTGGCAGAGCCGGTGCGCGTGGGTCAGCTCCACCAGCATGTCCAACGAATAGGCTTGCAGTGCCGCCGCGCGCTGCCGGTCGGGCAGCGGGCGCAGCTTGCCGAGCGCCACGGTCAGCCCCTCGATGGTGTCGAGCGCCATGCCGATCGGGCGGGCCACGCTATTGTCGAACGCCAGCAGCGCCACCGTGCCCTGCCGGCTGCGCACGTCCCGCCGGGCGGCGGCGATCTCGCGCGCGATGCCGAACACCTGGCTGCGCCACGCCAGGCGCAGGCTGACCGCGGCGATCCCGGCCGACAGCATGGCCACCCCCACCGGCAGCCAGGTGCGGAACAGGCCGGCGGCGTCGCCGCCGTCCTGCGCTGCGGCCGGCCCGGCGGCCAGCAGCGCGGCCAGCGCCAGCCTAAGCGGCGTCGCTCCGCAGGCTGAAGCTGCGGGCGTTGAGCCGGATGCTCTCGCGCACCACCGGCGACGCCTCGAAGGCGTATTTCTCGGTAAATCCATCAAGGCCGAGCGAGCGGACGCTCGGCTCCAGCATGCCGCGCAGGAAAGAGGACGTCACAACCGGCGAGCCGATCCGCACGACGGCCTTGTCCGGCCCCTGGTCCACCGCATCCAGGTTCAGCTCGGCGCGGGCAGTGCGCCCGGCCTCCTCGCCGCGCAGCATCTCGCCATCCGGGGCGACCTGAAGAGTGACGGCTTGGCTCATTATTGGTCTCCGAGCCGCAGGGTGGCACAAGCCCGCTGCGGTCGCACCGGAAATATCGTCCTGCGCCACCCAGTTTGCGAGGCTCGGCCCTCCTCGACGCCAAGACCATACTGACCCTCCCAGGCGTTCACTAAACGTTCCAGACCGGGAGAGACCTCGCACACTTAGGCGTGCCCTGTCACCTGCAATAAAGCATTACCCGCGGACTAGCCCGCTCGCCCGCATGACGTCCGTCGCGGCCGCCATGGATTCCGTGATCGCCAGCGCCGCCGCCAGCGCCCGACGCCCGGCCGCCGCATCCACCAGCACGGGCGCACCGTCCAGACACGCCGCCACGAACCCGGCGTGCTCCGCCTCCATGGCGTCATGGTCCCGCCAACTCACGGATTCCCGCCGGAAGCCGCCGGTGCCCGGCAGCGGCATTCCCCGCTCCCGCCCGATCATCACCAGCTCCCGCGCGCCGAAATCGGCCGACAGGTAGCCCTCCTGCGAGAACAGCCGCATCCGCCGGTCGGTCTTGATCGACACCCGGCTGGCGGTGATGCTCGCTACGCAGCCGTTGGCGAAGCGCACCCGCGCGTTGGCGATGTCCTCGGACGCGGAGGACACCGCCGCCCCCAGCGCGTCGACGCTGCTGATCTCGCTGTCCACCAGGGACAGCACCAGGTCGAGGTCGTGGATCATCAGGTCCAGGATCACCGACACGTCCGTGCCGCGCGGCTTGTAGGGGGCGATGCGGGTGGCCTCGATGTAGAGCGGCCGGGCCATGCGGCTGCTGATGGCGCGGTGCTCGGCCGAGAAGCGCAGCAGGTGCCCCACTTGCAGCACCCGGCCGTGCGCCGCCGCCAGGGCTGCCAGCGCGTCCGCCTGCGCCAGCGTGGCCGCGATCGGCTTTTCCACCAGCACGTGGCAGCCGGCCTCCAGCGCCTGCGTCGCCAGGCCGTGATGCGCTTCCGCCGGCGCCGCGATCACCACCGCCTGGCAGGCCGCCAGCAGCGCCGGCAGTGCCATGGCGGGCGCGCCTGCCTCCCGCCCGACCGCCTCGGCGCGGGCCGCATCCGCGTCGTGCACCCCCACCAGCCGGGCGCGGGGCGCGGCGGCCACCTTGAGCGCATGGAACCGGCCGAAATGCCCGGCGCCCACCACGCCCATGCGCAGCTGCGATTCACTCATGCCCAATCTTCATGCAGGCCGCATAGCACGGCTCCGGCAGGGTTGCATCGCCCTCGCCCCCTCGGCATAGACGCTGCCTGATCGGAGTGACCGCGCCACCATGCTGTATTTCGGCCGCGCCAAGACCGCGCTGATCCTCGGCATCTGCGTCCTCGGCGCGCTGCTTTGCCTGCCCAACCTGCTGCCCAGTCCTGCTTCGTGGCTGCCGTGGCGGCAGGTGCATCTCGGGCTGGACCTGCGCGGCGGCTCCTACCTGCTGCTGCAAGTGGACGCCGACGCGGTGCGCAAGGAACGGCTCGACACCATCCTGGACCGCGCCCGCCAGGCGCTCTCCGGCCAGTACCGCACCCTGGCCGAGACCGGCGGCGCGATTGCCCTCACCCTGCGGAACCCGGCGCAAGCCGCCTCCGCCACAGAGGCTCTGCGCACCCAGGCGGCCAACCCGGACGGCGGCCAGGATTTCGACATCACGCCGGGTGCGGACGGCGCGCTCACCCTCACTCCTAACGAGGCCGCGCTGCGCGCCCGCACCACGGCGGCGGTGCAGCAATCCATCGAGATCGTCCGCCGCCGCATCGACGCGACCGGCGTGCTGGACCCGCAGATCACCCGGCAGGGCGCCGATCGCATCGTGGTGCAGCTGCCCGGCGTGGACGACCCGAACCGCATCAAGCAACTGCTCGGCACCACCGCCAAGATGACGTTCCACCTGCTGGACGAGGCGGCCGACCCCAGTCATCCCGCCCCGCCCGGCGACGAGATCCTCGCCTCGGAGAACAACCCGGCGCAGAAATACGTAGTGCGCCGCCGGGTCGAGCTGGACGGGTCGAGCCTGAGCGACGCCAGCCCCGGCCGCAGCAGCCAGACCAACGAGTGGGTGGTGAACTTCGTGTTCGACAGCGCCGGGTCCCGCCGCTTCGCCGCCATCACCACGGAGCAGGTCGGCCACCTGTTCGCCATCGTGCTGGACGGCAAGGTGCTGACCGCGCCTGTCATCCGCGAGCCGATCAGCGGCGGGCACGGCCAGATCAGCGGCAGCTTCACCGTGCAGTCCGCGACCGACCTAGCTGTGCTGCTGCGCGCCGGCGCGCTGCCCGCCCCGCTGACGGTGGTGGAGGAGCGCACGGTCGGCCCCGAGCTGGGCGCCGACAGCATCCGCGCCGGGGCCATCGCACTCGGCGTCGGCTTCCTGCTGGTGGTCGGCTTCATGGGCACTTTCTACGGCCTGTTCGGCTGGTTCGCGAACGTCGCCCTGCTGCTGAATCTGGTCATGATGCTGGCCATCCTCTCGCTGCTGGAAGCGACGCTGACGCTGCCGGGCATGGCGGGCATCCTGCTCACGCTCGGCATGGCGGTGGACGCCAACATCCTGATCAACGAGCGCATCCGCGAGGAGACCAAGCTCGACCGCAAGCCGGTGGCGGCGCTGGAGGCCGGGTTCCGCCGGGCCTACAGCACTATCATCGACAGCAACGCGACAGCCTTCCTGGCGCACGTGATGCTGTTCGTGTTCGGGTCGGGGCCGGTGCGGGGGTTTGCAGTGACAATCACGGTGGGGATTGTGACCACGATGTTCACGGCGACGGTGGTGGCGCGGTTGATGATGGTGCGGTGGTACTCGGCGCGGCGGCCGGCGCTGCTGCCGGTTTAGCCAGCACGCGGGTAGCGGTGGTGGATATTCCGCGAACCGCTGAGAATACAGATGTTATCATGATGGTGGTGCGATGGCTCACCGCCGGAATGCTTGCCGCCATCCCCGCTTTTACGCTGCCAGCGAGGGCTGCCGACGACAAGGAAACTGCGATTTTAGACAGCTTAACCTCATTTGGATTTCGTGGAGTCTGGTCACCTGACTGCTACAGATTGGCGTCCAACAGTAACCCGCGCCTTTACTTAAATCTCTCAATGCAGGGCTTACCGACACTGGATACCAAGGTCGGCACCAATCTCGACCCCCGACACGGCACCTTTATCATTCAGGCCGCTCGCGCCGTGTCGCCAGACAAAATTGAGTTGCCACTGTCATCTATCGGGACAGACCCCGGATGGGATGCTGAGAAGAGCGACATCTATCAGCGGGTCGGCAATCGCATGCTTCTCTGGCGCTCCGTCGTGTCGGAAGCTTCCTTATCGGCCCAGAAGGATGGCGTTCATGACGGTGTAGCCGTAGATAAAGGCATGGTGGCGATGGCCGGATTTCCCGACTCATTTGGGATCAGCCCGCTACTGGGGCGGTGCATCGAGTAGCAGATTTGGCAAGACGGGGCGCTGTCCTGGACCCCGCAAGAGGACGGTCGTCCTCTTGACACCTTAGTTTGAGGGGTGAAGGGGACGACCGTCCCCTTCCGGGTGCAGGGCAGCGCCCTGCGTCACTCAGCTAGGACCCGCCGATGTTCCTTCGCCCCTTGTTCCGCCTGGTCCCGGACGGCACCCGCATCCGCTTCATGCGCGGCCGGTTCATCGGCATTGGCACCTCCGCCGTGCTGTCGCTGCTCTCGCTCGGGCTGGCGTTCTACCCCGGGCTGAATCTCGGCATCGACTTCAAGGGCGGCATCGTCATGGAGGTCCGCACCCCCGCCCCGGCCGACTTCACCCACATCCGCACGGCACTCACCGCGCATGACGTGCCGGCCGCCGGGCTGCAACGCTTTGGTGACGCGCAGGACGTGCTGATCCGCCTGGACCGCCAGCCCACCGAGGCCGGCACCGAGCAGGCCGTCTCCCGCGTGCGCGCCGCCCTGGAGGAGGCGCAGCCCGGCACCACCATCCGCAGCACCGAGGCGGTGGGCGCGTCCGTGTCCAACGAGCTGTTCCGCAACGGCCTGCTGGCGCTGGGCATCAGCCTGCTGATGATCCTCGCCTACATCTGGTTCCGCTTCGAGTGGGAGTTCGCGGTCGGCGCGGTGGTAACGCTGATCCTGGACGTGACCAAGGTGGTGGGCTTCCTCGTCGTCACCCGCATCGAGTTCGACCTGGTGATGGTGGCCGCCATCCTCACCGTGATCGGCTACTCCACCAACGACAAGGTGGTGGTGTACGACCGGGTGCGGGAGAACCTGCGCAAGTACAAGTCCCTGTCGCTGCGCGAGCTGATCGACTTCTCCATCAACGAGACGCTCAACCGCACGCTCGGCACCTCGATGACGGTGTTCCTCGCCAGCCTGCCGCTGGCGCTGTTCGGCGGCGCGTCGCTGTCCGGGTTCGCGGCCGTCATGCTGTTCGGCATCGTGGTCGGCACGTCTTCCTCCATCTTCATCGCAGCGCCCATCCTGCTGTTTCTCGGGCAGAACCGCCTGCGCCGGGACATCCGGCCCGCCACCCCGGGCCGGGCCGCCAAGACGGCGGGGTGAGCCGCCAACCTTGACGGGGAGCGTCGGCTGAGGGACTGTTCCGTGCCGCCCGCGCAACATCCCTCGCGGGGGCATGGGGCACATGACAGGGTCCAAGCGCCGCCTGCTGCTGCTCGCCAGCGACCCGCAATGGGTCGCCGCCGCGCACGCCGAGGCCGCCGGCAGCTTGCACCGTGCCGCCTCCGCCGCCGACGCGCTGCGCCGCCTGGTCGAGCCGTCGCACGCGTTCACCCACCTGCTGCTGGAGCCGAGCGCCGCCGGGCTGCACATGCAGGACCTGTTCGGATTGACGGCGGGCGAGGCCGGCTCCCAGGTGGAGCTGGTGCTGCTTGGCGACGCGGCCGGGCTGGCCGACGCCGCCGTGCTCCACGCCGAGCACCCGCTGGACCTGCCGCACATCCTCCGCGCCGGCCCGCACGGGCCCAGCCTCACGCTGCCGTCCGCCTCGGAGCTGGCCGCGAGCTTCAGCGCCGCCGACGTGGATTGCCGCTTCCAGCCGATCGTCCGCATGGCGGACCGGCGCGCCGTGGGCGTGGAAACCCTGGTCCGCCTGCGCCGCCCGGGCCGCGGCAGCCTCGCGCCGGACCTGTTCGTGCCGCAGATGGAGCGCGCCGGCCTGTCCCTGCGGCTGGCCGAGGCGGTCGCGGAACGCGCCTTGCAGCTGCTCGACCCGGCGCTGCTCGCCCAGCGCGGCCTGTTCGCCAGCATCAACCTGCCGCTCGACGTGCTGCTGCTGCCGGGTGCGCCCGCCCGGCTCGACGCCCTGCGCGGCGCCGCCGGCATCCCGGCGGCGAGCCTGCTGATCGAGCTGACGGAAAGCCGCCCGGCGAGCGACCTGTCCGCGCTGCACGCCGCGTTGGTCCGATGGCAGCGGGCCGGCTACGGCGTCGCGATCGACGACGTGGGGCCGGAGATGGCCGACCAGCCGGAGCTGTTCGCCCTGCCGTTCAGCACCGTGAAACTGGACAAGGCGGCGGTGTCGCGCTCGGAGACTGACAAGGTGGCATGGCGCTACCTGCTGCGCACAGTGCTGGCCGCCAAGCGCCGGGGCCTGACGGTGATCGCCGAAGGGGTCGAGAACGCCGCAGCGTGGACCCGCATGGCGGGGCTGGGGGTCGATCAGGTGCAAGGCTTCCTGGTCGCCCGTCCCCTGCCCGCCGCGGCGCTGCCGGCTTGGCTGGAGGCGTGGTCGGCGCAGCCCGGCCTGCCGCGGGACCGCAACCAGCCGTGATGGGCACGCGCCATCCAGCGCTCAACGCTCCCGGCGCAACAGCAGGCCCAGCAGGAAGACCGCGCCGAGGCCTGCCGTCACGATCCCGACCGGCAGCTCCTGGGAGGGAAGCAGGGTCCGGCTGATCAGGTCGCTGGCCACCATCAGCGCCACCCCGAGCAGCGCCGAGGCCGGGATGAGGACCCGGTGGCGGAAGGCTGCCAGCCCGCGCGTGACCTGCGGCACCATCAAGCCGACGAAGCCGATCACGCCCGTGAGCGCCACGAAGGTCGAGGTGCCCAGGGCGCAGGCCAGGAACACCATGATGCGGAAGCGCAGCACGGGAATGCCGAGCGACGCTGCGGTCTCGTCCCCGGCCAGCAAGGCGTCCAGCCTACGCGACCACCCGAGGCCGGCCGCCAGCACCACGGCAAGGCCGGCCGCGGCGAGCGGCAGGTTGCCCCAGCGTGCGAGGCCGAAGCCGCCCAGCATCCAGAACAGCACGGATTGCGAGGCCCTCTGGTCGCCTGCGAACACGAGCACGTCGGTGATGGCGCCGAACAGGAACGACATCGCGAGGCCCGCCACCACCAGCCGCTCCATGCCCCGCGCCCGCTGGGCGAGCACCAGCGCCCCCACCACCGCCAACCCGGCGCCGACGATCGCGGCCAGCAGCACCCGGGGCAGCCGCAGCTGCAGCACGATCGCCACGGTCACCGGCGAGACACCGGCGGGCGTCCGGCCCAGCATGGCGGCCCCGATGACCCGCACCACGTCGCCCAACGGCAGCGTCACGGCGCCCAGCGACGCGCTGAGGATAAGCAGGCCCGCCAGCAGCGCGGCCGCCCCGCCATAGGCCAGGGCGGCGCGCC
Source organism: uncultured Acetobacteraceae bacterium (assembly GCA_964244655.1). Lineage (GTDB taxonomy): Bacteria > Pseudomonadota > Alphaproteobacteria > Acetobacterales > Acetobacteraceae > LMUY01. The sequence goes on along the minus strand of CAXTJU010000020.1, from coordinate 18,794 downwards.
AGCCCGTCAAGGCGGGAAGGCGTCGGGGTGCAGCGCCCGGGCGAGCTGCTCGATCGCGTCGATGTTGGCCGGACCCGGCGTCAGCGCCTCGTAGCGCAGCGGCAAGGCCCGGTCCTGCCGCACGGCGTCGAGCAGGCGCATCGCCGGGTGGGCGTGCAGGAAGGCGAGCAGCGAGGCAGCGCCGCCGCCATCTTGGTAGTCGAGCAGCAGGATGAACCCGGGGTCCCGCGTCGCGACGGCGTCCCACGACGAGGTGCCCCAGCTGGTGGGCATGTCGTCCAGCACGTTGCGCCCGCCCGCGGCGGCGATGACGGCGCTCGCCATGGCGTAGCGGCCCGCGGTGAACGGCCTGTCCTGGCCGCTGTCATAGACGAACACCCGCACCGGGCTGCGGCTGCCCACCCGCGCCTGCACCGCCGCCACCCGCGCCCGCCAGCCCGCTACCAGGGCCTGCGCCTGTTCGTCGCGGCCGAACACCCGGCCGAGCCGCAGCTCGTCGTCGTAGAGCAGGTCCAGGGAGGCCGGCGGGCGGTTCGGATCGACGTGGATGCAGCTTTCCGTCAGCACCAGCGTGGGAACGTGCCAGGCGGCCAGCGTGTCCGGCGTCACCTCGCCGCCCGGCGTCATCCCGTAGTGCCAGCCCGCCACGAACAGGTCGGCCCGGGCGGCCAGCAGCTGCTCGAGCGTGGGATAGCGGGGCGCCAGCTCCGGGATGCCGCCCCGGGCCGCGGTGAAGGCCGCGCTGGCGTGGTACCATCCGGTGATCCCGGTCACCCCCGCCATCTCCGGCTGCAGATGCAGCGCGAACGCCATCTCCGCCATGTTGATGTCGTTGAACACCGCCCGGCGCGGCGGCCCGTCGAACGTCACCGGCCGGCCGCAGCTCTGGACAGTGACCGGGAACGCATGGGCGGCGGCCATGGCGAGCACCGAGGCCAGCACGGCCCCGGCGAGGCCACGCGGCCTACCCATGCCGGGCCGCGCCGGCGGGGCGGGCATGGAACACCAGGTGGGGCCCGCCGTCCGGGCCGGTGACCGGGAAGCACTCCAGGCCGAACACGTCGCGCACCTGCTCGGCCGACATCGCCTGCCCAGGGGGGGCGCAGGACGCCAGGCGGCCGTCCTTCAGCACCAGCACCCGGTCGGCGAAGCCAGGCACCAGGGGCAGGTCGTGCAGCACCGCCAGCACGGTCACGCCGAGGCCGCGCAGCAACGCCAGCATGTCGGCGCGGGCGCGCAGGTCGAGGTGGCTCGTGGGCTCGTCCACCAGCAGCAGGCGGGGCTGCTGCGCCAGCGCGCGCGCCAGCACCACCCGCTGGCGCTCGCCCCCCGACAAGGAGCCGAGCCGCCTTGCGGCGAACCCGGCCACCCCGCAGAGCCTCAAGGCGCCCTCCATCACGGCCCGGTCCTCGCTTGCCGGGGCGCATCCCGCGTGCGGGATGCGCCCCAGCGCCACATAGTCCCGCACGGTGAAGCGTGGATCGGGCTGGTCGGCCTGCGAGACGACCGCGATCTGCCTCGCCTGGGCGCTGCGCGGCATTGCGGCCATCGGGTGGCCCTCGAACAGCACCTGGCCGCCGCTGAGCGGCGCGGCCCCGCTCAGCGCCCGCACGAGCGTGGTCTTGCCCGCGCCGTTCGGCCCGATGACGGCGATCCGTTCGCCATCCGCCACGTCGAACGAGACGCCGGCCAGCAGGTCGCGTCCCGACGGGCCGCGCACCCGCAGCCCGATGGCTTGCAGCATGACGCTGTGCGCCATGCCTACAGGTGCACGTGAAGCGACACCGTGACGGCGCGCGGTTCGCCCAGCAGGACCTCGGACGGGTAGTTGACGTCGGCCCACTGCACGAAGGTCTTGTCGAACAGGTTGTCCAGCCGGGCAGCCACCTCGACGCCGGGTTTCACGTGATAGGCCGCCGAGAGGTTGACCAGGGTGTAGGCATCCAGCTTGAGGGTGTTGGCATAGTCGCCCGCCCGGTTGCCGATGTAGCGCACGCTGGCGCCGAGATCGACCGGATAGCCGAACGCGGCCGAGTACAGCGACCACAGCGCCGCCGTGTAGGTCGGCACGTCGGGCGGGGTGTTGCCGGACGCGTTCAGGCCGGTGTTCGGATCGACGAAGGTGCCGAAACGCGAATGGGTATAGGCGGCGTTGGCGTTGAGCAGCCAATGCCGCGTGACCTGGGCGGCGGCGGAGAACTCGGCGCCATAGGCGCGCTGGGACCCGACGTTCGCGGCGGTCTCGTTGGAGGTCGAGACCAGGATGTTGCTGCGCTGGATGTCGTAGAACGCCAGCGTGGCCTGCCCTCGCCCTTGCAGGAAGACGCTCTTGGCGCCGACCTCCTCCTGCTGCGAGCCGCTCAGCCGGGTGACCTGCCCGGCGTTCGCCAGGAAGACGTTCGAGTCGGGCGGGTCCTGCGCCGTCACGTACTGCGCATAGAGCGTGAGGGCCGGCAGCACGTCGTAAACCAGGCCCACCCGGTAGTTCGTCGGGTGGAAGGTCGAGCGGAAGCTGGTCGCGAGGTTGTAGGAGCTGTCTTGGTTGAAGTTGTCCCTGACCAGGGAGTACCACTCGTAGCGCAGCCCCGTCACGAGCTTCAGGCGCGGGGTCAGGCTAAGGATGTCCTCGGCGAACCCGGCGACGTCGGAGATGTGGGTCGGGCTGTGCCGCGGTGGGAACTCGCCGGGGAACGTGCCGAAATAGCCCTGATCGACGCTGTAGGGGTCCACGAAGTCGGCATAGGTGGCACTCGGGAAGCCGCTGTCCCGGATGAACTGCAGGTATGAGGCGCCGATGCCGACCGTGTACTTGTTGTCCAGCCCGAACAGCTTACCCGCCACGGTAACGTCCAGCGTGTCGCCATACTGATGCTGCTGGTGGTACACGTAGAAGCGGTCCCGGGCGACCTGGTTGGCCGGGATGGGCGCGCCGGCGGCGTCCACGGCGTTGGAGACGGCCGGCAGGAAGGTGTAACTCTCCGCGTTCTGCCAGCGCCGCTCCGCGTAGAACGCATACGCCCGGTTAGTGACGGCGACGTTGGCCGCCGGCTCCCAGGTCAGCGTCGCGTTGGGCGAGACGGTCGTGCTCTGATGGATGGCATCCGAGACGTTGAAGTTGTCGAACTGCGTGGCGCCGTCGATCGTCAGGTCCTTGCTGGACCGCACGACCCCGCTCAACGGGCTGACCGCGTTGGCGACGGGGATCAGCGGCGTGCCGTAGTAGGACGGCAGGCTGTCGTGCAGCACGTCCAGCCCCACCCGGAGCTGCAATGTCTCGTTGATCCGCCACAGCATCGCCGCCGTCAGGTTGAACGAGTTCGGGTCGTCGTTGTGGACGTAGCCGGCTGACGAGGTGGCGCTGAAATCGACGCGCACGGCCACGTTGTCGCTGACCTGCGTGTTCACCCCGATGCCGGCGTTGACCGTGTTGAAGCTGCCGTACGAGAACAGGCCGTCATACGTCGTCGGCCTGAAGAGGGGTTGCTTGGTGATGACGTTGAGGACGCCGCCAACGGCTCCCTGCCCATACAGGACGGAGGCCGGGCCTTGCAGAAGCTCGACGGATTGCAGGTTGTAGCTGTTGCCCGGCCGATTCACCATGCTCGCTGGGCCTTGGTACACGCTGTCGCGCAGCATGGTGATCTCATTCACCGTGAAGCCCCGGACGGACAGCCCGACTGGGTCTCCGGGCGAGCCGCCCGATGTCACGCCCGGCAGGCTGTCCGCCGCGTCTTCGACATGGGCGTAGCCCCGCTGCTGGATCGTGGCGGCATCGATGATGTCGATCTCTCCCGGCGTTTCCCGGGCGGTCAACCCGAGGCGGCTGCCCGTGGCGTTAAGCCGGTCCAGCGTGTCCGCCGGGCCGTTGGCGCTGGGGATGTTCACGTCGATCGGCGGCAGCCGGACGGCGGCCGGGTCCGCGACGTTCGACGCGTCCTGCGCCGACGCGCCCCCGGCGGGCACGGCCAGGCAGCCGAGCAAGGAGCAGGACCAGAGAAGCAAAATCCCGTTTGATTGCTTACAGCAAACGATGCTTCTACTCATTACTGTAGTAATAAGAATCACAGTTATTGACCATCTACTGCAAGACTACGCTTGGTCGTGCATTGAGGGAAACGTCACGCGACGTAAGCGAAATTAAAACAATGTGTCAACGGAAAATTGATAAAGCAGCAACGAATACTCTATCTATGGCAGCTATGGCGAGCAGGTGATCGATTCTTCCTAAAATAGGGGGGTTCCCTATTCATGACGAAGTCACGGCGCGAGAGACAAGCGCGCATCGTGCCGCATGATGCGCCCAGCCGCTCCTGCCCGCGCCTGATGCGAAGCATGTTCGTCTCGTGCCAGCCGGCTTGGCTTGACCTTGTCTCCAGGGCTCCCGCCGTCATGGCTGGGAGGAGCAGCCAAAGGTTTGGCATGCGCGCTTCGCGCGTGGAGGGCGGAAGAGACAGGGCGCTCGTCGTTGACGTGATGATCCCGGCCGAACGGACCAGGCAAGGCCCGTCGCGTCCGCGGAGGCTCGCCTACTCCGCCGCTTGCGCCACCGTCCGCTCCGCCAGCAGCTGCCGCGCCATCGGCAGCAGCTCGCGCCCGAACTCCACCGCATCCTCCAGCGGATCGAACCCGCGGATCAGGAAAGTGGTCACCCCCAGCGCGTGGTAGTCGGCGAACGCCGCCGCCACCTGCGCCGGGGTGCCGACCAGCGCCGTGGTGTTGCCCCGCGCCCCCGTGGCGCGCGCGATGGCGGTGTAGAGCCGCCCTTCCGGCCGGTCGCCCTGCGCCGCCGCGGCCAGCAGCCGCTGGGACCCGGCGTTCGCCGGGTCGGCCACCGCCGGGCCCAGCGCCGCCTCGCCGCGCAGCCGCATCACCTCGTGCAGGATGCGCTCGGCCTTCTCCCAGGCGGCGCTTTCGGTCGCGGCCAGGATGGGGCGGAAGCTAAGGCTGAAGCGCAGGGCCGCCGCTGCGGCCGGGCCGCGGTGTCGGGCTGTCGAGGCGCGCACCCGGCCGATGATCTCGCGCACCTGCGCTTGCGTCTCGCCCCACAGCGCGTACACGTCGGCATGGCGGCCCGCCACCTCCAGCGCCGCCTCGGACGCGCCGCCGAAGTAGATTGGGATGCGCGGCGCCTGCACCGGACGCACCGCCGGGGACGCGCCGGCGAAGGCGTAGAAGCGGCCTTCATGGTCCACCGGCGCGTCCGCCGTCCAGATCCGCTTCAGGATGCCAACGTACTCGTCGGTGCGGGCATAGCGCTCGTCCTTGCCGAGCCGGTCACCGTCGCGCAGCTGGTCGGCGTCGTCGCCGCCGGAGATGACGTGAATCGCCGCCCGCCCGCCGCTCAGCTGGTCGAGCGTGGCGAAGGCGCGCGCGGCGTTGGTGGGGGATTGGAAGCCGGGCCGGTGCGCCACCAGGAAGCCGAGGCGGTCGGTATAGGCGGCGGCGTGGGCGGCGAGCTGCAACCCGTCCGGCCCGTGGCTGTACCAGCCCAGCAGCACCCGGTCGAACCCGCCGGCCTCGTGCGCCGCCATGCTGGCGCGCAGGTAGCCCCGGTCGATCGCCGGGCCTTGCGCCGGCCGCGTCTCGGATTGCTCGCGCGGCTGCACCATGCCGATGAACTCGATCGTGTCCGCCATCGCTCTTGCTCCCTTACTGGCCCAGCGCCGCGCGCCCTGCCGCCGTGAACGCCGCGTCCGCCTGCGGGGTGTGGATGCGGGCGCACAGCACGTCCCGCAGGTGCCGCTCCAGCGGGTGGGCGCGGGACAGCGCGTGGTTGCCCGCCAGCTTCACCGCCGCCTCGACCGCCTGGATTGCGTTCTCGGCGGCGACTGCCTTGATGAGGTTGCACTCGTCCGGACCTGGGCCATGGCCGGCATCGTGCTCCGCCGCCGTGCCGTCCACCAGCCTGCGGTTGGTCAGCAGCAGTGCCTCGATGCCACCCACCGCCTCCTGCATCCGCGGCAGGCTGGCGAGCGGCGCGCCGAGGTTGGAGGGCACGCGCTCCCGCAGGAAGCCCACCAGCCAGTCCCGCGCCGCCGTGGCGACGCCGGTGTAAAGGGCGGCGATGGTCAGCGTGTTCCAGGCGACCTGCGCCGGGTCCGGCTGCCACGCGCCCGGCAGGCGGATGTCCACGGCGTGGTCGGCGGGCAGCAGCACGTCCTCGAATGCCACGTCATGGCTGCCGGTCGCGCGCAGGCCCAGCTGGTCCCAGCTCGGGATGATGGTGACGCCGGGGCGGTCGGCCGGCACCAGGAAGTTGCCGACGCGGGGCGTCGCCTCGTCGGTGCGCGCCCAAACCAACATCCAGCGCAGCCCCGGGGCGCCCGTGGCGTAGAGCTTGCGCCCGCTCAGCGCCCAGCCGTCCGGGGTGCGCCGGGCCAGGGTGGCGGGCAGGCCGCCGCGCGCCGGGGTGCCGAGCGCCGGCTCGGTCCGCAGCGCGTTGATCAATGCGCCCTCGGCCGCGCTGCGCCCCACCAGGCTGCGCAGGGCGGCGGGCCAGCGCGGGCTGCGGCTGGACAGGTGGACGTGGATCAGCTGCATGGCCAGCACCAGCGCGGTCGAGGCGCAGCCCTGCGCCACCGTGCCCACCAGCGCCGCGGCACGCGCGAGGCCAGCGCCGCCGCCGCCATCCTGCGGGGCGGCGGTTAGGTTCAGCAGGCCTGCCTCGCCCAGCGCTTGGAAATTCTCGCGCGGGAAGCTCGCGTCCCGGTCGTGCTGTCCCGCCCGCGCCGCGAAGGCACTGGCCAGGACTCCATCCGGCGGTAGCCGCACCAACCCATCCATCAAGCCGCCTCCCGCAAATACGCGCCCAGCTCGGCCCCGAACGCCCTATCCCACAACGGCGCTACGTCCACAGGACGCGGCAGCATCCCGGCGCTCGCGAACGTGTCCGCCACCAGCTGCTCGGACGCAACGTCCGCGTCGGTCGGCGCCGTCAGCCGGCGCGGCTGGCTCACATTGTCCACCAGCGACCGCACGGCCGCTTCCGGCAGGCCCAGCGCCGCGGCCTGGGCTTGCGCGAACTCGGCATGGTGTCCATCGATCCAGGCGTAGGCGCGTCCGATCCGCCCCAGCAGGTCCTTTGCCGCCGCGCGCTTGTCCGGGTCGGCCAGCATCCTCGGCGCCGCCAGGCTGAGATAATTGCCCGACAGCACCCCCAGCGCCGTCGTCAGCACGCGCGCCCCGGCCTGCACCGCCAGCGGCACCGAATACCCGTAGATCGCCCAGGCATCGAGCGCCCCCGACCGGAACGCCGCCGCCCCATCCGCCGGCGACAGGTTCACCGGCTCGATGTCGGCCCAGCCCAACCCGGCGGCCGCCAGCATCCGCAACAGGTAATAATGCGTGGTGGTGGCCCGGATGTAGCCCACCCGCTTGCCCCGCAGGTCGCCGATCCCGCGCAGTTCCGACCCGGCCGGCGCCAGCACCACCTGCTCGTTCACGTCGCCCCGGATCACCGCCACCACGCGCACTTGCGCCCCGGCGGCTGCGCCGAAGATCGGCGGAATCTCGCTGCCGTACGCCAGGTCGAGCGCCCCGGCGTTGATCGCCTCCAGCATCTGGCTGCCCGATGCGAACTCGGACCACTCGACCCGGTAGGGCATCTGGTCCTGCCCGGCCAGGCGCAGCACCAAGGCGTCTCCGGCCTTGTATTGCGCCATCTGCAGCGTCACCGGCGCAGCGGCTCGGGCGATCGCCGGCGCGGCCAGCATCGTGCCGAGGAGGGTGCGCCGCCCGAGGATCACGAACTCGGCTCGAGCACGCGGGCCGCGGATGGTTCCACGCCCAGGGCGCGCAGCAGCTGCGCCCGCAACGCCCCGAACGAGGCCGGGTCGCGCGGCCGGTCCAGCCCGATCGGGAAATCCGTGGCGATCCGCCCCGCCTCCAGCACCAGCACCCGGTCGGCCAGCAACAGCGCCTCGTCCACGTCGTGCGTCACGATCAAGGTGGTGGGGGCGTGCTGCCGCCACAGCTCCAGCACCAGGGCGTGCATCCGCATCCGGGTCAGCGCGTCCAGCGCCGCGAACGGCTCGTCCAGCAGCAGCAGCCGCGGCTCGCGCACCAGCGCCCGGGCCAGCGCCGCCCGCTGCGCCTCGCCGCCGGAAAGCGTGGCCGGCCAGGCGTCCAGCCGGTGGCCCAGCTCCACCTCGCGCAGCGCCGCATCCGCCCGGCCGCGCGCATCCGCCCCGGCCAGCCCGAGCGCCACGTTCTGCCACACCCGCCGCCAGGGCAGCAGGCGCGGCTCCTGGAACACCACGGCCGTCGGCTGCGGCACCTCCACCCGGGCCTCCGCCGGCGCCGGATCCAGCCCGGCCAAGGTGCGCAGCAGCGTCGTCTTGCCCGAGCCGCTGCGGCCGAGCAGGGCCACGAACTCGCCCTCGGCCAAGTGCAGGTGCAGGTCGTCCAGCACCCGGTGATCGCCGAACTGGCGCGTCAGCCCGGCAACATGGACGCCATTCCTCAAGGCGCTCATCGCCGCACCAGCGTCGGCCGCCACGCCAGCAACCGGCGCTCCGCCAGCCGCACCAGCGCGTCGGCGCCCAGGCCGAGCACGGCGTACACCGCCAGCCCCACCACAATCACGTCCGTGCGCAGGAAGTCCCGCGCATCGTTGATGAGGTAGCCGATGCCCGCCGTGGCGTTGATCTGCTCCGCCACCACCAGCGACAGCCAGGCCGTGCCCAGCGCGTAGCGCAGCCCGACCAGGCCGGAGGGCAGCGCGCCGGGCAGCACGATCTCGCGGATCATGCCCCAGCGGCCCAGGCCGAACACGCGGCCGGCCTCCAGCAGCTTCGGATCGATGCCGCGGATGCCGGCGAACAGGTTGAGGTAGATCGGGAACGCGCTGCCGAGCGCCACCAATGCGATCTTCGGCAGCTCGCCGATGCCGAACCACAGGATGAACAGCGGCACCAGCGCCAGGAACGGCAGCGTGCGCAGCATCTGCATCGGCGCGTCCACCACGTCCTCGCCGAGCCGGGTCAGCCCGGCCACCACGGCCAGCCCCGCGCCCACCGCCACCCCGAGGCTGAGGCCCACGGCGACCCGTTCCAGCGAAACGAGCAGGTTGGTGACCAGCTCGCCGTTCAGCAGCAGGCCCCACGCCGCGGCCAGGATGGTGGTCGGTGCGGCCAGCACGCGCGGCGACAGCCAACCCACCGCCGACGCACCCTGCCAGGCCAGCAGGACCACCGCCGTCGAGACGAAGCGGCGGGCGGAGCCGATGCGCCACAAGCGGCGCGCGGGCGGGCGCTCCACCGAGACGGCAGCGGGCGCGCGGACGATGGGGGCGATCACGGACATGGGCATCCCTTCCGTCGGTGGGCCGGAGGAGACACCAGATAGGGCGGCTGCGAGGCGCGAAATAGCGGGGTGGCGCGCAAAGGTTCAGGGCTGCTGCGGGCGCGCCCCATCGTAGCATAGGCTGCTCCCACCACCCCGCAGGCGGAGACGTTCGTTTCGCGTCAGTCCTCCGCATCGGCCGAGAACGCGATGGCCTTCTGCGCGTCCAGGATGTCGATCCGCTCTGCCCAGGCTGCCCGGACTCGGGCATAGGCGCCGCTGCCCAGGGTGAGCCGCCGGGGCGCCGGGCTGCAGTCCACGGCGTCGATCATGGCCTGCACGGTTTTCCGGGCGTCGCCGGTGATGGGAAACGCCCCGGCTGTCACGGCACGGCGCACGTCGCCGGCCGGCGTGCCGTCATAGGCGGCCATGGCAGGCGGGCTGACGAGGGCAGCGCCGAAGTTCGTCCGGGTCGGGCCTGGCTCGATGATGGTGAACTCGATGCCGAACGGCGCCACTTCCTGGGCTACGGCTTCGACGAAGCCTTCGATCCCCCATTTGGTCGCGTGATACAGGCTGAAGTTTGGGTAGGCGATCTGGCCGCCCTCCGACGACACTTGCAGCACCCGGCCGCCACCCTGGGCGCGCAGGTGCGGCAGGGCGGCGCGGATCACCTGGATCGAGCCGATCAGGTTGGTGTCGATCTGCTGCTTGATCTGCTCGTCGCCCACCTCCTCGGCCGCGCCGAACAGGGCGTAGGCCGCGTTGTTCACGAGCACGTCGATGCGGCCCAGCTCGCCGAACGCGCGACCCACGACCTTCCGCACGGCCAACGTGTCCGTCACGTCCAGCGCGGCCACCCACAGGCGCTCGCCGTGGTGGTCCTTCAAGTCGTCGAGCGCGCCCGGCTTGCGCAGCGTCGCGGCCACGCGGTCGCCGCGCGCCAGCAGGGCTTCCGTCATCACCCGCCCCAGGCCGGCGGATGTGCCGGTGATGAACCAAGTCTTCGCCATGACCAAACCCCTCCCCAAGGAACGCAGGATCGCGCCTTGCACCTGGAGCTGGTCATCGCTGATCCATGCTATTACTGGGATGATGTTGCATGAGCTGGTGAAAATCACCCATGAATGGCAAGCCGGCCCTCAACGACCTGACCGCCTTTGTCGCCATCGCCGCGCATCGCAGCTTCCGCAAGGCCGCCAACGAGCTTGGGCTGTCGCCCTCCACGCTCAGCCACATGATGCGGGCCCTGGAGGCCAGCATGGGCCTGCGGCTGCTGCACCGGACCACCCGCAGCGTGTCGGCAACCGAGGCCGGCGCGCGCCTGGCTGAGCGCCTGCAACCCGTGCTGCGGGACCTTGGCCTGGCGCTGCAAGAAGTGGCGGCCTTCCAGGCGCAGCCAAGCGGCACGCTGCGGATCAACGCCGGCGAAGTGGCCGCGCACCGCCTGCTGCAATTGGTCGTGCCGACCTTCCTGGGGCGCCATCCGGCCATGTCGCTCGACCTGGCGACGGAGGGCAGGCTGGTCGATGTCGTGGCCGGAGGCTTCGACGCCGGGATCAGGCTGGGCGAGGCGGTGCCGCAGGACATGGTCGCGGTGCGCTTCGGCGGGGCGGTCCGCTTCGTCGCCGTCGCCTCCCCCGCCTACCTGGCCGCCCATGGCACGCCGCGCACCCCTGACGACTTGCAGCGCCACGCCTGCATCCGCTTCCGCCTGCCGAGCGGCAAGCGGTTCGGCTGGGAGTTCAGCCAGCACGGCCAGGAGCTGGCCATCGACGTGCCCGGCGCGCTGACGCTGGACCATCCGGAGCTGATGGCGGAGGCGGCCGCAGCAGGCTTAGGCATCGCCTACGTGTCGGGCCATACGGCCCAGCCCTATTTCCAAACCGGCGCGCTTGTCCCCGTGCTGGACGATTGGTGCCCTGCGATCCCCGGCCTGTTCCTCTACTACCCCGGCCACCGCCTGGTGCCGCCGGGCCTGCGGGCGTTCATCGACGTGCTGAAGGAGATTGGCTAACGCCCGTAGATCGCGTCCGGCAGCCACAGCGCGATTCCCGGCACCGCCGACAGGATCACCACCCCCACTGCCATCAGCGCCACGAACGGCAGCGTTCCCTTGATGATCGGCCCCAGCCCGATGTCCGGCGCGATGCGGTTGATGACGAAGATGTTGAGCCCGACCGGCGGGTGGATCAGTCCCATCTCCATCACCACCGCCATCACCACCCCGAACCACACCAAATCGAACCCGGCGGCGCGCAGCGGCGGCAGGATGATCGGCGCCGTCATCAGGATGATGGACACGGGGGGTAGGAAGAAGCCCAGCACCACCACCAGCAGCAGGATGGCGGCCAGCAGCAGCCAGCGCGACAGGTGCAGCCCCACGATCCAGCCGGCCGCCCCCTGGCTGATGTGCAGGTAGCTCATCACGTAGCTGTAGAGCAGGCTCATGCCGATGATCATCAGCAGCATCCCGCTCTCGCCCAGCGTGCCCTCGAAGATCGGTTTCAGGTCGCGCAGCCGCCAGGCGCCGTAGATCGCCGCGATCAGCAGCAGCGCCAGCACCGCCCCCAGCCCGGCGGTCTCCGAGGGCGTGGCGATGCCGCCGTACAGCGCCACCATCACGCCCGTCAGCAGCAGCAGGAACGGCGCCACCCGGGGCAGCGCCGCCATGCGGTCCCGCATGGTGTAGCTGTCCGTCCGCAGGATCTCGCTGCGCGGCCCGCCGGCATCCGCCACCCGCAGCGCCCGGCCGTGCTCGCGCCGCCACTGGATCACGGCCCAGGTCGAGAACAGCAGCACCAGCAGCACGCCCGGCCCCAGCCCGGCCAGGAACAGCCGCCCCAGCGACTGCTCGGACGCCACCGCATACAGGATCAGCACGATGGAGGGGGGCAGCAGGATGCCGAGCGTGCCGCCCGCCGCCACCAGCCCGGCGGCGAACCCCGGCGAGTAGCCGCGCCGCCGCATCTCGGGAATGCCGGAGGAGCCGATGGCCGAGCAGGTCGCCGGGCTCGACCCGGCCATCGCCGCGAACAGCCCGCACGCCAGCACCACGGCGACTCCCAGGCCGCCGGGCACCCGGTGCAGCCAGGTGTGCAGCGCGTCGTACAAATCCTTGCCGGCGCGGGACTTGCCGATCGCCGCCCCCTTGAGGATGAACAGCGGGATGGTCAGCAGCGTGATGGAGGCGATCTCCTCGTACACGTTCTGCGCCACGGTATCGAGCGAGGCGGCCGGCATGAAGATCATCATGAACACGGTCGCCACCCCGCCCAGCGCGAACGCGATCGGGATGCCGGAGAACAGCGCCAGCAGCGTCGCCCCGCCGTACAGCAGGCCGATCGACCCGGTGCCCATTATGCGAGATGCGCCGGGGCCGCGTCCGCGTGGCGGCTGCCCAGCAGTTGCAGCAGCAGCTGCACCGCCAGCAGCGCCATGCCCGCCGTCATGCAGCCGTACGGGATCCACAGCGGCGGCCCCCAGGAGCTGGGCGTCGTCTGCCCCTCCTCCCAGGCCTCGGCCAGCAGCGTCCAGCTCTTCCAGGCGAAGAACGCCACGAACAGCAGCGAGCACGCATCCGCCAGCACCCGGCGCACCCGGTCCACCCCGGGGGGCAGCACCTGCGCCAGCGCGTCGATGCCGACATGGCCGCGCCGCGCCTGCGTCCACGCCGCCGAACCGAAGGTCGCGCCCACCAGCAGGAAGGTGGACAGCTCGTCCTGCCAGTCGCTCGGGATGCTCAGGAAGTAGCGCCCGATCACCTCCCAGGTCAGCACGCAGCCGGCCACCCCGATCGCCAGCGCCGACAGCACGGCCAGCGCGCCGTTCAGCGCCGTGACCACCGCCTGCACCGGCGCCAGCAACCCGGCCCGCGGCACGTCGGTCGCAACCTCGGGCGCCTCAAGGACGGGGGTAGCGAGGCTCAACCCACTGCCTCGGCCAGCTTGAGGATGTTGGCGCAGGAGGCGCTGCGCCCGGCAAAGTCCTTCCACGCCGAGTCCTGCGCCACCACCTTCCACTGGGCGATGTCGTCCGCGGTCATGTCCGACACTGTGACGCCCGCCTTGGCATAGACCTGGGCCAGCTTCTGGTCGTCCGCCTGGGCCTGCTCGAGCGCGAACGGCTCCTGCGCGGCGCCCGCCGCCAGGATCGCCGCCTGCTGGTCGGGCGCCAGACCGTCGAACACCAGCTTGGACATCAGCAGCGGCTCGAACATGAACCAGAACGAGCCGCCGCGCGCCGTGGTGATGTTCTTGGCAATCTCTTGCAGCCGGAAGCTGATCAGGCTGGTGGACGAGGTGACCGCCGCGTCCAGCGACCCGGTCTGCATCGCGGCATACGTCTCGTCCGAGGTGACGGAGCTGATGATCCCGCCCGCCGCCTTCAGCATCAGGTCCATCTCGCGCGACGCGCCGCGGATCTTCAGGCCCTTGGTGTCGTCCGGCCGCACCACCGCCTGCGCGCGGGAAGCGATGCCGCCGCCCTGCCAGACCCAGGTGATGATCTTGACCCCGCGCTTGTCCAGCACGGCCGACAGCTCCTGCCCGACCGGCGCCGTCTTCCACGCCGTGCCCTGGGCGTAGTTGGTCACCAGGCAGGGCATCAGCCCGACATTGACCTCCGGCACCTCGCCGCCCGCGTAGGCCAGCGGATAGATCGTGAAATCCAGCGCGCCGCGCCGCACCGCCGAGAACTGCGCCACCGTCTTCATCAGCGAACTGCCGGGATAGATCTCGAACGTCAGCGCACCGTCGGTCCGCGCCGTCACGTCGGCGGCGAAGCGCCGCACCAGCCGGTCGCGAAAATCCCCCTGCTCCACCGTGCCGCCGGGGAACTGGTGGCTGATCTTCAGCACCTTGGCCTCCGCCGCCCGCGCTGACCCGGCGCGGATCAACGCGGGGGCGGCGAGCAGGCCGAGCGCGGTCCGGCGCGTGATGGGCATGGCGGCGTATCCTCCGGATTGTCGGCTTGTTGGCTGAACAGTTAGCGGACGCGCGATCCGGCAACAAGGCGGGCGGGACGAGGCAACATGGTCCGGGCGCCGGCCCCGCCGGCTAAACGCTCCACGCCGTGATCGGGAATGCGGGAGATGCTTCGCTGACGCCCAAGCGCCCGACCGCCGCGCCACAGTGCCGGTCTCGCCGCTCCCGTCATGGACGACGCGAGCTTCGGCCACCGCGGCGTCGGCTTGCTTTGCGACCGGCATGGCGGCGCAGCCCGCCTGAGGGGGTTTGCGATGCGTCCGACCACGGGTGCCGGGCAAAGCTGCTGAGGCCGGGTCCCTGCGGGCGGGACGGGCGGGCCCGCAGGGTCTGGGGTGGGGCTAGGCGGCTTTGCGCCCGCGCTTGGCCGGCGGGACGGTCGCTGCGACATCCTGCTGGATGGCCGGCTTGCGGCCGAGGCCGATCTTCTTGGCCAGTTCCGACCGATGCTCGGCGTAACGCGGCGCCACCATGGGGTAGTCATGCGGCAGGCCCCACCGCTCGCGGTATTGCTCCGGAGTGATGTTGTAGGACGTTTGCAGATGCCGCTTGAGCATCTTGAGCTTCTTGCCGTCCTCCAGACAAACGATGTATTCCGGGAAGACGGATTTCTTGATGGGCACTGCCGGCTGCAATTGCTCGGGCTCAGGCTGTTCAGTTCCGGCTGCCATCAGGGTCGAAAAGACCTGCTGTATCAAATCAGGCAGAGCATCGCGCGAAACGGTGTTATTGGACACGTGGGCGGAGACAATCTGGGCGGTAAACCCCAGGACTGCCTGTGTTGAGTTGTCTTCAGCCATGTTAAGTCGGCTCCTTGTCGCGATTCGCGGATGTGCGTGATACTACCTTGCACTCTGGCAAGCCTTTCTCAAGGGAACTCGCATTGGCAAGCAGAAAAATCTCGCACACTGGCCCTGTCTTGGCCTGGTCGCACTGGCGGAGGGCAGGGGCCCGTCCGGGACTGTGCATCCCGGCATGCTGAAGGCCAAGCTAGTCGCCATCCTGCAATCCCTGGCCCGGTGAACTGCGAAACGGCAGCACAGCGTGCGACGCCTCTTCAGCGTTACTAAGGCAACCGGGCGGTTTCTCATGGCGGGCCGCGCAGTGAAGGGTGGCGTTCGCCAGGGTTGACGGCCGGGTGCGCCGAGGACTAAACGGCTGGCACTCCATCGGGGCGAGTGCCAAACCCGCCCCGGCTGGACATCAACAGTGTTGGATCGCTGAGGAGCAACGCCATGAAGTTTCGTCCGCTGCACGACCGCGTCGTGGTCAAGCGCCTGGAGGCCGAGGAAAAGACCATCGGCGGCATCATCATCCCCGACACGGCGAAGGAGAAGCCCATGCAGGGTGAGATCGTCGCCGCCGGCCCGGGCGCCCGCAACGAGCAGGGCGCCATCGTCGCCCTGGAAGTCAAGGCCGGGGACAAGATCCTGTTCGGCAAGTGGTCGGGCACCGAGGTCAAGATCGACGGCGAAGAGCTGCTGATCATGAAGGAATCCGACATCATGGGCATCGTCGAGCAGGCCTGAGCCTCCTCTGCGATCCTCCCCATCCATCAACAAAAGGTAGCATAACATGGCAGCCAAGGACGTACGGTTCGGCGGCGACGCTCGCCAGCGCATGCTGCGCGGCGTGGACATCCTCGCCGACGCGGTGAAGGTGACGCTCGGCCCCAAGGGCCGCAACGTGGTCATCGACAAGAGCTTCGGCTCGCCGCGCATCACCAAGGACGGCGTCACCGTCGCCAAGGAAATCGAGCTCGCCGACAAGTTCGAGAACATGGGCGCGCAGATGCTGCGCGAGGTCGCGACCAAGACCAACGACATGGCCGGCGACGGCACCACCACGGCCACCGTGCTGGCGCAGTCGATCGTTCGCGAGGGCAGCAAGGCCGTCGCCGCGGGCATGAACCCGATGGACCTCAAGCGCGGCGTGGACATGGCCGTGGCGGCCATCGTCGATGAGCTGAAGAGCCGCAGCCGCAAGATCACGACCGAGGCCGAGACCGCCCAGGTCGGCACGATCAGCGCCAACGGCGAGGCCGACATCGGCCGCATGATCGCCGAAGCGATGCAGAAGGTCGGCAACGAGGGTGTCATCACCGTCGAGGAAGCCAAGGGCATCGACACCGAGCTGGACGTCGTCGAGGGCATGCAGTTCGACCGCGGCTATCTCTCCCCGTACTTCATCACCAACGCGGAGAAGATGATCGCCGAGCTGGACCAGCCATACATCCTGATCCACGAGAAGAAGCTCTCCGGCCTGCAGTCCATGCTGCCGCTGCTGGAGACGGTTGTGCAGTCCGGCCGTCCGCTGCTGATCATCGCCGAGGATGTCGAGGGCGAGGCCCTGGCCACGCTCGTCGTGAACAAGCTGCGCGGCGGCCTCAAGGTCGCGGCCGTGAAGGCGCCGGGCTTCGGTGACCGCCGCAAGGCGATGCTGGAGGACCTCGCCATCCTGACCGGCGGCCAGGTGATCTCCGAGGACCTCGGCATCAAGCTCGAGACCGTCACGCTGGCGATGCTGGGCAAGGCCAAGCGCGTCATCATGGAGAAGGAGAACACCACGATCGTTGAGGGCGCCGGCGATGCCGACGGCATCAAGGGCCGCTGCAACCAGATCCGGGCGCAGGTGGAGGAGACCACCTCCGACTACGACCGGGAGAAGCTGCAGGAGCGCCTGGCCAAGCTGGCAGGCGGCGTCGCGGTGATCCGCGTCGGCGGCTCGACCGAGGTCGAGGTGAAGGAGCGCAAGGACCGCGTCGATGACGCGCTGCATGCGACCCGCGCGGCGGTCGAGGAAGGCATCGTGCCCGGCGGCGGCGTCGCCCTGGCCCGCTCCAGCCTCATCCTGGCGCAGCTGAAGCCGCTGAACGAGGACCAGAAGCTCGGCATCGAGATCGTCCGCAAGGCGGTGCAGACCCCGCTGCGGCAGATCGCCGAGAACGCGGGCGAGGACGGCGCGGTCATCGCCGGCAAGGTCATCGAGAACGGCGACTACAACTACGGCTTCGATGCCCAGACGGCCGAGTACAAGGACATGGTCGCCGCCGGCATCATCGACCCGACCAAGGTCGTGCGGACGGCCTTGCAGGACGCGGCTTCCATCGCGGCCCTGCTGATCACCACCGAGGCCATGATCGCCGAGCGCCCCGAGCGCAAGGCTCCCATGGGCGGCGGCGGTGGCGGCGGCATGGGTGGAATGGGCGGCATGGGCGACATGGACTTCTAAAGCCCGTCGTCATCTGCTTGAGGAAAGGGGCGGGCCGCAAGGCTCGCCCTTTCTGCATGTGCGCCTATTCATGAAGTGAGCGGCCAATGTCACTTGACTGACATTGACTTGCCGTGCAGATGCTGCGATCAAGCGCACTCGCAATCGCGCTTCCGCCTCCGCCTTGCTGCGCCTCCCCTTCACAGGGTGCTGCCGTCAAGTGGTCCAGGGATACGATTGTCCACATATGCCGCGTATCCGCGCGGCATTTCGACGGAGTTGACGCAGCTATGGCTACAGGTACGGTTAAGTGGTTCAACACCACCAAGGGTTTCGGCTTCATCATGCCGCAGGACGGCGGCAAGGATGTGTTCGTTCACATCACCGCAGTTCAGGCTGCAGGCCTGCGCGGCCTCGATGAGAACCAGAAGGTCAGCTACGACGTGGTGATGGAGCGCGGCAAGGCTGCCGCGAGCAACCTCAAGCTCGTCTAAACGGCGAGCCGGCCTCTTCGGAGGCCGGCTTTCGCCCCTCAGCCAGTCCAGCTCGACGAGTCCAGCCCAGGGGCCGCGGGTTCGCGCTTGATGGCGGCGACAGACGTAGCCCCCGCCTGCAACATGATCTTCTCTGCGTCGGCGCGCTTCTCGGGCGTGGTCGCGCGGACCGCCAGCACAAGCTCCCCTGCCGCCGCCGACTCGGCCCGGCTCTCCTCCTGGGAGTCCTTGGCCGCCGTCCCCACCGCGTTCGCAGCCAACGCTGACCCGGCGCCCACCGCCGCCGCCGCCGCGATCGCCACCCCGACCGCTCCCCCCGTCGCCACCGTGGCGCCCGCCGCCGCGAAAGCGCCGATGTAGCCCGCCATGCTCGTGCCCATGGTGCGGGCCTGCCGCATGTCGTCCTCCGTCACCGGGTTGGCCGCACCCAGCTCCGGCGTCGCCACATTAGCCGTCGGCTGCGTCATGGGCAGGCTGAGGTCGGCATGGTCGAAGCCCACCATGCGCAACCGGCCCAGGGCGTCCTGCATCGCGGCATCGGTCGGGAAGATGCCTTGCACTTCCTCGACCGGGCCACCGAGCACCGGACCTGATTCGCTCGTCTTCTCGCTCATGCACTGCTCCTCTGTCGTCCGGGCAAAACGCCAGGCGCGCCCACTCCGTTGCCAGCTATCCCAAGGCCGCCAGCGCCGCGCACTCGGCCGCCACCTCGGCCGCGCCGAGCACGTCCCCGGTATAGCCGCCGACCTGCCGGTGCGCGAGGCCCGCCACCGCCAGCCCGGCGGCCAGCGCCGCGCCGCCCGCCTCCGGCGCGGCCCAGGCT
>CAXTJU010000019.1:0-48631 GCA_964244655.1 uncultured Acetobacteraceae bacterium | reverse complement strand
GACCCCGGCAACTACGTGCGCTACTCCGAGCGGCTGGCGCGCGAGCTGGGCGCGGTGTGGGCCAACCAGTTCGACAACCTGGCCAACCGCGAGGGCCACCGCGCCACCACGGGTGCCGAGATCTGGCAGCAGACCGACGGCGCCGTGGATGCCTTCACCTGCGCCTGCGGCACCGGCGGCACGCTGGGCGGGGTGTCTCTGGCGCTGAAGGCGCGGCGGCCCGGCATCCGCATCGTGCTGGCGGACCCGGAGGGCAGCGGGCTGTATGGCTGGGTCAAGACCGGCGACCTGTCCGTGCAGGGCAGCTCGATCACCGAGGGCATCGGCCAGTCCCGCGTCACCGGCAACCTGGCGGGCGTGACGATCGACGACGCTGTGCGCGTGACCGACGCGGAAGCGCTGGACCAGGTGTTCGACTTGTTGCAGCACGAGGGCCTGTCGGTCGGCGGGTCGGCCGGGCTGAACGTGGCCGCCGCCATCCAGGTGGCGCGCGCCATGGGGCCGGGCCATACGGTGGTGACCATCCTGTGCGACAGCGGCGCGCGCTACCAGTCCAAGCTGTTCAACCCGGCCTTCCTGCGCGGCAAGGGCCTGCCGGTGCCGGAGTGGCTGGCCGGCTGATTCTGGCAGGGCGGGCAAGCGCGGGCCTGCTGCATTCTTGGCCGCCCTATGGTCAGGCCGTCTCGTCCTCCGGCGGGCTTGCCAGGTCGAGGCCGTCGTAGAGGTCCGCAAGCGGCAGCTCGATGCCGATCTCGGGCATGGCGATCACGGAACTCGCCGTCAGAAGATGGCCGACCCAGTCGTCGCTCGTGCGCTCGAACATGGTCCCGCCGATCTCGACCTGCTCCAGCATGATATAGCGCTGCACGGAGGCGGTGGAGGAATACTCCCTGTTCTTGACGCCCCGGTCCTTGGCGGCCGTGCTCTTGCTCAGGACTTCGAAGACCACGACGGGATCCGCAGCAACCGTGCTGCCGCGCCTGATCGGCCCGCAGGTCACGTAGGCGTCGGGGTAGCGGATGCTTCCCATGACCTCGATTTTGAGGTTGCTGCCATGTGCCCGGCATGGCTTGCCGTCAAGACGGTTTCCAAGCGCGCGGGCAAGCGCCATCTGGATCGCATCGTGCTCGAAGGTGCCCCCGGTCATGGCTTCCGGACGGACGCCGTCGAACTCGTAGCGCAGCTCCTGGCGTTCCTCCCAGTCGAGGAATTCGGCCACGGTCATGGGGCGGCGCAGGGCGACGTTCATGCGGGCAGCCTAGCACGGGCCGGCATGGTTTCCTCCCGTGAAATGATGTCCGGCCGTTCGCCGCCGCGCCTAAGCTCCCCCCTCGCCGTCCAGCTCCCCGGCGATCGGGGCGTGGTTGAGCAGGGCAGCCAGCAGCGTGCCGCCGAGCACGTTGCCGAGCAGCGTCGGCGCCAGGAACTGGCCCAGGTAGGCGCCCAGCGTGGCGTGCCCCGCCATGACGGCGTAGGCCGCCTCCACCGACCCGGCGATCACGTGCGGGAAGCGGCAGACCGAGATCGCGTAGGTCAGCAGGATGATGGTCAGCGGCTTGGCGGAGCCCGAGGGCGGCAGCAGCCACACCATCAGCCCGATCAGCCAGCCAGCGAAGGCGGCCATCAGCACGCCGTGGCCGAACGAGGCCTGGAAGGTGTGGCCGGCGATGTCGTCCATGGCGGCGGTCATGTCGGCCGGCATCACGCCGGACCGCGCCAGCAAGGCCCCCAGCAGCACCGTGCCGACCAGGTTGGCGGCCAGCACGACGCCCCACACCCGCAGCATCTGCCCGACCATGGCCAGGGTGCGCTCCGTCAGCGCCGGCAGCACGGCGGTCAGCGTGGTCTCGGTGAACAGCTGCTGCTGCCCGAGCACCACGATCAGGAAGCCGAAGGTGTAGCCGAAGCAGGCGACCAGCGGACGCCAGGGCGCATCCGGCAGCCCCGCCTGCAACGCCGCCTGGATCAGGAAGGAGAACCCGATCGACAGACCCGCCGCGAGGCCGGAGAACGCCAGGCCGCTGAACGAGCGGCTGACCTCCGCCAGGCCCTGCTCGCGGATCACCTCGTGGATCACCAGCGGGCTGAGCGGCATGCTCTCACCCGCCTGCTTGCGGCCACCCTGGCTGAGATGGATGGAGTCCTCGCCCGCGGCCCCGCCTTCGCCCGCGTCCATCGGCGTCACGCCGGGCCGTCGAGCGCCGCCAGCCAATCGCTCCGGGACCCGGCGGCCAGCAGCCCGGCCAATGGCCCCTCCTCCGCCGTCACGAACACGATGGCGGCCGTGGCGGGCGCCTCCGCCGCGTCCTTCGCCGCCCGCAGGCGCTGGGTGATCACGCCGACCACGGCGGCCGGGCCGAACCAGAAGCGGTGCCGCGGCCAGGGCTCGCCGCCATCGGCGGGCGTTTCCAGCAGCCGCAGCTCCAGCCGGCTGGTCAGGTCGTGGAACAGCGCCAGCGCCACGTCGCGGTCCGCCTCCGGCAGCCCGGCCTCGGCCGCCTTGGCCTCGATCTCGACCGGCGAGCCGGCCGTCAGCACGTCGTCCATGATGCCATCCTGATGCTTGCAGGGCGCAAGCGATCCGGGTGGCGTGCTGGTTCCCTGCCCCCGGCTTTCCTGGCCCCGGCTTTCCTGACCCTGGCGATGGCTGTCCGCGCGCAGCCGGGCTATGAGCGGGCAAACCACGGAAGCCATGCCATGCAGCACGAGATGATGACCTACCAGGCCGACGGCTTGACGATGCAGAGCCAGCTGTTCTTCGAGCCCGCTTCCGGTCCGCGTGCCGGCGTGCTGGTGTTCCCGGAGGCGTTCGGCCTCGGCGAGCACGCGATCGGCCGCGCCGAGCGGCTGGCCAAGATGGGCTACGTGGCGCTCGCCTGCGACCTGCACGGCGACGGCAAGGTGGTGACGGGGCTGGAAGAGGCGATCGGCCTGCTGAAGCCGCTGTTCGAGGCGCCCGACCGCACCCGGGCCCGCGCCGGCGGCGGCTTGCAGGCGCTCACGTCGCGGCCGGAGGTCGATGCGGGCCGGGTGGCGGCGATTGGCTTCTGCTTTGGCGGCACCATGGCGCTGGAGCTGGCCCGCGGCGGGTCGGCGCTGAAGGCGGTGACCGGCTTCCACAGCGGCCTGGGCACGGCGACGCCCAAGGTGCAGCCTGGCACTATCAAGCCGCGCGTGCTGGTGTGCATCGGCGCCGACGACCCGATGATCCCGCTCGAGCAGCGCAATGCGTTCGAGGCGGAGATGAAGGAAGCCAAGGCGGACTACCGGCTGCACGTCTATGGTGGCACGGTGCACAGCTTCACCAACCAGCAGGCCGCCAAGGCCAACATGCCGGACGCGATCCGCTACAGCGCGGAGTCGGACGCGGAGTCCTGGGCGTCAATGACGCAGCTGTTCAGCATGACGCTGGGCTAGCAAGAGGCAGGGCGCTGCCCTGCACCCGGAAGGGGACGAAGTCCCCTTCACCCCTGTTAACAGGTGTCCAGAGGACCCCGTCCTCTGGCGGGGTGCAGGGCAGAGCTCCGCTGCTTACTGCTGCCCCACCTCGTCCGCATGGGCCGGACGCTGCCGGCGGTCGGCCATGAACTGGTCGAACTCCTGCTTGTCGCGGGCCTGGCGCAGCCGGTCCAGGTATTCCACAAACTCCTTCTGCTCGTCCTCCAGCCGGCGCAGCGTGTCCGAGCGGTACTCGTCGAACGCGCGGTTGCCGGACGGGGCGGCGTAGGAGAAGCCGCGGCTGTAACGCTGCATCTCCGGGAACCGCCACGTGCCGGCCATGGCGCGGTGGCGGCGGCGGCTGAAGGCGCAGTAGGCGAGCACGGCCAAGCCAACCGGCCACCAGAACCAGAAGCCAAGGATGGTCAGCGCGATCCAGGCGGGACGGCCGACTTCATCCAAGCGGGCAGTGACGTACGACATGGAACGGCTCCGGGAGTGAATGTTAATCACATTTACATAGATGCGCTTTCCTGATCGCCGCGTAAAGATGCTCACGAACTTGTTATCTGCCCAGCCCGAGCGAGCGCAGATAGACCAGCAGCCCCGCTTCCAGCAGTTCCTCCGGCGTCATCGGCAGCGGCCGGCGGCCCGGCGAGGGCACGCCGGTGAACAGGGCGGCGGTGCCGTGGCAAAGCGACCAGACGTGCAGCGCCACCATCAGGGCCGGCGGGCGGCTCCGCGGCGGGGCGGCGGCGCAGGCGGCCTCGGCGGCGGCGCGGATCGTGGCGAAGGCGGCGTCGGCGGCGAGGCGGAGCGCCGGGTCGGTGTCGCCCACTGCGCCGTCGAACATGGCGGCGTAGCTGGCCGGGTCGCGCCGAGCGAAGGCGAGATAAGCGCGGCCGCAGCGCTCGATGGCAGCCGCTGGGTCTGGCTGGCCGTCCCGCCAAGCGGCGTGCAGGTCATCGCGTAGTTGCTCGAAGCCGCGCCGGGCCAGCTCGGACACCAGGGCCCCGCGGTCACGGAAATGGCGATAGGGCGCGGCGGGGCTGACGCCGGCGGCGCGGGCCAGCTCGGCGAAGGCGAAGCCGCCCAGGCCGCGCTCGGCGATCAGGCGCAGCGCCGCATCGACCAGCGCCTCGCGCAGGTTGCCGTGATGGTAGCTGTCGCGGGCGGAGGCCATGTGAGCGGGGTTTACATCAGGCCGGGCCCAGCGGACAGGTCAGCCGATGCGCTGCAGCCCTGCCATGTACGGGCGCAGCACGTCCGGCACGGTGATGGAGCCGTCCGGCTGCTGGTAGGTTTCCATCACCGCGATCAGCGCCCGCCCGACCGCGACGCCGGAGCCGTTAAGGGTGTGGACGAACTCGGGCTTGCCATCCACTGGGCGCCAGCGTGCGTTCATGCGGCGGGCCTGGAAGGCGCGGGTGTTGGAGCAGGAGCTGATCTCCCGCCAGGCCCCCTGCCCCGGCAGCCACACCTCCAGGTCGAACGTCTTGGCGGCGCCGAACCCGGTGTCCCCGGCGCAGAGCAGCATCCGGCGGTACGGGATGGCGAGGCGTTCCAGCACGGTCTCGGCGCACCGCGTCATGCGCTCGTGCTCGGCGTCGCTGTCGGCGGGGCGGGTGATGGACACGAGTTCGACCTTGCGGAACTGATGCTGGCGCAGCATCCCCCGCGTGTCCCGCCCGGCGGACCCGGCTTCGGAACGGAAGCAGTCGGTGAGCGCGGCCACGCGCAGCGGCAGGCGGGCTTCGGGGATGATCTCGCCGGCGGCCAGGTTGGTGAGCGGTACCTCGGCGGTGGGGATCAGCCAGCGGCCGTCCTTGGTCTGGAACATGTCCTCGGCGAACTTGGGCAGCTGGTTGGAGCCGTAGGCGGCGGCGTCGTTCACCAGCAGCGGGACGGCGACCTCCTCGTAGCCGTGCTCGGTGGTGTGCAGGTCGAGCATCCATTGGCCGAGGGCGCGCTCCATCCGGGCGAGGCCGCCGCGCAGCACGGTGAAGCGGGAGCCGGCGATCTTGGCGGCGGCGGCGAAATCCATCTGGCCGAGGGCTTCGCCGAGTTCGAAGTGCTGGCGAGCCGTGGACAGGGGGGCGGGGTCGCCGTGCTGCTTGACAATGAGGTTGGCAGATTCATCGGTACCGTCCGGCACGTCGGGGTCGAGAATGTTAGGAAGGCTCGCGAGCCTCGCGTTGATGTCAGCATCCGCAGCAGCAGCAGCTACTTCGTTCACGTCAATCGCGTCGCGCAGCGCAGCCGACTCCGCTTCCAGTGCGGCCGTGTTGGCGCTGGTGCGGCGGAGTTGGCCAATCTGCTTGGAGAGGGCGTTGCGGTGAGCCTGCTGCGCCCCAAGCGCCGTCAGGGTGGCCCGCCGCGAGGCGTCCAGCGCCAGAAGGCCGAGTTGCCCAACTTGGACGCTCCGACGAGCCATTTCGGCTTCAAAGCTAGTTAGATCGTCGCGGATCGCGCGTATGTCGTGCATCACCCATCCACCGTCATGGCCGGGCTTGACCCGGCCATCCACGGGGTTGCAGCTGCGCCGACGCTGGGCGTTTGGACCGGCTGCGCCACCTGGTCAAGGCGACCGCCGATGCAGCCTGCCGGGCCGTGTACTATCTTGGATCATGCCGCTGAGCGCCGACCAGGAACTCCTGAAACACAAGATGAGAGTGGAACTGATGGCCATTCGAACCAAGCATTTCGAAACCCAGGTCCGCTGGGAACCGTGGAAGGCTATGGCCGTCGCAGCAGGCGCAGGCGCTGGCGTCATGGCCGCATTGATCGGTGTCATCACCTTGGTGCTGCACTCAATCGGGCACTGAGCCCGTCACGCCTCCACCGGCTTCTTCGCCACCAGCCCGGCCGCGATGATCGAGACCTCGTAGAGCGCGATCAGCGGCAGCGCCAGGCCGCACTGGGTGATCACGTCGGGCGGCGTCAGAATCGCGGCGACCACGAACATGCCGACATAGGCGTAGCGCCGCATCTTGCGCAGCCCGGCCTGCGTCACGATGCCGACCTTGGCCAGCAGCGTCAGCAGCACGGGCAACTGGAAGGCGATGCCGAACGCGAAGATCAGCTTCATCACCAGGTCGAGGTACTCGCCCACCTTGGCTTGCAGCTCGATCGGCAGGCCGCCGGCACCGTTCGGCGTCTCGAAGGAGAGGAAGAAGCGCCAGGCCACGGGAAACACGAAATAATACGCCAGCGCCGCGCCCATGACGAACAGCACGGGCGTCGCGATCAGGAACGGCAGGAAGGCGCGCTTCTCGCTGCGATACAGGCCCGGCGCCACGAACATGTAGAGCTGCGTCGCGATCACCGGGAAAGCCAGGAACGCGCCGCCGAACAGCGCCACCTTCAGGTAGGTGAAGAACGCCTCGTACAGCGCCGTGTAGATCAGCCGGCGGTCCTGGCCGGAGCGGGATTGCAGGATGTCAGCCAGCGGCTGCGCCAGGAACGAGTAGATCTGCGTCGAGAAATGGTAGCACACCGCGAAGCAGATGAAGAACGACAACCCGGCCCACATCAGCCGGCGGCGCAGCTCCAGCAAATGCGCCATGAGCGGCATGGGCGTGTCGTTGATGGTGTCTTCGGGCTTCCCGGCGGCGGAGGACATGGCTAGGCGTCGTGGGCCTGCGCCGAAGCTGCAGCCTCGGCCGCAGCCGGAGGGACGAAGGCGGGCGGGATGAAAGCGGGCGGCGGGGCCTCCCGGGCCACGATCCCCTCGGCCGGCTTCGGCACCGGAGCAGCCGGCCCTGCCTCGGCAGGGGCGGCGATGGTGTGCTCGGGCAAGGCCTCGACCGGCGTGGTCACCACGGGGGGCGGGGTGCGGATCGGGTCCTGCAAGGCCTTGCGGAGCGCGCCGTCGCCGTCCACGGCACGGGTGAGCGCGCCGCGGAGGTCCATGGAGCGGATCTCCCGCACCTGGTCGCGCACCTCGTGCAGGTCGGCCTCGCGGACCATCTCGTCCACGTGGCCCTGGAACTCCGCCGCCATCTTGCGCGCCCTCTTGATCGCCGTGGTGATGGCCTTGATGGCGACCGGCATGTCCTTGGGCCCGATCAGGACGAGCGCCACCGCGCCGATCAGGGCGATCTCGGACCAGGCAAAATCGAACATGGCAGACGCACTCCCGAACCAGCCTGTAGCATGGCCTATCTAGGGTGGGAAACCGTCGGGACCCAGGGCGGGATGCACCGCGGGATGCATCGCAGGCTCACGCGCCGCGGGCAGCACGGCCGGCGGCTCGACCAGCAGGTCCTCGCGCTTGGGCAGGTCGCGCAGGTCCCGCAGGGCGAACTGGGCGAGGAAGCCGGGCGTGGTGGCCCACAGGGTCGGCCGCCCCGGCACCTCGCGGCGGCCGGCGGCGGCGATCAGGCCGGCCTCCAGCAGCGCGTCCATCGTCTGCTGCGACAGGCTGGCGCCGCGCATGTCCTCGATCTCCGGCCGGGTCACCGGCTGGTGGTAGGCGATGATGGCCAGCGTCTCCATCGCCACCCGCGGCAAGCGCCGGGGCTGCCGCACAACCCGGCGCAGCAGCGGCGCCAGGTCCGCCGCGGTGCGGACCTGCCAGCCGCCCGCCACCTCCATCAGGGTCACGCCGCGCCCGTCCAGGCTGTCGCGCAGGGCGGCCAGCACGGCGGCGGCGTCCGCCTCGGGCGGCAGCAACTGCTGCAAGGCGCGGGCCGGCACCGGCTCGGCGCTGGAGAACACCAGGGCTTCGGCCAGCCGCAGATGGGCGTCATCCATGCATTTCGCCCGCAAACAGGATGGGGCCGAACGGCTGCTCCTGCCGCAGCCGGGCCTGGCCGTCGCGCGCCAGCTCCAGCCCGGCAAGCAGGGTGGCGGCGGTGGCGGCGCGGCGGGCCAGCGGGTCGGGCGGCAGCTCGGGCAGGAAGCGCTCCAGTAAGGTCCAGCCGGCTGCCTGGCCGAGCATGATGGCTAGGCGGCCGAGCGCGTCCTGCACGCTCCACAGGGGGGCGCCGGCAGGGCGGTAGCGGCGGCGGCCGGCGCCGCGGCGGATGGCGGCAAGGTAGGCGCGCAGCAACCCGGCCGTGTCGGCGGCCAGGCCGGAGCGGTCCAGCTCGGTGAACGACCCCGCCTCGCCCCTCGGCCACACGTCGCGGCCCAGCGCCGGGCGCCCGTCGAGCCAGGCGGCGGCGGCGCGGACGTGCTGCAACTCCAGCAGGCGGGCGGCCAGCGCGTCGGCGGCCTCCAGGCCCTCCTCGGCGTCCGGCGCGTCGTCCGGCAGCAGCAGGCGGGATTTCAGCCAGGTCAGCCAAGCCGCCATCACCAGCCAGTCCGCCGCCAGCTCCAGCCGCACCTGGCGCGCGCCCTCCACCGCCAGGAGGAACTGCTCCACCAATTGCAGGATGGATATCTTCGCCAGATCGACCTTCTGCGCCCGGGCCAAGTCCAGCAGCAGGTCGAGCGGTCCCTCGAACCCGTCCAGCTGCAGCTCCAGGCGGGCTGCGTCAGCCATCGCGGCCGGCAAGGCGCATCACCAGGTCCTCGGCGCGGGGGATGACGTCGTCCAGCGCAGCGCCCACCGGGTTGAACGCGACGCCGAACTGGGCGAGCAGCTGCGGCAGCAGGAACACGCCCAGCAGCACGACGACCAGGCCGGCCCGCTCGATTCGCGCCCAACGCATTGCCAACCCGGCAGGCAGCACGCCCACCACGATGCGGCCGCCATCGAGCGGCGGGATCGGCAGCAGGTTGAACAGGCCAAGCACCAGGTTGGTGAGGATGAACATCTCAAGGAAGTTGACGGCCAGGTCGCCGCCCTGCCCCGGCCACTGGTCGGTCAGGTTCAGCGCCAGGGCGGACAGCCAGGCGAGGAGGAAGTTCATGGCGGGGCCGGCGGCGGCGACCAGGGCCATGTCCTGCCGCGGGCGGCGGAAGCGGCTGGCGTCCACCGGCACCGGCTTGGCCCAGCCGAACATGAAGGCGACATGGTGGATGGTGAGCAGCTGCGAGATCAGCAGGAACCCCGGCAGCAGGATGGTGCCGAACCGGTCCACGTGGCGCACCGGGTTGAGCGACAGCCGGCCGAGCCGCTTGGCGGTGTCGTCGCCCAAGCCCCAGGCGGCGATGCCGTGGGCGGCCTCGTGCAGGGTGATGGCACCGATGGCGGCGGCCACGGTGACGGCGATGTCCAGCCAGGGAGTGCTCATCGGGGCGTGCTCATGCCAGTAGGCCGTCCCGCTCGGCCAGCAGCGCCGCCGGGTCAAGCGCCTGGCGGGAGCGCTGGGCGAGGAACAGGGCGGCGCGCATACGGCCGAGGGCGTCGTCGGTGGCGGGCGGGCAGGCGGCCAGCAGCCCAGCCGAGTCGGCCAGCACGCCGGAGCAGTGCAGCGCCAGGTCGCAGCCGGCGTCCAGCGCCGCCGTGGCCCGCTCGGCCGGGGAGCCGGACAGCGCGCCCATGCCCAGGTCGTCGCTGACCAGCACGCCCTCGAAGCCGAGCTGGCCGCGGATGGTGGCGGCGATGAGGGCGGGGGAGTGGGTGGCGGGATGGGCAGCGTCCTGCGCGGCATAGACGATGTGGGCGGTCATCATCCATGGCAGATGGGAACACCGGGCGAACGGCACCAGATCGGCGGGGTCGATCGCGTCCAGCCGGGGCAGGCCGGCGTGGCTGTCCACCGTGGCGCGGCCGTGGCCGGGGCAGTGCTTGCCGACCGGCTGCACGCCGGCCGCCATGATCCCGGCGGCGGCAGCGCTGGCCAGGTCGCCGACGGTCTCCGGGTCGGTGGAATAGGCCCGGTCGCCGATCACCGCGTCGGCGCCCACCACCGCGCGGTCCAGCACGGGGGCGCACACCACGTCGAACCCGGCGGCGGCGGCCTCCATGCCGATCAGCGCGCCGGTGAGCCAGGCGGCGCGCAGGCCGGCGGGGCGGTCCCTGTCGTGCAGCGCGCCAAGGCGGGCGGCGGCGGGGTGCGCCAGCCAGTGCGGCGGGCGCAGCCGGGCGACGCGGCCGCCTTCCTGGTCCACCATGATGACGGCGAGCGGCGGCAGCAGACGGGCGAGATGAGCCGTGAGGGCAGCGAGTTGCGCCGGGTCCTGGATGTTGCGGGCGAACAGGATGGCGCCGGCGGGGCGGTGCTCACGCAACAGGGCGGCTTCGTCCGCCGTCAGCGCGGGGCCGGACAGGCCGATGATGGCGGGTTTCATAATCGGCGTTGTAGAAGGGCGGGTTTGGGGGGCCAAGCCCCCTCACCCCGACCCTCTCTCGCAAGGGGGGAAAGGGAGAAGGCTAGGCGGAGGCGATGGCTTCGGCGAAGTGGCAGGCCACCAGGCGGTCCTGCACGGGGCGCAGCGCCGGGCGCTCGGCCAGGCAACGTTCGGCGGCGTGGGGGCAGCGGCTGGCGAAGGCGCAGCCGGGGGGCGGGTCCACCGGGGATGGCAGCTCGCCGCGGACGGGGACGCTGGCGACGCGGCGGGCCGGGTCCACGAACGGGGTCGAGGCGAGCAGCATCCGGGTGTAGGGGTGCAGCGGGCGGTCCAGCACAGCGGCGCGGCTGCCCTGCTCCGCCGGGCGGCCGCAGTACATCACCAGCACGTCCTGGGCCATGTGGCGCACCACGGCGATGTCGTGGCTGATGAACAGGTAGGCGATGCCTAGCTCGTCCTGCAAGTCACGGAGAAGGTTGAGCACCTGCGCCTGCACCGACAGGTCGAGCGCGCTGACCGGCTCGTCCGCCGTCACCACGGCCGGGCGCAGCATCAGGGCGCGGGCGATGGCGACGCGCTGGCGCTGGCCGCCGCTGAACATGTGCGGGTAGCGGTCGAACGCGTCGGGCCGCAGACCCACGCGGTCCAGCATGGCGCGCGCCTCGGCCGCCCGCTCGCGCCGGGTGCCGCGGCGGTTGATGGCGAGCGGCTCCATCAGCGCCGCGCCCACCGTGCGGCGCGGGTTGAGCGAGCCGTACGGGTTCTGGAACACCATCTGGTTCTGCAGTTGCAGCCTCCGGTCCGCCGCCGCCGGCTGGCCCTTGATGGCGATGCGGCCGGCGGTGGGCGGTTCGAGCAGGGTGCACAGCCGGGCCAGGGTGGACTTGCCGCAACCGGACTCGCCCACCACCGCCAGGGTGCGGCCGGCTTGCAGCTGGAAGGACACGCCATCAACCGCCTTCAGCACCTGGCGGCCCGCCACCGGGTAGTGCCGGGTCACCGCTACGGCTTCCAGCACGGTCATCCGGGCCAGCCCGTCGGCTGGCCGGCGGCGTCCAGCGGGTAGTGGCAGCGCACGCCGCGGCTCAGCGCGGGGCGCTCGGCGTCGCAGCGGGCGGCGCGGTGGCGGCAGCGCGGGGCGAACAGGCAGCCGGCGGGGCGGTCGGCGATGCCGGGGACCAGGCCGGGGATGGTGGGCAGGCGCGGCTGGCCTTCCGCCCGCTCCGGCAGCGCGTCCAGCAGGGCGGCGGTATAGGGGTGGCGCGGATGGGCGAACAGGGCGGTGGCGGGCTGCTCCTCCATC
The DNA here is from genome assembly GCA_964244655.1 of uncultured Acetobacteraceae bacterium. Taxonomy (GTDB): domain Bacteria; phylum Pseudomonadota; class Alphaproteobacteria; order Acetobacterales; family Acetobacteraceae; genus LMUY01. Next base: position 36,708 of record CAXTJU010000019.1, on the reverse strand, counting down.
ACCTGGCCGGCGTACATCACCTGCACGCGCTGCGCCGTCTGCGCCACCACGCCCATGTCGTGGGTGATGAGCACCAGGCCCATGCCGCGGTCGCGTTGCAGGCTGACCAATAGGTCGAGCACGCCCTGCTGCACCGTCACGTCCAGCGCCGTGGTGGGCTCGTCGGCGATCAGCAGCGCCGGGCCGCAGGCGATGGCCATGGCGATCATGGCGCGCTGGTTCAGCCCGCCGGAGAGCTGGTGCGGGTAGGCGCGCATCCGCTCCTCCGGCGCAGGCATGCCGACCTGGCCGAGCAGCTCGCGCACCCGGGCCTGGCGCTGGGCGCGGGGCACCGCTGCGTGGGCGCGCAGCACCTCGGCGATCTGCCAGCCGATGGTGTAGCAGGGGTTGAGCGAGGTGGTGGGCTCCTGGAACACCATCGCCATGTCGCGCCCGACCAAGCGGCGGCGGGCCGGGGCGGAGAGGGCGCGCAGCTCGGTGCCGCGGAAGGCGACCCGCTCGGCGGCAATGCGTGCGGTTGCGGGCAGCAGGCCCATGACGGCCAGCACGGACACGCTCTTGCCCGAGCCCGACTCGCCGACCACGCACAGCACCTCACCTTCCGAGACGGCCAGGTCCACCCCTTCCACGGCGGGAAAGCGTCCAGCGGCAGTGTCGAAGCTGACGCAAAGCCTTTGAACGTCCAGCAGGCTCCCAGGGGCGCTCACCTCCGCAGCTTCGGGTCCAGCGCGTCGCGCAGCCCGTCACCCAGCAGGTTGAACGCCATGACGGTGAGCAGGATGGCGAGGCCCGGGAAGGTCAGCAGCCACCAGGCGCGCTGGTAGAATTGCAGCGCGTCGGCCAGCATGGTGCCCCATTCCGGCGTCGGCGGCTGCGCGCCCAGGCCCAGGAAACCGAGGGCGGCGGCGTCCAGGATGGCCGAGGAAAAGCCGAGCGTGGCCTGCACGATGAGCGGCGCCAGGCAGTTCGGCAGCACCACCAGCAGCATCAGCCGCAGCGTGCCGGCGCCGGCGGCGCGGGTGGCGACCACGTAGTCCCGCGCCAGCTCGCCCAGGGCTGCGGCGCGGGCGAGGCGGACGTAGCCGGGCAGCTGCACCACGGCGACGGCGAGCATGGCGTTGGTCAAGCCCGGCCCCAGGATGGCGACCACGACGATGGCCAGCAGCAGGGAGGGAAACACCAGCAGCACGTCCATCAGCCGCATGATGAGCACGTCCGCGAGGCCGCCGGCGAAGGCGGCGGCGAGGCCGAGCAGGGTGCCGAACGCGAGGGACAGCGCCACCACGACCGTGCCGATCAGCAGCGAGAGCCGCGCGCCGTAGATCAGGCGGCTGAGCATGTCGCGGCCGAGGCTGTCGGTGCCGAGGGGGAAGGCGGCCTGCTGGAACGGCGGGGCGAGGAAGGACTCGCGGAACTGCTCGGCGGGGCCGTGCGGCGCGATGAGGGGGGCGGCCGTGGCCATGGTGACAAGGATGGCCAGCACGACGAAGCCGGCCGATGCGCCGGGGCTGGCGAGCAGGCGGCGGGCGAAGGGGAACCGGGGGGTGTGGGTTAGGGAAAGACTCATGGATCAGTATTATCGTCATGGCCGGGCTTGACCCGGCCATCCACGCGGTTGCAACCGCTTAGGCATTGACGCAGGAGTCGGAGATGCCTGCCGGGTGGGTTTACATCATGACAAACCGCCCGAATGGCATTTTCTACATCGGCGTGACCAGCAATTTGGCCAAACGTGTTTGGGAGCATCGCGAGAGCGTAATTGAAGGGTTCACCAAACAGTATGGGTTGAAGCGGCTGGTGTACGCCGAGCCACACGAGGATATTCGTGCCGCGATCCAGCGCGAGAAGGCGCTCAAGCATTGGCCGCGCGCGTGGAAGGTGCGGCTGGTTCTGGAAAACAACCCGGGTTGGGTGGACTTGCATCACCTCGTTCCACCCGCCTGAGCGCAGAGGTGTCGCCATAGCGTGGATGGCCGGGTCAAGCCCGGCCATGACGGTACGGAGTGGGGTGCTCACCGCCGCAACCGCGGGTTCAGCACGCCGTACAGCACGTCCACGCCCAGGTTCACCGCCATCACCAGCACCGCGATCAGCAGCGTGCCGCCTTGCAGCACGTTGTAGTCGCGGCGTTGCACGCTATCCACCAGCCAGTGGCCGATGCCGGGCCAGGCGAACACTGTCTCGGTCAGGATGGCGCCGCCGAGTAGCGTGCCGACCTGCAAGCCCAGCACCGTGACGACGGGGATCAGCGCGTTGCGCAGCGCGTGCACCACCACCACGCGGACCGGCGAGAGGCCTTTTGCCCGCGCGGTGCGCACGTAGTCCTCCCCCAGCACCTCCAGCATGGCGGAGCGGGTGATGCGGGCGATGGTGGCCAGCGGGATGGTGCCGAGCACGATCGTGGGCAGGATCAGGTGGCGCACCGCCGAGCCGAACGCGCCGGGGTCGTCCTGGTCGAACAGGCTGTCGATCAGCAGGAAGCCGGTGATCGGCTGCACGTAGTACAGGTCGTCAATGCGGCCGGACACCGGGGTCCAGCCGAGCGAGACGGAGAACACCAGGATGGCCATAAGGCCCAGCCAGAAGATCGGCATGGATGCGCCCACGACCGAGATGCCGATCAGCCCATAATCCAGCGGCGTGCCGCGGCGCACGGCCGCCACCACGCCGAGCGGCAGCCCAAGCAGCACGGCGAAGGCCAGAGCGCAGACGCCCAGCTCCACCGTGGCGGGAAAGAAGGTGGTGAACTCGGTCCACACGCTCTCCTGCGTCACCAGGGAACGGCCGAAATCGCCGTGCAGCAGCTGCGCCTCGTAGTGCAGGAACTGCCGCCACAGCGGCTGATCCAGCCCCAGCTCGTGGCGGAAGTAGGCCAGGCGCTCGGGCGAGATGCCGTGCTCGCCGGTGCGGACCTCCACCGGGTCGCCGGGCACGGCGTGCACCAGCAGGAAGCCGAGCAGCGAGACGCCCAGCAGCGTGGGGACGATCAGCGCCAGGCGGCGGGACAGCAAGCGCAGCAAGGCGCTACTGCAAGTCCACTTGCTCGAACGAGTGGGTGCCGAGCGGGCTCATGACGAAGCCGGTCACCTCCCGGCGCAGCGGCTGGAACGTCACGGAGTGGGCGATGAGGAAGAACGGCGCCTCGTCGTGCATGACCACCTGCGCCTGTTCGTACAGCTTTGCGCGGGCGGCCTGGTCCGGCAGCCGGGCGGCCTGCTGGATCAGCGCGTCGAACGCCTTGTTGCACCATTTGGACACGCTGCCGCCGCCCATCCGGGCCGCGGCGCAGCTGGCGTTGGGGGTGAAGAAGTTATCCGGGTCGCCGTTGTCGCCGGTCCAGCCCATCTCGGCCATCGGCGCCTCGCCGGCTTGCAGGCGCTTGCGGTACTCGCCCCACTCGTAGCTGACGATGCGGGCGCGCACGCCGACCTTGGCCAGGTCTGCCTGCATCAGCTCGGCGACCCGGCGGGCGTCCGGGTTGTACGGGCGCTGCACCGGCATCGCCCACAGGTCGGTGTCGAAGCCGTCCGGGAAGCCGGCCTCGGCCAGCAACTTCTTCGCGGCGTCTGGGTCGTGCGGGTAGTCGGCCACGGCATTGTCGTAGGACCACATGGTGGGCGGGATCAGGTTTTTCGCCGGCTCCCCCGCGCCTTGATAGACGGCGCGCAGGATGGCGTCCTTGTCGATGGCCATGCTGAGCGCCTGGCGCACCCGGCGGTCGTCGAACGGCTTCCTGGTGGCGTTGAAGGCCAGGAACCCGACGTTCAGCCCCGGCAGCTGCTGCAAGGTCAGCTGCGGGTCGGCCTTGATGCCGGGCAGGTCGGCGGGCGACGGGTAGGCCATCACCTGGCACTCGCCGGCGCGCAGCTTGGCCAGGCGCACCGCCGGGTCCTTGTTGATGGAGAACACCAGGCCGTCGAGCTTGGCCTTCGGGCCCCAGTAGCCGTCGAACCGGCGGTAGCGGATGGCCGCGTCGCGCTGGTAGGCCAGGAAGCTGAACGGCCCGGTGCCGATCGGCACCTGGTCGATCTGCTCCGGCTTGCCGGCGCGCAGCAGCGTGTCGGCGTATTCGGCGGACTGGATGCTGGCGAAGTCCATGGCGAGATCCGCCAGGAACGGCGCCTGTGGCTCGCGGAGGGTGAAGCGGACGGTGTAAGGATCGATCGCGTCGAGCGCGGTGATGAGGGTGGGGAACCCCATGTCGCCATAGTAGTCGTAGCCGCCGCCGGAGACCTTGTGGAACGGGCTGTCCTCGCGGCCCTGGCGGTTGAACGAGAACAGCACGTCGTCGGCGTCGAAGTCCCGGGTTGGCTTGAAGGCCGCGTTGCTGTGCCAGTGCACGCCGTGGCGCAGGTGGAAGGTGACGGCCTTGCCGTCCGGGGCGATGTCCCAGCTCTCGGCCAGCCCCGGTTGCAGGTCGGTGGTGCCGGGCTTGAACTCGACCAAGCGGTCATAGACCGGCCGGGTGGCGTCGAAGGTGGTGCCCGTGGTGTTGATCATCGGGTTGAAGTTCTCGGGCGAGCCCTCCGAACAATAGACCAGGGTCTTGGCCATGGCGTGCCCGGCTGGGAGGGCGGCCAGGCTGGCCAGCAAAAGCAGCCGCACCCGGCTCAACGCGGGCCGCGGCGGCGGTTGAGCGCCAGTTGCTGAGGGGTCAGCTGGTAGCCGACCAGGATGCTGTAGGCCGCCCCGGTAAGATGCTCATCGACCGGCAGCACGAGGTCCACCTGCTCGCCGCTGAGCCGCAGCTTGTCTGAGTTGGGCGGGAAGGCCGCGGCCACGGTGTAGTCCTTCTTGTCCAGGATTTTGTCCCCTTTGGCGACGGCCACGAAGTAGGTCACCGACGCGAGCGGCCCCTTGGCGGCCGGCCCGCGCGTCAGCTCCATCTTAACGGAGATGCGGGTATGCAAGTGGGTGCGGTCATCCAGGGAACATTTGCCGGACAGCCCTGTGATTCGGCCGTCCACCACCAGATCAGTCAAGTCGGCCCCGGCGCCGCGATACTGGCTCAGGTCCCCGGCGTCCGGACGGATGGCAGTTTGCGGGCAGACCGGGGCGAAGGCCGGGAGGTCCGGCTGCGCGCAGGCAGATAGGCTGGCCAGGACGGCCAGCAACGGGAGCGCGGGCGGCAGGATGCGCCGCGCTGAAGGCAGCGTCCGGGTCGCGCCGGACGGAAGGGCACGGGTAAGCATGGACGACGGCATCGGCAACTCCGCTTGGGCGCTCCGGGCGGATGGGAGCTTTGAGGCAGGCGAGCGCGGCTCAGCGCACTCCGGGTTGTGGCAGGACGGGCGGGACGCCATACTGCGCGCCGCACATCCCACGGACAACATGGACCAGACAACCCCGCTCCGCATCCTGCTGTCCGGCCCGCGCGGCTTCTGCGCCGGCGTGGACCGCGCCATCCGCGTGGTGGAGGAGGCGATCCGCCGGTTCGGCGCGCCGGTGTACGTGCGCCACGAGATCGTCCACAACCGCACGGTGGTCGAGGCGCTGGAGGCGCAGGGCGCCGTGTTCGTCGAGGAGCTGGACGAGGTGCCGCCGGACGCGCACGTGGTGTTCTCCGCCCATGGCGTGCCCAAGGCGGTGCCGCTGGAGGCCGAGCGCCGCCACCTGCACTACTACGACGCGACCTGCCCGCTGGTGAGCAAGGTGCACCGCGAGGCTGAGCGGCACTTCGCCGAGGGCGGGCCGGACCAGCGCCACATCCTGATGATCGGCCATGCCGGGCACCCGGAGGTGGTCGGCACCATGGGCCAACTGCCCCCGGGCGCGGTGACGCTGGTGCAGGACGCGGACGAGGCGGCTGCCGTGCAGCCCGCCCCGGGGCTGCTCGCCTTCATCACGCAAACGACACTGTCCGTCGATGACACGGCGGAGATCGTCAACGTGCTGCGCACGCGCTTCCCGGCCATCGAGGGGCCGAAACGCGAGGACATCTGCTACGCCACCACCAACCGGCAGGCGGCGGTCAAGGCAGTGGCGCCGGATTGTGACCTGGTGATCGTGATCGGCAGCCCGAACTCCTCCAACTCGCTGCGGCTGCGCGAGGTGGCGGAGCGCGCCGGGGCCAAGCGCGCCGTGCTGGTGCCGCGCGCGCGCGACCTGGACTGGACGGTGATGGACGGCGTGCAGACGTTGGGCCTCACCGCCGGCGCCTCCGCGCCCGAGCTGCTGGTGCAGGAGATGATCACCCACCTGGCCGAGCGCTACACGCTCAGCATCGAGGAGCGCCGGGTGACGGAGGAAGACGTGATCTTCAAGCTGCCCGCCCCGCTGTCTTGACGCTCCTTCGCTTCTCCCTCTCCCCTTTGTGGGAGAGGGCCGGGGTGAGGGGTGCGACACCCTCGTCCTAGACCATGGCCGTGTACACCGAAGTCACCGACGAGGCGGTCGCCGCCTACGTGGCGGATTACGACCTTGGCACGGTGGTGGCTTTCCGCGGCATCGCCGAGGGCGTCGAGAACAGCAACTTCTCGCTGCGCACCACCGCGGGCGACTACATCCTCACCCTCTACGAGAAGCGGGTGGACCCGGCGGAGCTGCCCTGGTTCCTCGGCTTGATGGAGCACCTGGCCACCCACGGCATCACCTGCCCGCAGCCGGTGCGCGGACGGGACGGGACGGCGCTGCGGCACATGGCGGGCCGGCCCGCGTGCATCACCACCTTCCTGCCCGGGGTGTGGCCGCGCCGGGTGCGCCCGGCCCATTGCGCCCCGCTCGGCGCGGCGCTGGCCGGGCTGCACGTGGCCGGGATGGACTACCCGCCGGAGCGGCCGAACGCCCTCGGCCCGTCCGGCTGGCAGCCCTTGCTGGACCGCTGCCTGCCCCGTGCGGACGAGGTGCAGCCGGGCCTGGGCAAGGCCCTGGCGGCGGCGCTGGCCCGCATCCTGGCCGGCTGGCCCCCTGCCCTGCCCCGCGGCCACATCCATGCCGACCTGTTCCCGGACAACGTGTTCTTCCTGGACGGCCGGCTGTCCGGGCTGATCGACTTTTACTTCGCCGCCACCGACTTGCTCGCCTATGACCTCGCGGTCTGCCTCAACGCCTGGTGCTTCGAGCCGGACATGTCGTTCAACGTCACCAAGGCGCGGGCCATGCTGCACGCCTACGCCGCCCGCCGCCCGCTGAGTGCGGCCGAGCGCGCCGCCCTGCCCGTGCTGTGCCAGGGGGCGGCGATCCGCTTCCTGCTGACCCGGCTGTACGACTGGGTGAACACGCCGCCGGGTGCGCTGGTGACGCGCAAGGATCCGCTGGAGTATCTGGGCCGGCTCCGCTTCCACCTGCTCGCCACGGATGAACGCGCCTATGGACTCTGACAATGCCGGCCTGGTCGAGATTTGGACCGATGGCGGCTGCAAACCCAACCCGGGCCCGGGCGGCTGGGCGGCGATCCTGCGCTTCGGCGGCGTGGAGCGGGAGCTGACGGGGGCGGACGCCGCCACCACCAACAACCGCATGGAACTGGCCGCCGCCGCCGCCGCGCTGGAGACGCTGACCCGGCCGTGCCGGGTGGTGCTGCACACTGACAGCGAATACGTCCGCAACGGCATCACTCGCTGGCACACCGGCTGGGTGCGGCGGAACTGGCGCAACGCGGCTGGCGACCCGGTGGCTAACATGGCGCTGTGGCAACGCCTGCTGACGGCGGCCAAGCCGCACCAGGTCGAGTGGCGCTGGGTGCGCGGCCACGCCGGGGACGTGATGAACGAGCGGGCGGACGTACTGGCAACTCAGGTGCGGGAGAGTAGTCGAAGCTCCTGATCCGGGTGTCAGACCACCTCGGCCGATGGTTCTGCGGCGTCCGTCTCTTCAGTCGCATCAACTGCGGTCTCAGTCGCCTGCGCGGTCTCCGGAGGCGGCTCTTTGGCGCGGTCCCGGGCGCCGCCCAAGTAGTCGAACACCAATGGGTCGTGACCCTCGAAGATCAGCTGGTACTCGGCCCCCATGGCGGCATGCGAGGCTTGGTCGATCTTGGCAATCTTCATGATGACCCAACCCTCGCCGCGATCGACCAGGCTGGGCGGCAGGCTCACGAGACGGGCCGGCGGGCGCTTTTCGTCGCGACCGCGGCCTGGGCCGCCGGGGCCGCCCTTGCCGCCTTTGCGCTCGCGGCTGTTCATGTCGAACTGCGCTGGGGCAGGCGTCTTAGCCTTTGGCGTGCCGGGTTGCTTAGCCATCAGACGTCTCCTCGTTCGAGCCGAAGCTTGCGGCGAGCCCTTAAAGAAATCCGAGGGCGCTGGATAGACCAGGTCGGTCCGGGGCGAAGGTGACCAAGCACGCCCTCTCACGCAAGCCGGGCAAGACAGCATGCCGCCCGCCACGGTCAGCGCGCTTCCTACAACCCGGGAGAGTGCTCAAGACTTGAAATGGCAGGCCGCATACTGCCCCGGCCGGCCATGCGACTGCTCCAGCGCGGGCGGCACGGTGCGGCACACCTCCTGCACCTTGGGGCAGCGCGGATGGAACACGCAGCCGGGTGGCGGGGCGAGCGGGCTGGGCATCTCGCCGCGGATGGCCGGGATGCGGCTGCGGCGGCGGCCGATGCGGGGCACGGCGTCCAGTAGCGCCTGGGTGTAGGGGTGCGATGGGGTGGCGAACAGCTCCTCCCGCCGGGCCAGCTCCACCAGGCGGCCGAGGTAGAGCACTGCCACGCGGTCGGCCAGGTGGTTCACCACGGCCAGGTCGTGGCTGATGAACAGGTAGGCCAGGCCGCCGCGTGGCACCGCTGAGAGTTGCAGGCTGCGGAACAGGTTGAGGATCTGGCTCTGGATCGACACGTCCAGCGCTGAAAGCGGCTCGTCGGCCACGATCAGCGTGGGCGCCGGGGCGAGCGCGCGGGCGATGGCGATGCGCTGGCGCTGGCCGCCGGAGAACTCGTGCGGGTAGCGGTTCAGCGCATCCAGCGGCAGGCCCACCTGCCCCACCAGTTCGGCGGCGCGGGCCTGGCGGTCTGCCTTGCCGCCGATGCCAGCGATGCGCAGCGGCTCGGTGATGAGGGCGGAGACCGGCATGCGCGGGTCCAGCGCGCCGAACGGGTCCTGGAACACCACCTGGATGGCGCGCTGGGCCTCCTGCCGCACGGCGCGGTCCATCGCCCGGCCGCGGAACCGCATGGCGCCAGCGGTGGGCGCCTGTAGCCCGGCGACGACGTTGCCGAGCGTGCTCTTGCCGCTGCCGCTCTCGCCCACCAGCGCCAGGGTCTCGCCCTCCGCGATGTCGAGCGTCACGTTCTCGACGGCGCGCAGCGTGCGGCGGCCCACGGTGAACTGGACCTGGATGCCGTCCAGGGTGACGAGGGAGGTCACTGCCGCGCCTTGAAGCACGCGGCCCAGTGGCCCGGCGCCAGCTGCTCCAGCGGCGGTTCGGCGCGGCGGCAGCTCGCGTCGCCGCGGGGGCAGCGGTCGGCGAAGCGGCAGCCGAGGAAGGCGCTGTCCAGGTTGGGCACGCCGCCGGGGATCACCGGCAGCTCGGCCGCGCGGCGCGCCGGGTCCGGCAGGGTGGCGATCAGGCCCAGCGTGTAGGGGTGCAGCGGGTCGGCGAACAGCGCCTCGGCCGGGGCGCGCTCCACCACGCGGCCGGCGTACATGACGATGATCTCGTGCGCGACCTCGCTGACCACGGCCAGGTTGTGGCTGATGAACTGGATCGCCATGCCGATCTCGTCCTGCAAGCCGAGCATCAGGTCGAGGATTTGCGCCTGGATGGTCACGTCGAGCGCGGTGGTCGGCTCGTCGGCGATCAGCAGGGCGGGGCGGCAGGCGAGCGCCATGGCGATCATCGCGCGCTGCCGCATGCCGCCCGAAAGTTGGTGCGGGTAGGCCGCGGCGCGCTCCTTGGGCGAGGTGATGCCGACATCGGCCAGCGTCTCGACCGCGCGGGCGCCGGCCTGCTTCCAGCTGAGCTGCTGGTGCAGCACCATGACTTCGGCGATCTGCCGGCCGACCTGCATCACCGGGTTCAGCGCGGTCATCGGCTCCTGGAACACCATCGCCACCCGCTCGCCGCGCAAGTGCCGCCACACGGCGGGGGGCTGGCCGAGCATCTCGCGGCCTTCCACCCGGATGGAGCCGGCGACCTGGCCCGGCGGCGGCACCAGGCCCATCACCGCCAGCGCCGTCATCGACTTGCCGCAGCCGCTCTCCCCCACCACGCCCAGCGTCCGCCCGGCAGGCACGCCGAAGCCGATGCCGGCCACCACCTGCCGCATCCCGCCCGCCGTGGGGAAGGCCACGGAGAGATTGTCCACCGCGAGGACATCACTCATCGGCGAGCCACTGCTCCGCCCATCGCGTGGTCGGCGCCTCGTGCCCGGTTGGCTGCACGCCGTGCAGCCAGGTCGGCCAGACATGCGCTTCCGCACCGAAGTTGAGCGGCAGCGCCGGCAGTTGGTCGGCGTAGATGCGCTGCATGTCGGCCCAGATCGGCACCCGCTTGGCCGGGTCCAGCTCGCGCTCCAGCGCGTCGATGTCGGCGTCCATCTGCGGGTTGCGGAAATCCATGTAGTTGGTGCCGCCCCAGTTGTTGGCCGCCGTCGGAATCTGACCGCTGGACAGGATTTGCCGTGGTGAAAACTCGATCGGGTTGACCCAGGCGAACAGCACGCTTCCTGGAAAGGTCCGGTGCTTGAGCGTTTCGCCGAACAGGGTGCGTGGCGGCTCGTTCTTGATCGCCGCCTCGACGCCGATGCCGCGCCACTCGCTCTGGATCACCTGCTGTTGCAGCTCGCGGAACCGCACGCCGGCAGTGGTGGTGAACTCCACGCTGAGGCGCTGCCCGGCCGCGTTGCGGCGGATGCCGTCCGGGCCGGGCATCCATCCGGCCTCGGCCAGCAAGGCCGCGGCACGGGCCGGGTCGTGCGGGTAGAGCGGGACGTCGGCCGTGTAATACGACTCCAGCGGGCCGACGAACCCGGTGGCGACCGGCACCCGGCCGCCCATGAGCTTATCCACGATGGCTTGCCGGTCGATGGCCATCAGCAAGGCGCGGCGCACCCGCACGTCCGCCAGCGCCGGGTTGTCCAATTGCAGGTCGATGTGCGTGTAGGTTTGGTTCGGCTTGTAGGCGTAGGTGAACCGCGAAGGGTATTGCTTCTGCAACGTGAGTACCTGGTCGAGCGTCAGGCCGATGCCTTCGCCAGGCACCATGTCCACGTCGCCGGACAGCAGGTTGGCCTGCAAGGCGGCGGTGTTGCCGATGGTCTTGATGACGATGCGGTCGAAATACGGCCGTGCGCCCGTCCAGTGCTCGTTGCGGTCGAGCACGAGCTGGCTGCCCACGTCGTCGGCGGTGATGCGGTACGGCCCGTTGTACAGCCCGGCGTTGGTCGGGTCACGGTTGTACACGCTGTGCTGGATGTAGTCGCCGGGCTTGGGGTTGGCCTCGTACGCCGGCTGCTCCAGGTGAGCGGGCAGCAGCTCGGCGATCTCGTCGTACTGATAGAACGGCTCGCTCAGGTGCATCACCGCCGTCTGCGGGTCCAGCACATCGACCCGGCTCACCCGCTCCCACGTCTTGGTGTTGGTGAAGCCGCTGTTCGGGTCGCGGCCGACGCGGGCGGTGAAGGCGAGGTCCTCGGCCCCCAGCGGCACGCCGTCCCCCCAGGTCAGCCCGGGCTTGAACCGCACCGTCACCGCCATGCCGTCGCCTTCTAGCTTGGCACCACCGTTGGCGATGGTGGGCACCTCGGTGCAGAGCAGGCAGACCAGGTGGCGGTCCGCGTCCCACGTCGTCACCGGGCGGGCAGCGAAGCCGAGGATGTAGAACTTGATGAGGTCGGCATCGATCGCCGGGTTCAGCGTGGAGGGGAACGAGGAGACGCCGATGGTGAGGGTGCGGTGCGGCGCGGCGGCGGCCAGGCCGCACAGCGCCAGCCAGATCAGGGCGGTGCGTATCATGCCGGATGCCAGTTCTCGGCCCAGGTGCTGCTCGGGTCGCCTTGCCCGGTCGCCACGTAGCCGCGCAGCCAGGGCGGCGTCACGTGCGGGTCGGCGCGGAAGAACAGCGGCAGCACCGGCGCCTGGGCGGCGTAGAGGCGCTGCATGTCGGCCCAGAGCGCCTTTTGCTTGGCCGGGTCCAGCTCGCCCTCGGCGGCCTCGATGTCCGCGTCCATCGCCGAGTCGGTGAAGCCAGGGTAGTTCGCGCCGCCGTAGTTGTTGGCCGCCGTCGGGATTTGGCTGGTGCCCAGGGTGCGGAGCGGCGTCTCGGTCACGTTGCTGCTCCAGGCGTACATTTCCAGTCCCGTGTAGCTGCGGTGCTTCAGCGTGTCGCCGAACAGGGTGCGGGCCGGCTCGTTCTTGATCGTGACCGCCACGCAGGCGTTCTTGAGGTTGGATTGCAGCACCTGCTCCTGCAGCTCGCGCAGCCGGTTGCCGGCGGTGGTGCCCAGCTCAAACTGCAGCCGCTCGCCGGCCGCGTTGCGGCACACGCCGTCGGCGCCCGGCGTCCAGCCCGCCTCCGCCAGCAGCGCCTTGGCGCCCGCCGGGTCGTATTTCACCACCGGCACGGCCGGGTCGTATCCGGGGCTGAGCGGGTTGACCCAGGTGGCGGCCACCGGCTGCGCGCCGCCGAACAGCCGGTCCACCATCGTCTGGCGGTCCAGCGCCATCAGCAGCGCGCGCCGCACCCGCACGTCCTGCAAAAACGGGTTCTCGCGCTTCAGGTCGATGTGCTCGTAGGTCAGGCTCGGCTTGAACTCGTAATGGAACTGGTCCGGGTGGGCCTTCTGCAGCGCCAGCGCCTGGTCGATGGTGAGGCCGATGCCCTCGCCGGCCACCATGTCCACGTCGCCGGAGAGCAGGTTGGCCTGCAACGCCGCGGTGTTCTCGATGTGGCGCAGCACGATGCGCTTGAAGCCGGGCTTGGCGCCGCCCCAATGCGGGTTCGGCTCCAGCACGATCTGGTTGCCGCTGTCATAGGCGGCGATCAGGTATGGGCCGTCGTACAGCCCCGGGTTGACCGGGGCGCGGTTGTAGTTGGTGCCGTTGATGTAGGCGCCAGGGCTTGAATCCTTGGCGACGACCGCGCCCTCGACATGCTCCGGCAGAACCTGGTCCCACTGGGCGAAGTCGGCGCGCACCCGGTCTAGGTGCAGCACGGCGGTCGCATCATCCACCACATCGACGCTGCTGGCGCGGTTCCAGGGGTTGGGATTGGAGAAGCCGCTGCCGGGGTCGCTGCCCAGCTTCCAGGTGAAGGCGATGTCGCGCGCCGTCACCGGCTGGCCGTCGCCCCATTGCAGGCCGGGCTTGAGCTTGATGGTCACCGCCATGCCTTTGCCGCCATCCGGGCGGTCCTCGATCCGGGCCAGGCCGTTTTCCAGCGACGGCAGCTCGGTGCACAGCAGGCAGGAATTGTGCCACTCAGGGTCGAACGCGGTGACCTGGCGCATGACGAAGGCCATGACGTAGGTGCGGACCACCTGCGGGTCGATGTTGGGCTGCAAGGAGGCCGGGAACTGCGCGATGCCGATGGTCAGGCTGTCATGCGCCGGGTCGGCATGGGCCGCGCCGGCGGCGAGCAGGAGGGCGAAGGCGAGAGGGAGTCGCATGGGGCCGCCGGTCGTTGTCGGGCTTCACCAATGCGGACGGCGCGCCCCGGCGTCAACGTGGGCAGGCTACCCACCTGGCTGCGGCCATGCGATGTCATTCCGCGGGCAGCCTGCTTTGCAGGGGGCGGGGAGGAACTTCCATCAGATGAGCCTATCGGTCCTCATGCACGTCCTGGCCGGGTCGGCCGGGCTGGCCGCCGCGTTCGGGGTCATCCAGGCAGTGGCCGGCGTGGCCGTCGTGCGCCGGTTCGCCGGCCGCCCCCGCACCGTGGCGCCCCGCCATCTGCCGGTCACGGTGCTCAAGCCGCTGCACGGGGGCGAGCCGATGCTGCGCCAGGCGCTCGCCTCGTTCTTCGCCCAGGACTACCCGGAGTTCCAGCTCGTGTTCGGCGTCGCCCACGCCGACGATCCGGCGCTGGCCGTCGTGGCCGGGCTGCGCGCCGAGTTCCCGCGCGCGGACATCGCCGTGGTGATCGACCCGGCGCAGCACGGCTGCAACCGCAAGGTGTCCAACCTCATCAACATGCTGCCCGCCGCGCGGCACGACCTGCTGGTGATCGCCGACAGCGACCTGCACGTGGCGCCCGACTACCTGGACCGCGTGGTGGCCGAGCTGGCGCAGCCCGGGGCCGGGCTGGTCACCACGCTGTGCATCGGCTGGGCAGCGGCGCGGCGGCTGCCGCAGCGGCTGGGCGCCAGCCAGATCACCTACACCTTCCTGCCGGGGGCGCTGATGGCGCGCGCGCTCGGGCGGCAGGATTGCCTCGGCGTCACCATGGCGCTGCGGCGGCAGACGCTGGAGCGGGTGGGCGGGCTACGTGCCCTGGTCAACCACGTGGCGGACGACGCGGCGCTCGGCCGGCTGGTCTGCGCCCAGGGCCTGGACGTGCGGCTGGCCAACACGCTGCCGGCCACGACCGTGTCGGATCCGACGCTGGTGGCCGGGTTCCAGCACGAGCTGCGCTGGGCCCGCACCATCCGCTCGCTCGCCCCCGCGGGCTTCGCGGCGTCAGCCCTGCAATACCCGGTGGCCTGGGGCATGGCCGCGGCGCTGCTCTCGGCCGGAGCCGGCTGGAGCCTGCTGCTGTGCGCCAGCGCCTGGGCAGCTCGGAGCGCCGCGGCGGGGATAATCGACCGCGCCCTGCTGCCGATGGCGCGGCCTGGCGGCTACGGGGAGGTCCTGCGCGTCCGGCCCTGGATCCTGCCGCTGCGGGAGGCGATGTCGGTCCTGGTGATGGCCGCGAGCTACCGCAGCCGCAACATCACCTGGCGCGGCCACGCCATGCAGATCGGCGCGCCGCCGCCAACCCGCGAAGCCGCCCGCCGCCATGCCGACGCGCTGAGCGGCGAGGGCGCGGCATCGGGCGCGGAGATGCTGCCGGGGGTGGCGCTGGCGGCGGAGAGGCGGATGCTCAGTCCGTGATCGCCGCATAGGCCAGCACCCGCAGCTCGCGGCGGATCGGGTAGGCCGAGGACGGCATGAGCTGGGTCAGCAGCACGACGGCCATGTCCTCCGCCGGGTCCACCCAGAAGGCCGTGCTCGCCGCCCCGCCCCAGGCGAACTCGCCCGGCGTGCCGACGATCTGCGCCCGTGCCGGGTCGAGCATGACGGAGAAGCCGAGGCCGAAGCCGATGCCCTCGTAGCTGCTCTCGCTGAACCGCGGCATGCCCATGGCGGCCATGTCGCCGCGCAGGTGGTTGGCCGTCATCAGCGCCACCGTCTTGCGGCCGAGTAGCCGGATGCCGTCCAGCTCGCCGCGGTTCAGCATGAACTGGCAGAAGCGCAAGTAGTCCCCGGCGGTGGAGACCAGGCCGCCGCCGCCGGAGCAGATTGCGGGCGGGGCGAGGAAGCGGCTGGTCGCCGGGTCGTCCAGCAGCGCCAGGCCGCCATCCTTGCCGCGGCCGTAATTGGCGGCGAACCGGGCGTGCTTCTGCGCCGGCACGTGGAAGCCGGTATCGACCATGCCCAGCGGCTCGATGACCCGGCGCCGCAGGAACTCGCCGAACGGCTCGCCGGACAGGACGGCCACCAGGTGGCCCAGCACGTCGGTGGCGATGCTGTAGTTCCACTCCGCCCCCGGCTGCGCCAGCAGGGGCAGCGCGGCGGCCCGCTCCACCAGCTCGCCCAGGCTGCACTCGGCGGTCTGGAAGTCGATGCCCTGCTCGCGGTACGCCTCGTCCACCAGGGTGGACTGCATGAAGCCGTAGGTGAGGCCGGAGGTGTGGGTCAGCAGGTCCCGCACGGTGATGCCACGCAGGGCGGGCACGGTCTCGATCTTGCCGCGCTGGCCGCCGGACGCCACGCGCATCGTGGTGAAGGCGGGCAGGAAGCGGCTGACCGGGTCATCCAGCTGGAACAGGCCCTGCTCGTAGAGCATCAGGACGGCCAGGCTGGTGAGCGGCTTGGTCATGGAATAGATGCGCACGAGCGTGCCCGGCGTCATCGCAGCGCCCGCGGCCTGGTCCGCCAGGCCGCAGCTGTGCAGGTGGGCGAGCTGGCCGCGACGCATGACCGCGGTGGTGATCCCGGCCAGCTTGCCGTCGTCCACCAGGCGCTGCGCCCAGCCCGCGATGCGCGCCAGGCGTTCGGAGGACAGGCCGACTTGCTCCGGCCTCGTCGCGATCGTCATGTCCATCGCCGCCTCCCATTATGGCCAGGCGAGGCTATACCGGGTTGGGCTGGCGCGTCACGGCGGTCAGTAGTAGCGCGGGTAGCCGTAGAAGAAGGGTGCGCCGCCGCGAAAGCCGCCGTAAGGGAAGCCGTAGGCGAAGCGGGGGCCGTAGAACCCCCTGCCATAGAAGCCTGGGCCATAGCCGAAGCCATAACCGCGAAAGCCGTAGCCGCCGAAGCCACGACCGTAAAACCCGCCGTAGCCGTTATAACCGCCCCGAAACCCGCCGTAGCCGCCGCGCTGCGCGAGCGCCGGGACGCTGCCGAGCGCGAGCACCAGGCCCACCATGCCGAGAAGACGTGCAATTCTTGCCATAAACGCCATCCTTTTCCAACAGGAGTTGGTTCGGCGATGACCTGGCCGCAAGCCGTGCTTACGTTCCGTGACGATGGCCGGGTCAGGTCGGGGACCTGTCCCGATAGTATGGTTCGACCGTCCCGCTCAGCTTTATGGTAAGCGGGTTGCCGCGACGGTCGAGCGTCTTGCCGACCGACACGCGGACCCAGCCCTCGCTAACGCAATACTCCTCGACGGTGGTCTTCTCCACGCCGTTCAGGCGGATGCCGACGCCGCGTTCGAGCGCAGGCGCGTCGTGGTGGGGGCTGGTCGGGTTGGTGGACAGGCGATCAGGCGGCACATCGGTCATGGGGGTGGCCTACAACGGTTCGCGCCCGACGGGTAGCGCGGGGCGCTGCTGCAGCGAGGAAGCAGCACGCGGCAATCGTGGGTGGGGGCGGGAGCCGACCAGGCTCGGCGGCGACCTGGACAGCCCGGCCAGTGACACAGCCCTCCGAGCGGACCACTCTGGCCCGGCGTCAACCGCCATCCCCTATGAGGCCGCATGAAAAACCCCTGGCCCCTGCTGCTCGCCTGCACCCTGGTCGGGTGCAGCTCACCAGGCCAGCCAGGCCCGCAGCAAATCACGGTGCGAACCGAGCCGGCCGGCGCCAGCTGCACGGTGCAGCAAGGCTCGGCCGTGGTCGGCGCCGTTGATCCCACGCCCGGCGAGGTGAGCGTGCAGCCCAACGAGGCCAGCCTGGCGATCACCTGCCGCAAGCCTGGCTGGCGGACCACAATCGGCTCCGTCGCAGCTCAGTACAAAGGCGTGGGCTTCGGTCGGCTGCTCACCGGCGGCGCGGCCGCCGTGGTCGAGGATGCGGTGAAGCAGTCCGATTTCACCTACGACGCGAACCCGCCACCCATCCTGTTGCAGCCGGCAGGCTGACGGGCCTCATGGCGGCCCCGTCGGCGCCTCGATCACGCTCACATGGGCCGCCACCACCCGCCAGCCCTGCGGCAGCCGCACCCAGCTCTGCATCTGCCGCCCGACGCGGCCGGGTGCGCGATGGAACAGGGTGGACACGGTGGCGAAGCCGTCGCCGTAGGTGGTGATCACCGTGCCCTCCAGCCGCCGTGCCAGCCCAGTGGCGGCCTGGCCGGCCCGGTAGCCGCGGATGGCCTCGATGCCGTACAGGTTCTCGGCCACGCCGTAGCGGATGGTGCGGCCGTCGTCCCAGAACAGCTCGTCCAGCACGGCGGTGTCGTTGGCCACCAGCGCCGCCTCGTAGCGGGCGAAAGCGGCCTGCACCTCGGCCAGGATCTCGGGTCGGTTGATGTCCATGTCACCCTCCTTGGTTTCAGTCGTCGAGCGGCCGGCCGATCGCCGCCGGCAGCCGCACGGAGCGCCCGGCGGCGGCCAGCACCGCAAGCGCGATCAGGTAGGGCGCCATCTGCATCAGGTAGGCGCTGAGCCCCACCCCGGCGGCCTGCAGACGCAGCTCAAACGCCTCCGCGCCGCCGAAAGCGAGGCACGCGGCGGCCGCGCCCCACGGAGTCCAGCGCCCCACAATCAAGGAGGCCAAGGCGAGGTAGCCACGCCCGCCGGTCATGCCGTCGGTGAAGGTGCCGACCTGCTGCAAGGACAGCACCGCGCCGCCCAGCCCGGCCACGGCGCCGCCGGCGACCACCGCGGCCATCCGCACCCGCAACGGCCGTCCCCCGGCGGCGAACACCGCCTCCGGGTTCTCGCCGGCAGCCCGCAGCATCAGCCCGGCCTGCGTCCGCCCCAGAAAGGCGGCGAGTACCGCGCAGGCGAGCACCGCGGCGTAGGTCAGCGGCGGCTGGTCGAACAGCACCGGGCCGAGCCAGGGCAGGCGCGAGAGGCCGGGCACCGGCCAGTCAGGCAGCGGCGCCAGGTGGATGGACGCGGCCTGCCCGGTGCCGCTCACGGCGCGCAGCCCGTAGGAGGTCAGCCCCGTGGCCAGGATGTTGGCGGCCAGGCCGGTGACCATGTTGTCGGCCCGGCCGCGCACCGCGACCAGCGCCACCGCCAGCCCGATTGCTGCCCCGCCGGCGAGGGCGGCCAGCACCCCGGCCGCCGCACTGCCGGACAGCCATGCGCCCGTGCTGGCGGCGAACGCGCCGGCCAGCATCATGCCTTCCAGCCCCACCGCGAATACCCCGGCCCGCTCGGACAGGATGCCGCCCAGGGCCGCGAGCAGCAGCGGCGTCGCCATGCGGATGGCGGCGGCGAGGTCGGTCATGGCCGCCGCCGCACCGTCGCGGCCAGCACGAACAGCATGGTCAGCCCCTCGATCACCGCGACCAGCGCGGAAGGCACGCCAATGCGGCGCTGCATGGATTGCGACCCGGTTTCCAGCAAACCCACGAACAGCGCCGCCGGCGCCACCGCCACCGGCTCCAGCGCGCCCAGCAGCGCCACCGTCACCGCCTTGAAGCCGAAGCCGAGCGAGAAGCCCTCGATCAGCCGGCGGTGCACGCCCAGCACCTCGACGCCGCCGGCGAGCCCCGCCAGCGCCCCGGCCAGCAGCATTACCCCCCAGGTGAGCCGGCCCAGCCGAAATCCGGCATAGGCGGCGGCCGGCCGGCTGCTGCCCGCCACGCGCAGCGCGAAGCCGAACCGGGTCCGCCACAGGGTGAAGGACAGCACGGCGGCGGCAGCGATGGCGAGCGGGAAACCGGGATGGGCGTCGAGCCCCGGCCACCGCGGCAGCCAGCTCGGCCGCGGCAGCAGCGGCGATTGCAGGAAGCCCGCGCCGTGCTGGCCGAGCGGCCCCGCCAGCGCCTGCTGCACCAGCAGCAGCGCCACGAAGTTGAGCAGCAGCGTGACCAGGACCTCGTGCACGCGGCGGCCCAGGTGGATCGCCGTGGCGAGGGCCGCCCAGGCCGCGCCGGCCAGCGCGCCGCCCAGCAGCGCCGCCACGACGGCCAGCGCCGGCTGGGCCACTGGGACGGCGAGTGCGGCGGCCGCGGCGCCCAAGCCGCCGAGTGCGATCTGGCCTTCCGCGCCGATGTTGATGACCCCGGCGCGGAAGCACAGCGCTACCCCGGCGCCGCTGAGCAGGTAGGGCGTGGCCCGGTTCAGCGCCACGCCGAGCTGGTGCGGCGACCCGGCGGCCCCGTCCGCGAGGGCGGCCAACGCCTGGAGCGGGTCGTGGCCGGACGCGGCCACCAGCAGCCCCGCGCAGAGCAGCGACAGCAGCACTGCGGCACCGATACGGCCCGCCAGCCGCCACGCCGCCGGCATGGTCACGCCGCCCGTCCTGCCATCCACAGGCCGATCTGCGGCAGGTCGGCCGCCTCCCGCGCCGCGACGCCGGCGAAGCGCCCCTCCGCCAGCACCGCGACCCGGTCGGCGAGCGCCAGCACCTCTTCCAGCTCCGAGGAGATGTACAGCACGGCCGACCCGGCGTTGCGCAACGCCGCCAGGCGGTCCAGCACGAAGCGGACAGCGCCGGGATCGAGCCCCCAGGTCGCCTGGTGCGCCACCACCACCGCCGGGGCGCGGTCCAGCTCCCGCGCGACGACGATTTTTTGCTGGTTGCCACCGGACAGCCGCGCCACCGCCGCACCCGGGCCGGGGGCGCGGATGTCGTAGGCCGCCATCAGCCGGCGCGCGCCGGCGTCCCGCCCGGCGCGGGACAGCAGCCAGCCCCGGCTGTACGGCGCACGTGCGGAGTCGCGCAGCATCAGGTTCTCGGCGACCGACATCCCACGCACCAGCGCCGTGGTCGCGCGATCCGCCGGCAGGTAGGCCAGCCCTGCCCGCACCCGCGCCGCCACGCCCGCGCGCGTCACGTCCCGGCCGTCCAGGGCCACGCTGCCGGCGGTGGCGCGGCGCAGCCCGGCCAGCGTTTCGGCCAACTCGATCTGGCCGTTGCCGTCCACGCCGGCGACGCCCACCACCTCGCCCGCGCGCAGGTCGAGGTCGATGCCGGCGAGTCCCGGCGCGTGGAGCCCGCGCAGCGCCAGGCGCACCGGCCCGGGCGGGGGCCGGGCGGAGGCGTGCGCCGGCGCGGCCGCGCGGCCCATCATCATTTCGGCCAATTGGGCTTGCTGCGCCCCCGCGACCAGCAGGCGGCCGGCCACCCGCCCGGCGCGCAGCACCACCACCTCGTCGCACACCGCCAGCACTTCGGGCAGCTTGTGGGTAATGAGGACGATGCCCCTGCCCTCCGCGCGCAGGCGGCGCAGGATCGCGAGCAGGCCCGCGACTTCCGGCGGCGCGAGGTTGGAAGTGGGCTCGTCTAGGATCAGCAGCTCGGCGTCGCGCAGGATGGCCTTGAGGATCTCCACCCGCTGACGCCGGCCGAGCGGCAGGTCGGCCACCCGCGCCGCCGGGTCGAGGTCCAGGCCGAAGCGCCGGCTGGCCTCCCGCACCCGCGCCGCCACCGCCGTGCGGCGCAGGACGCGCCCCGCCTCGGGCCAGCCCAGCATGACGTTTTCCGCCACCGTCATCGCCTCCACCAACATGAAGTGCTGGTGGATCATGGCGAGCCCCGCGCGCATGGCTTCCGCGGGATCGTGGCCGGACAGCGCGCGGCCGCGCAAGGTGATGCTGCCGGATTCCGGCGGCAGCATGCCGAACAGCACCTTCATCAGCGTCGTCTTGCCCGAGCCGTTCTCGCCGAGCAGCCCGACGATCTGGCCGGATGCCACGTCGAGGTCGATGCCGTCATTGGCGCGCACGGCGCCGAAGCTGCGCACGATGCCGCGCATCCGGAGCAGGCCGGGGCCCGCTGGCGGGCTCAGCGTCCGGGCCGGGCGTCGTTGCCGGTGGGCGTGACCGTCAGCGCGCCCGAGGCGAACTGCGCCGCCAGGCCGGCCACCTCCTCGGCGACCGCCGCGGGCACGACGGGGTTGAAGGCATGGCCGGGTGCGTAAGCCAGCACCGCCCCGGTTACCGGGGCGGTGCCGTAGCCGTAGAGCACGAAGCTGCCGGACAGCTTGCCTGCCTTCACGCGTTCGGCGGTGGAGCCGAGCATCGCCGGCCAGTCCTCGACGATATTGGTCAGCACCTCGTTCGGCGCCATCGCCGTCTGGTCCGGGCCGCGGCCGGTGACGAAGACGTGCCGCTCCTTCGCGGCCTGGACCAGGCCGGCCTCCGCGGCGTTCAGCTTGCCGGTCAGCACGTCCGCGCCACCGGCGATCAGGGATAGCGCCGCCTCCTTCGCGGCTGCGGCGTCCTCCATGTCGGCGACGTAGAGGATGGTCACCGCGGCGCCGGCCTTTGTGGCGCAGAGGCGGAACGCGCCGGCCTGGGCGGTGATGTTGGGCACGCCTTGCAGGCCGTACACGCCGGCGACCTTGTGCGTCTTGCTCATCCGCGCGGCGAGCGTGCCCAGCTGGCAGCCGAACTGGGCGTTGTCCCAGTCCACCGACATCACGTTGGGCGCCATGCCCTCGTTGCCGCTGATGGCGATGAACTGCGTGCGGGGGAAGTCGGGCGCCACCTGCTCCATCGCCGAGACGAAGCGGCCCGAGTGGCCCATGACGATGCTGTCGCCGCGGCTGGCGTAGTCGCGCAACGCCTCGGCTTCGTCGGCGTCGGACACGTTCTCGGAATACGCGGTCGCGAAGCCGAGCGGCTTCAGGCTTTGCAGGATCGCGTAGCCCAGCGCGTTCCAGCTCTGGTCGTTGATGCTGCCGGGCAGCAGGATGGCGGCCTGGTCCGGCGCCGGCGCAGCCAGCGCGGCGGGCGCGAGCATCGTGGCCGCGAAAAACGCGAGCGAGCGGCGCAGACTGTTCGTGGCCACGGTGTTCCTCCAGATGCGGAGCGGGTCATGCGAACTCCATGCCAACGACCCTGTCAGCCCGGCGTCAGCCTCGCCTGCAACGTCACCCGGTCGGGAGCGGCGAGCCAGGCGCGCATCGCCGCCTCGTCCGCGAAGCGGCCCGCCGCGGGCATCGGCCGCGCCTCGGCCTCGACCACCAGCGCTTCGCCGCGGAACGGCCACGGCGAGAGGGTGAAGCCCGCCGGGTCGCCGGGCCTGGCAGCCAGGCACAGGCTGCGGCGCCCGCCGGCCCGGCCCGGCGACTCGACTTGCAACGGCGTGGCCAACTCGCCGCAGAGCGCCAGCGAAAGCGTGTCGGAGAGCGCCACCATCTCCGTGTCATGGGACAGCGCCGCGGCGTCGAGGCCCAGGGACCTTGCCCACCCGGCTTGCAGGACGGCCTGCGTTTGCCGGTAGTGCGCCGCTGCCGCCGCGTCCGCCGCCGTCCCTTGGTGCCGCTCGGCGTAGCGGCCATAGACCAGGCTGCCGTGGCGGGACACCAGCAAGGCGACCCGCCGACCCCAGGCGGCCAGCGCCCGCTCCACGCCCCCCGCCCACATCGGGCCGTGCTGCGCCGCCCCCACGCTGCGGAACAGGTGGGGGCGTCCGGTCCGCGGGTCGAAGCTCGGTGAGGTCTCCCAGTCGAGCCAGGCAATGTCGTGCTGCTCGGCAGCCAGCAGCAGCGTCTCGTCCAGCGTCTCGGCCCAGGCGCGTAGGAGCTGGCCCGACATCCAGGCATGGGCGGGCTGGCTGATCGCGAGCGTTACGGGCGCGTCGGTGGCATCGGGGCTGTGGAACAGCATGCCTCCAGCCTAACAGGCGGTGGCAAGCCGCGACAGCCAGATCGGGCGCTGCCCCGAACTTCGAAGGAACGGGATTCCCTGGACATCGGGCGGTCGGGTCAGGCTCCAGCTTTGCTGACTGCGGCGAGGTGTTCGAGCATCCACCGCGTGGCCGGACCGAGCGGGCCGTCGGTGCGGTGGGCGACGCACATGCCGAGCCGCAACTGCTTGCCCAGGAACTCCGTCGGCTGCAGGGCATGCAGCCGTCCCTGCCGCAAATCCTCCGCCACCATGTGCCGCGGCATGTTGCCCCAGCCCAGCCCGGCCAGCAGCATCGCGTGCTTGGCGCTGAGATCGCCCAGCCGCCAGGTGCGGGTGGCCAGCACGCCACGGTCGGGGCCGGGGGTCCCGGCGGAGCGGTCGGTCAGCACCAGCTGCACGTGCCGCCGCACCTCCTCCGGCGGGATCGGGCCGGGCAGCGCAGCGAGCGGGTGGCAAGGTGCTGCGACCGGGACCATCTCCACGTCCAGCAGCGGCAGCCAGGCCAGCGTGTCCGCCTCGGCGGCGAACACTGGCAGCAGCCCGAGCGCACAGGTGCCGTCAAGCACCAGGCCGACCGCGACGCGCAGCGGCTCGACGTAGAGCCGGGTGGGCGTTTCGGGGTAATGCCGGTTGAACGCGCGCAGCGCTTCCAGCAAGGGCGGCAGAGGGAACAGGGCGTCCACCACCAAGGTCAGTTCCGGCTCAAGCCCGCCGGCGATGCTGCGCGCCTGGATCTGGAGCGCCCCCGCTTCCTCCGCCAGCCGACGCGCGCCCGCCAGCAGCACCCGCCCCGCCTCGGTCAGCGCCGGGCGGTAGCCGGTGCGGTCGAACAGCACGACGCCCAGGCTGTCCTCCAGGCTTTGCACCGCGTAGGTCACTGCCGATTGCGCCCGGTTCAGCGCCCGGCCAGCGCTGGAAAAGCTGCCGTGCTCCACGACGGCCAGCATCACCCTGACTTGGTCCAGCGAGATGTCCACGGCACTCCATCGATTATGCTGATGATGTTGCGCGAAACTTTCCCAGTTTGTTCGGGGGAGCGCCAGGACTAACTCAGGGTTCGTTGGCAACCAACTCGGAATACCGTCATGTCCCACCTCCTGCACGTCCAGAGCAGCCCGAACCTGCACGCGTCCGTCAGCCGCGACCTGTCAGCCGGGTTCGTGACCAGCCATCGCGAGAGCCACCCGGACGACACCGTCACCACGCGTGACCTGGTGACCACCCACATCCCGCACCTCGGCGTCGATCTGCTGGGCGGCTACTTCGGTAAGCCGGAAGCGCACACCCCGGAGCAGCAGGCGGCCCTGCGCTTCTCCGACGAGCTGATCGACGAGCTGTCCGCCGCCGACCTGCTGGTGATCAGTGCGCCGATGTACAACTTCTCCATCCCCTCGCAGCTCAAGGCCTGGGTCGATCATGTCGTCCGCGCCGGCCGGACGTTCCAGTACACGGCCGAGGGGCCGAAGGGCCTGGTGTCCGGCAAGAAGGCCATGGTGTTCCTGGCGGCGGGCGGCATCTATTCCGATGGGCCGTTCAAGACCTACGACTTCCAAGAGAATTACCTGCGGGCCATCCTCGGCTTCATCGGCATCACCGACGTGACGGCCGTGCGGGCGGAGGGGCTGGCAATGGGGCCAGACGCCGCCGCCAAGGCCGTGGCCGGGGCGCGCGCCCGCTCCGCAGAACTGGCCGCCTGAGCACCCTCAACCCATGGAAAGAACATCTCCGATGAAACAGACTCTCGCTGCTGCCCTGCTGGCGGTCGGCCTGGCCGGCCCGGCGCTGGCCCAGGCGGTCCCGGTGCCGCCGGCCCAGGTGCAGGCCGGCCGCTACGCCGTGGAGCCGCAGCACACGCAGATCGAGTTCGCGATCTCGCACATGGGCTTCACCACCTATTATGGCCATTTCTCCAACGCGTCTGGCAGCTTGCAGCTTTCGCCCGCCGATCCGGCCGCCAGCCAACTGGAGATCGCGGTGCCGGTGGGCACGGTGTCCACCACCAGCGACAAGCTGGACGAGGAGCTGAAGAGCCCGGACTGGCTCGACGCGACGCATTTCCCGCAAATGACCTTCCGCTCGACGAAGATCGTCCCATCCGGTGCGGATGCGGCGGAAGTCACCGGGGACCTCACGCTGCATGGCGTGACCAAGCCGGTGACGCTGCACGCCCGCTTCGTCGGCGCCGGCACCAACCCGCTCGACAAGAAGTACACGGTGGGTTTCCAGATCGGCGGCGAGATCAACCGCAGCGACTTCGGGGTAAAGACGTACGTGCCGCTGATCGGCGATGCGGTGCAGCTGACGATCAGCGGGGCGTTCGAGCGCCAAGGCTGAGCAAGCGGCGGGGCTCTGCCCCGCACCCCGCGAGAGGACAGTCGTCCTCTCGACACCTGTGTATAAGAGGTCAAGGGGACGACTGTCCCCTTGCGGGTGCGGGGCAGAGCCCTGCTGCTGAAAGGGTTGGATCATTGGCTTGGCGTCGTGTCGCATTCCTCATGGCAGCCATCCCCAGCCTCGCACGCGCGGCCTCTCTCCCACCGGTGGAGGCGCAGCACGGCATGGTTGTCTCCTCGCAGCGCTTCGCATCCGAAGCCGGGCTCGAAATCCTGCAAGCGGGCGGCAACGCGGTCGATGCGGCGGTCGCGGTCGGCTATGCCGAAGCGGTGGTCAACCCGTGCTGCGGCAACATCGGCGGCGGCGGGTTCATCACCCTGCACCTCGCTGACGGGCGGGACCGTTTCCTCAACTTCCGGGAGACCGCGCCCGCAGCGGCGACCCCGGCGATGTTCCTGGACGGGGCCGGCGCCGTGGTCCGCGGCGAGAGCCTGTTCGGCTACAAGGCGGCCGGCGTGCCGGGGACCGTGCTGGGCCTGGACACCGCACTGCGCCGCTACGGCACGTTGCCGCGCGCGCAGGTCATGGCGCCAGCCATCCGGCTCGCGCGCGACGGCTTCGTGCTGAACCGCGGCGACACCGACATCCTGGACGCCGGCGCCAGCCGCTTTGCCCGTGACCCGGCGCTCGCCCGCATCTTCCTCCGGTCGGACGGCAGCCCCTTGCAACCCGGCAACATGCTAGCGCAGCCCGACCTGGCGCGCACGTTGCAGCGCATCGCCGATGAAGGGACGGATGCGTTCTACCATGGCGACATCCCGGCCCGGGTGGAGGCGGCGTCCCGCGCCGGCGGCGGCCTGCTCACCGCGGCCGACTTCGCCGCCTACACGGTCACGGACAGCGAGCCGCTGCGGTGCAGCTACCGCGGCTATGCGATCCTATCCTCGCCGCCGCCCTCCTCCGGCGGCGCCACGCTGTGCGAGACCCTGCAAATCCTCGCGGGCTACGACATGGCGGCGCTCGGATACCACTCGGCGGCAGCCGTGCACGCCATCGTCGAGGCCTTGCGGCAGGCCTATCTCGACCGCAACACCTACCTCGGCGACCCGGCCTTCGTGTCCAACCCGCTCGGCCGGTTGCTGAGCGCCGATTATGCTGCCGCTGTGCGCGCGAACATTCCGGCCGGCCAGGCCGGCTCCTCCAAGCAGGCGCGGCCGGGCCTGCCCGCCGACGAGAAGGCGGAGACGACGCACTACTCGGTGATGGATGGGGCGGGAAATGCCGCGAGCGTCACCTACACGATCAACGGCCTGTTCGGCGCCTACGTGGCAGCACCAGGGACCGGGTTCCTGCTCAACGACGAGATGGACGACTTCACCGTCAAGCCCGGCGTGCCCAACATGTTCGGCCTGGTGCAGGGTGCGGCCAACGCCATCGCGCCGGGCAAGCGGCCGCTCTCCTCCATGGCGCCGACGATCGTCATGCACGACGGCCAGCCGCTGCTGGTGCTGGGATCGCCGGGAGGCTCGCGGATCATCACGACGGCGCTGCAAACGATCCTGAACGTGATCGACTACGGCATGCAGCCGCAGGCGGCGGTGGACGCGCCGCGCATCCATCATCAATGGCTGCCGGACGAGATCGCGGCCGAACCGTTCGCGTTGTCCGCCGACACGCAAGCGCTGCTGGAAGCGATGGGCTACAAGATCGTCGTGCAGCGTCCCTGG
The DNA here is from genome assembly GCA_964244655.1 of uncultured Acetobacteraceae bacterium. Taxonomy (GTDB): domain Bacteria; phylum Pseudomonadota; class Alphaproteobacteria; order Acetobacterales; family Acetobacteraceae; genus LMUY01. The sequence goes on along the minus strand of CAXTJU010000019.1, from coordinate 9,528 downwards.
GGTGCGGCGGAGATCATTGAGCGGGGCGCGCCGGCCGCTAGGGAGGCAACCCAGCCGGACGCGCTGCGGCCCGGACTGCTCTATGGCGCCAACGACGCCCGGCGGCCAGCCGGAGCTGCGATCGGCTATTAGCTGGGCTGGCGCATGTCTTGCACCCTGATGGCCGTTGGCAGATGTGAAGTGACATCGAACTCTGGAATGGAATCTCGCTAAGCCATTGGAGAATATGAGGCATGGTGACAGCAAACTCTGGGATGGAATGACAGCCTGGTGGAATCCGTGACAGGGAGATGGAATCTGTGACAGGGAGATGGAATCTGTGACAGGGAGATGGAATCCGGTGAATGGCTCCGTCCGAATTCCAACTTCGTGCCTGCACTAGCCTTCCTCCTCGGACCGCGCCCGTGCGGCCTAGAGGCGTGGTTTCACGTCGGCCGGATCGGACTCACACTCTATTTCGAAGCCGGATAGTGCCACGTGCAGTAGGCGGGCATCTCTTGGATGGTGCGCGCAGACTCGGGATTACCCTCCAAGGCTGACCGGGCCAGTTCGGCGCACTGCGACTTCGGAGCCGTCGTATAGTACTGGGCCACATTGTCGGCGCAGGCCGAACACAGCCCCATGGTCAGCAGCCGGTTCTTAACGTCCTCCCGGCGCATCTGGTCCGCTGGGATCCTGGACCGGATTACATCGACCCCGTAGGTCACAATGTCCGGTTCGTAACTATCCGCCGCATAAGCCTGAGCCGACGGCTTGCAGTTGGTCATCTTCAGGGCGAGCAGCAGATCGTCGCCGACGCGGACATGGGTCGGGTAGCAGTAGCCCCCGTGCGAGCAGTAGGACGTCTCGCCCGTCCGCTTGTTCACCCTGAACTGGGTGATTGCCTCGTCCTTGCCGCCCTTGTGGATGATGGAACCCGGCGACTCGATTGCCGAGACATCCCTCAATGCAGTCGCCTCGCAGATGTCGTCCGCTAGGGAGGGGAACGCCCACATGCAGCAGGCCGCTACCAGGGCGCCTGCAAGACTTCGGCGACTCTTTGACATGGGCACCTCGGAAGCCGGACGACTCACATAGAGGTTAGCGGAGAACCGGCGAGAGGTCTTGGTACGGGGAGCATTATTTCCGTATCATGACGCAGCGTCCACTGGGATGCCAATTTCGCTTGGCAAATGAGAAGATTAGCTCACATCCCTGGTAATTTACTGCATTCCTGGATGTGAGGTTCAGCAGTCATCCTGGCAGAGCATAGAGGTGTCTCTAGCGGCCGAAGTGTGCCTAACGCCGTCCGGCAAGCAGCGTGGCTCTGTTCCCCAAGTTACTCCCATTTCTTGCACAACGACCGGATTACCTCGACAGCTACTTTCCGCACATTTTCGGCCATTGCCAGCATGAGTCCCTCATCGTCGGCGGCGGGTCCGACATAATATGTCTGCCATTCTCCGGTGCCGGATAGATGTTGATCGAGGCGAAAGTTCGCTAATATTGACTCTTGTTCTAGCGCGACGCGATGTTCGATAAATACATGAGGCTGTTGTATGAACTTCCGATGAACCATCAGATGGAACTGGCTCGCCAAACCTCGGTCCAAAAAGGTCGGCCCCTGACCGCCGCCTTCTAGTCCAGCGCTGCTGACAATCTGCTGGAAATCACCAAAAAACTGACGGTTTGCCCCATCCAATAACGGTCGAGCTTCTTCAATCCGCCGAGCCTCTGCCGAAGCGAGTTGATCGTTAAGGCGAGCAATTTCTTCCGCGAGTTCATCGTAAATGCTGCTCATAGCGTCATCGTCCAGTGACTCAAGCCATCCTCGCAGATCGCCAGCACTCTGGATGCGTGCTTCCATTCTGTATTGAAATCCGATGTTGAAAAGACGCCGTAAGCGAGGCCATCGCAGATCGTTAATTATCGAACTTGGAAATGCATCTTGGTGGAGTTCATGAGGTCTGAAACCATGGCCGTCATCTAGTGAACGCGGTGCACGGCCTGTGAGCATGAAAAACAAGAGCGCCACCGCCATACAGACGTCGGAGCGGTTATCGTGGTGGTCACCCCCTGCCGAGTGTTCTGGTAAACGGAGAAAGCGGTTACCGATCTCCTGGCCTCTGGGCGTGTTGAAGTCCCTCTGATGGCCGTGCGGCCTCGCCCACGACATCCCGAAATCCACAAGGATCGGGTCGTCCCAATCGTCACCTCGCATGACGATGTTGTCCGGTTTGATGTCTCGATGGTAAACCGGAAGAAAATGGCAACGTTCTAGGATGTTGGCGATCCGCGTGATCGCTCTTGTGCCTTCGTCGATTGAAGCTCTACGTGCGTTGACTTTTTGTGAAAGCGTCGGTCCCTCGACCCACTCCATCACCAAATACAGGTGCCCGTCGGGGTTCTCCCATTGAGACTCATCTGCATCCAAAACCCTTGGCGCGCCGTTTCCATCCAGCGCGCGTAGTGCACTGACTTCGTTAAGGAACCGAAAACGACGCTCTTTCTTATCCTCATCTCCGTCATGCAATCGCTTGAGCGCACCAATCGCGCCTGACACGCGGTGTACGACCTTCTTGACCTCTCCTTGACCGCCTGATTGCGAGGTTGATCCAACTTCCTTCCAGTCCATAAGCACCAATCTAATAGCCTTTCACGCAGGCCATCTGAAATCAGCAGAGTAGCGCAGAATATCGAACTTTAGCGCAAACTTAGCAGGCCTCGGATATCTAGTGTGAGCCGTCTGGACTGGCCCAGCTTCCTGGCACCAGCCCGTGGAGCAACTCGCATCGTCCAGGACGAGCGCGCTGTGCGGTCTGGCACCGGTCCCCTTGCTCCGGCACTGCGAAGCGCTCAGCCAGGGAGCGGCAGATGCTCGGCGATTAGTCCTATGATAACCTTATCCTTGCTCTGCGGAACAGGTGCATGGATGTGGATGCGATTCCGGTGAGGTTCCAGTTTGACGTGCCACTCACAGTAGAGCGTGCGCCGGTCAAGTGTCGTCTCCCGAGCCTCGCGGCACTCGCGGTTCATATACACGTTCGGGTTCTCAGGAGCGACGTCAAGGCCGCTTCGGGCGAAGCGCCCTATTACCAGCTGATTAGGAGGCATGCCTTCGCTGGAAGTTAGGAGCCTTTCCTCGGGCGCGAAGGCTGGGGGTGGATTGGTGAAGATCCAATGCCCCCTGTCGTCGAGCGCCGAAAGTGCGCTGCGCACACGCTCTCGCGCCGCGCGGTATCCACCGCCCAGGCGTTCGAGGTGGGTGAGCACGCCCTCCACGAAGAACAAGTCGGGGAAAGCATGGGCGGCGTAGCGCTGCAGGCTGGCGGCATCATCTCCTTGAAGGACGATAACCTCTTGCCAGAACCGCTTACGGCTCCCCTCGTCAGCGACGAAATGCACGCTCGCCACCCCGCTTACGGTTGTCGTCTCTATGACTGCGGCTTCGCAGATCGTGAAGCAGGCAGCGATCCGGCCCGCGCGTATGCAGTGGTGGGCCCAGGCAACGTCGACGTTCTCGGCAGCCGGATGCATACCTACAGACACAACTGTCTCGTCCAAGTCGTTAGGCCAGTCTTCGACATCGAGGTAGCATCGGGCCGGGCCAAGCCATGCCGCGAGTTCCTGGCAGAGTTCGCCGGACAGTCCCAGACCCGCCTCGGCGGCGAACAAGTCCCAAAGCGTGAGTTGGCCACGCATCGGCCGGAACTGGAAGTCATCCCCGAGCATAAAGATCTCGCCGCGCTCCTTCGACAAGCGTGCGAATTCGCAAAACCGGTCCAGCGCCTGCGTCACCGCGTCGCTGGAGGCACCGTCGAACTGCCAGTCGGCTCCATTGACGATGAACGTCACGGACGCTGTCTGGTGCGTCTAATGCGGCCGAGCGAGGCTACATCCACCTGGTACTGGTCGAAGAAGCCACGTGGCCAATCGGAGACCGTTCCCGTCTCGCCAATGGCGAGGGTGAACACCCTGTCAGCGTCACCGTCTTCGAAGCCTCCGAACCAGTGAACGCAAGTATCGGCGGCGCTGACGAAAGCGAATTCCGCCACCGCGCGGCGAATACCATTAAGCACGTGGTCGGAATGCGTCTCAATTAAAGTCTGGACTCCCCTTCCAGCGAGCCAGGCCAAGAACACCCCCATGCGCGACTGACCCGCCGGGTGTAGGTGAGCTTCCGGGTTTTCGACGATTACGATGCCGTCCGGTTCCGCGATCAGTCCTGCAAGGATAACCGGCAATGCGTAGGTCACGCCGAATCCCATGTTCGTAGCGCGGACCCAGGAACCGCCTTGCGTCCGATACTGCAGTTCCGCAACAGTGGATGCGGCCACCCGCTCGCCTGAAATCTCGACTGGACGGGCGATCTCGCTCAACCACTGCTCGACCTCGTATTTGAGCAACTGCGCAGTATCTACCTTGTGCGAGGGATGCGAACGCCCGGCGTGCATCATCGGCTTGTCGCCGAGCGCAGCGAGCACATGAGCGCAATACTCCCCACGAGTTCCGACCTCCAGTTCACTGTCGGGAAGGGGGGAGGTCTCGCCGAACCCTCGCGGTCCGAGCCGCTCGGCACTGAGGTAGGTGAAGGACCGCGGCGCTCCTGCGAACGCCTTGAGGCCACTGGAAGCATATTCCTGGATATCCAAATACATCGCGTCCTCGTTGGGTACGCCAAAAAGGAATTCTGCCTCTTGACCAAGTGCGCCCTCGAATCGAAGCCGCACCGGGGAACTGGAGTTCCAGTTCAGCACATCTTCAGCGGTGCCAAGCGAAAGTCCAAAAGGTCCGTTCAGTCGCAGCGACCTCCCGCGGTGGGTGGCTGCTTCATGAGCCAGAAGCATGGCTTGGATGAAGCTGGTCTTCCCCGACCCGTTCAGTCCCGTGAGCACGGTCAGGGGCGACAGGGCAAGGTGTATTCCGGCGAACCGCTTGAAGCCGACGATGTCGGCGGCAGTCAGCACGATAGAGCCTCAGTCAGGATCGCGCGGGTCCGTTCGAGCCGGTATGCAACCCGGTTGGGATCTCCGGTGCCGACGGTCACAGATCGCAGGTAATCAGCTTCCAGAAACGCGTTGCGGAAGGCACTAACGACTTGCGGCTTGCGTTTGAGAAGCGCGTCGAGGGGGTAGTCGGCCAGCGCGTTTGCCTGTGCTTCGAACACGGCGCGGTTGATCGGCCCACGCCGGTCCCCACCTGGTGGCCATCGTCGGAACGCGGCATTCTCAAGCACTTCGGCTGCTGCTTTCATCGCGCGGACAAAATCGCCTTCGAGCCGCGCAAGATGGTCCTCGCCGATACGTGGGCGTTGGGAGACGCCGTCGATGCGTTTGGTGAAATCTATCAGGAATGCATCGAGGCTCGTGTATTGCCTATACTCGTCGATCGAGCAGACACGAAACGCACAGAATCTTAGGGCGAGCTCCCGATTGGCCATCCGGCCGCTGTCCCTGGCCTTACCGTCCGCCGTCGTTCGCCAGTATTGTCCCTGCGTCGCCATGTCGAACTCCGGGCTCTCGGCAAGTCTGCCGACAAAGCTTCTGGACCGGTCGCCACTCATCGCGTGCCGAATCTCCTGGGCTGACAAGGGGCTGCCCAGCGTGTTGACCCTGTTGAAGATGTCGTATTTCACTTCGTCCGGCGTCTGCGGTTCGATCACATGCACAACTATCTGCGTGCTGCGGAATCGCCTGGCCGAGGCGGGGTCGATTTCGCCGAAGGTGCAGCCGCTTAGGTGGGCCAAATATTCCAGATCCTCTTCCAATAGACGGTGAAAGCCGCTCATGAAGAGGCGGATTGTGGACAGACGCTGGACACCGTCGACGACCTGATAGGCGCCGTTCTCGCCCTGGTTGAAGTAGAACGCCGGAAGTGGAATACCGAGCAGGATGGATTCGACCAGTCTGGTGCGCTGGCGCGGTTTCCAAACGTATTCGCGTTGGAAATCAGGCGAGAGGTCGATGTCACCGTCCTCTATCTGGCCCATGATCTCCCGCAGAGTGAACGACTTGGTCGTAATCCGTATCTTCCTGGGATCGTAAGGCTTGATGCTGGATGGGCCGCCTCCCTGGTCTTCGGTGGCATCGAGACCATCGAGATCGTCCTCGCCGACCTGACCTTTCGAGATCCCACTCATCGCCCCCCCTCGATCATCCGCAACCCTGCCATTCCTGAACCGTTTCGACAGCGGCGGATGAACTCCGCCCAAGCTGAGACGCCTGCGATCTCTGATAGTGCCGCATCACTTGGCACCCAGGCAGTCGTTTTTCCAAACCACTGTCTGATGCGCGTGCCATCCTTTTCGGACCTCAGGTTTCCGAACTGGCATGAGGACATGAACGGACGAGTCATGCAGGGATGGTACATGATGCCTTCACTGACGTCAGCACGATGTTGCCACACCGTTCGCAGTCCTTGTCCGACTGGGTAAAGCTGAGCCGATGCGGCCGTTCCGGTCTCGCGACGTAGAAGCAGCAATTTAGGCCTGCAATTAAGTGGACGGCGTAGTGCCTGCATGGCATCGCGGATACCTGACAGCTTGAAGGTCCGACGGCGCTATGGGAGTGGTGCCCATGCAGCGGGTGATGCCGTGACGTGATCAGAAACGGTGGTGCAAGTCATGGAAACCCTGCAACCGCGCTCTGCCAGGGACCCGTTTGGCATGCTGAAAGCCTGGATTGGCCCGATCCTCCTCCCTGACACTGAGCGGTCGATTGGAAGAAGACAAGCATCTGTCGCGGTCGCAGTTCGACCGGAAATCCCGGACGCCGCGGCCTGCGCGCCACCTCCCGTCGTCAATTGATTGGCCGAGGGAGCGGGTGTCGGACCCGCAACCTCGGCTGGCGTCGAAAATCCAGGGTTGTGTCTTGCAAGCCGGTCCGATTGATGTCGAAGGTACTTCCGTTCCGAGGGTCATCCATGCCTTCCGTTCTCGTCGTCGCCGCCACTTCGTCAGAAGCCGTTCCCCCACTGGAGCGCCTCGATTGGGTCTTGCTGCCTGCCGAAGGGGGCGTGCTCCGGCGCGTACTCCTGAACATGCTATCGGTTGACGAATGGCTGCGCCGCCTTCATCGCGCCCTGGCGCGGGAAGGCTACGGACATCCTCTTGGACCTGAAGGTTGCAGGGCCTGGCTGATGGACGCCACGGCCAACGAGGTCAGCAGGAGGCGTGACGCAAGACGGATCGCGGAGGATCTGTCGGATGGGGCTTTCTCGCGGGCCACGGTGTCCGTGTCGTATGACGGGACCACGGCCGACGGTGCCGTCGAGGTGCTCATTCGTGAAGCCGCGCGCGTATCGCATGGAGGCGCCCGTCCAATCGGGCAACGAATTGCGCGCTCATGTCGTTTCTCTGCCCTTGAGCGTCTGCCAGCAGCATTGGTCCAATAGGGAACCGAATTGGGTCCTTTGTCAGTTCGTCCTCGGTCGGCCTTCTTTGTCCCGGCTTCAGTCGATAGGAGGCCCTGACCAACTGCGGCGCTCCGTCGACGTGGATCCAGAGAGCGTCGAGCGGCCTAGCTTCATGGTGAAACCAGAAGCGGAACCAAAGTTCTCGTAGGACCATCAAGGGTGCCCTCGCGACGGGCCTTTGCGGTGGATAGTCACGTTGCAATATAAGCATGTAAGGGACGGCCCAAATTGGCATGTCCACCCAGGCCCAAGAGTTGGCTTGCGTGGCGGCGGTCACAGTTTCCTCGAACTCGTCCGCGTTCAGGCAAGGCACGAGCGAGCGAACCGCCCTGTAATGGCTGGGCCAATCGGCCAGGAAGGCGTTGAACAAGACCGCCGCAGTCGCGCCATCCGGTTGTTGGGGCGTCAATCCGTGATAGGGCTGTCCGGCGCGGGCCGTCGAAGGGCAGATGGCACCTTTCGGGTGTTTGAAGTGCGCGATCCGAATGGGTGAGCGCGCGCGGGGCTGGAGACGCGCAGGACAGTACGGGCAGCGTGGGGGCGTAGGCTTCCAGGGTCCGGGGTGGCCTATGGGCTGATTACCCGACTCGCGCGTGTAAGCCTCGACATCAATGAAACGGTTCTCGTGAGGGTGGAGGGCGTATTGCAATGCAATGGCTCTGTCTTTCCGGAGAACGTCAGGTTCTCACAGATGCCCTCCGGACGGAAGGTAACAACTTCTGTAGGCGTGCTGCCGAATATTTATTGATACGAACTGGAACCTGAGATCCACACCAACGTGAACACCAGTTTCAACTTTGGCACCAACGGTCCAACAGCGAGATTCCCCACTTAGACCTGGGCGACCTGGCGGCAGGCCGGACCGTGGGTGAACCGGTCAGGAGCGGCGCCAAGGTCAAACCCTACCTACGGCGGTCGCGAACTGGTTCGCCTGGACGACATGACCGGACGAGTCGAAATCTCGCATGTAAAGTGCGCGACAACGTCTTCGCCGCGATAAATCGACGAGGTCGCCTTCCTCCGGAAGGGAACCACCGCAATTGGTTTCGCCCCGTTCCGGGAGAGGATTTCGCGAACGGTCTCCAGCTTCATCCCGTTCTGCCGGGCAAGCTCGGCGTCGGAGACGAAGGTATCGCCGAATCCTTTCACTGCCTCCATGTCGAAGACGAAGTGTTTGCCGCAATCCAGTCTGGGCAGCAGTCCCATCTCGACCAGGCGGCGCACTCCCTTCGCGCCGACGTGAAGGCTTCGAGCCACGTCGGCCAGGCAAATCTTCCCGCACCGCGAGGGGGTGGCCATGTCGTCCAACACGCGAACGACCTCGGCTTCCTCGAACGCCATCGCCGCGAGACCGGGTTTACGTGGGTCGGCGACATGGCCGCGAAGCTGTCCGGACAGGATGCAGCGCATGACGTCCGCGAACGACAGGACGCGTCGATTGAGCGCGCGCTGGATCACCGCGGTGAATGAGAGGGGTCGGTCGGGCGGCAGCGGGCGGGCCAGTCGCTCCAGACGACGCAGCACCGCCTCGGCATCCGCCATGTCCACGGACCGTGTTTCGACCTTCTTGCCGTGGCGGGTCCAATGGTGGGAAGGAATCAGGCCAGCGTCGCAGAGCGCCGTGCCGTGGCCGTGCCCGATGCCGAGCGACACGTCGAGGACATGCGGCGTCACGAGCCGGTCGAGCTTCGCCCTGAAGGCGAGAATGTCGGCCCGGGCGTACCTCCCCCGCTTGGACGGCGAGAACACGGGCACGGAATCGGTCCACAACGCCTGACGTTCCAGTGCGGCGAACTGCCTCGGCCCCAACCCGAGCAGGACCTGCGTCTCGGCAGCGGATAGGGACGGACGCACCGTGCGCGGCATTTCGAGGAAGACCGGCCAGTCCTTCTCGGACACGTCGCCCCTGCCCGCCAAGTGCGCGCCGTAGGCATCTCGAAGCGGGGCGGCATACGGTTCGCCCCCGCATCGGGCGACGAAGCGGTGGAGGCGTCCGTATTGCCTGGCGAAGCCGAGATCCGCCGGGTGGGACGCCCTGACGCGTGTCGCGAGGCCGTCGAAGGACTCCGGCCACCCCAGCGTGTGGAACAGCGTGGAAAATTGACCCTCTTAGTGGAGTGCGCCCCTGCGGGTGGA
>CAXTJU010000018.1:0-51330 GCA_964244655.1 uncultured Acetobacteraceae bacterium | reverse complement strand
TTTGACGTAGGGCTTCACGTAGCTGGCCGGCATCAGCTTCGCCTGGTGGCCCAGCGCCCTGATCTCGCGTGCCCAGTGATGCGCAGTCCCGCATGCCTCGATGCCCACGAGGCACGGTTGCAGGCCTTTGAAAAACTCAAGCACTTCCCCGCGCTGCAGCTTGCGACGCAGCACCGCCTTGCCGCCGGCATCAACGCCGTGCACTTGGAACACACGCTTGGCGATGTCCAAGCCGATCGTGGTAATCTCCGTGGTGGGCGGCTCCTTCTAGCTCGTTGCATTTCACAGGCGCGAGCTTGGCACACGATGCCGAACAGGAGCCGTCCACCGCATCAGTTTTGTGAAGCAGAATTGAGTCAGATGACAGCTCCAGAACATGTTTTATTAAACGGTTTAGGAGGAAGAATGTCCTCCAGGTACTTAGTTTGCTCTGACCATAATTATCTATTTGGCTGAACCATTGATCGAACCTTACTTGATCAGGTTGCTAATATTCGAAATATATTTGTTTTTCAAAATGGTTCTGGAGAAAAGCCTCTACAAATCCGCTCTATTAAACCGCAAACGGAAGAGTGCGGATTAAAAGTGATGGTAAGCTACAAATACTAGGTAAACCGTTTGAGATAAATCAGGGACCAAATGACTCAAAGTTCTTACAAATACAGCTTAACTCGTTAGATAATACATAAAATATAGTGCCCACATTGTGGCGGCAACGAAAATGTCTGAAGATCAGATTATTTAGGCGATTAAACAAAGTCAGCCTCATTCAGTTGAGCATCGTCCAAGTATATCCATTTCCACGCAGTTTGGTGGATTGGAGGCTCTTCGCTCGATGATCAAATTATTGCTTGAACTGTGGGCGACTGCCACAAACAATGATGAGGTACGATCATCAGCGTTTGACGGTGCCAGAAAATTCGTTCTGGACGGCGATGAGTCTTGGTACAACAGCTTTGTGCGAATTGACAGTAGGGTACCACCGATCGACAATATTAGACTTGAAGCCTTCGGTGCCATGCCGAATGTGATATCTACAAATAGTGACAGTCAAGGGCGAGCGTGGGGAAATTCACGCTTCACAATCTTGTAGGCTGGTCTTTTTAGCTATCTCAAATGGGAGCATCACGAAATATTAAGACTGGGTTCGTTTCTAATCCAAAAGTACCGGGGGATTGGTTAAAAGCTTTTGTGAGCGATAAAAATCTTGACATAGACTGGTTTAGCGAAGCCATCCTCGATGAAGTAGATGTCTCACGTCGAATGGGTGCAGCTTTAAAGGCGCACTATGGTTTTATCCTTCCTCGTGCGTTTGGCACCATTATTGACAAAGTTTTTAAGCGATACATCAACAGCGGCGTAAAGTATTTTACAGATGAAATGGCCGCCGAGATTGCATATCGCTGTGTGCACTGGATTTATGCCCTGCCAACCGAGAGAAAAATCTTGCCAGAGGAAATTGATAAAGCGCTTGGAAAAAGAACCAAACAGACTGATGCATTCTTGAATGCATTTCAAGAACATACAATTTTCTCTTGAGTCCTTCAGCTAAAGTTGTTGGAATAAGAATTCGATAATCAGATTACTAAAGATAGCGAGGCTTGGGCGGACAAGGTGGCGCAAACTGGACGGCACACGGCTTGGCAATGCTGTTCAAGCAGAATTCACCTTGTTTCAGGACTACGCGAGCGAAGATACCTGCAACGGCACCACTCGCTCCGCGGCTTGGCGGAACTTCGCCCTGCACCCCACCAGAGGACGATTGTCCTCTGGACACCTTCGCATAAAGGGGTGAAGGGGACGCCTGTCCCCTTCTGGGTGCAGCGCAAAGTCCTGCCGCTACGCAGCCACAAGCACCTGCTTCTGCTCCCCCAACCCCTGCACCCCCGCCTGCATTACCTGCCCCGCGCGCAGGAACACCGGCTCTGGCTTGATGCCCAGGCCCACCCCCGGCGGCGTGCCGGTCGCGATCACGTCGCCGGCGTGCAGGGTGATGAAGTGGCTGACGTAGCTGACCAACTCGCGCACCGTGAAGATCATCGTGCGCGTGTTGCCGTGCTGCATCCGCTGGCCGTCCACGTCGCACCACAGGTCGAGTGCCTGCGGGTCGGGCACCTCGTCCTTCGTCACCATCCACGGGCCGGTGGGGCCAAACGTGTCGCAGCCCTTGCCCTTGTCCCAGGTGCCGCCGCGCTCGATCTGATACTCGCGCTCGCTCACGTCGTTGACCACGCAATACCCGGCGACGTACTCCATGGCCTCGTGCTCCGGCACGGAAGAAGCTTTCGTGCCGATGACGATGCCCAGCTCGACCTCCCAATCGGTCTTTTTGGAGCCACGAGGAATTCGCACGTCGTCATAAGGCCCGCTGAATGCGCCGAGCGACTTGAGGAACACGATTGGCTCCTTCGGGATCGCCATGCCGGACTCGGCCGCATGGTCGGCATAGTTCAAGCCAATGCAGATGAAGTTGACCGGGCGGACGATGCAGGGGCCGATCCGCGGAGCACCATCCACGGTTGGCAGACCTCCCGGGTCAAGGGCTGCTAGTTTGGCCAGGCCGGCGGGGGAGAGCGCCTCGGCATTGATGTCCCGCACCAGGCCGGACAGGTCCCGCATCGTGCCATCGGCGGCGAGCAGGGCAGGCTTCTCGGTGCCGGATGCACCAACTCGGAGCAGCTTCATCGTCAGCCTCGCGGATTGAAAACCGTTGCATCCTCTTATACGAGCGGTGTCATTGATTGACACGCCCATGCTCGGGTGATGGCAGAGCACGTTCAGGAAACCAGCCGCGACAGTTTCCTGGCACTTCAGCTTAACCCTCTGCCACAAACGGCCGGGTCAAGGCTGTGCGGGCAAACCAGCAACAGAGCCGAAGCGGCGACCTGCTGAAGGGTCGCTTCGCGCTTCGTGGCTGACGCCCACTCCACGATCAAAACGCCATGGCCCGCATTGACAGCCTCTGCCGCCCGGCCGAAGCACACCGCCGTGGACGAGGATCGCATTTGCGGGGCCAACGCTGTCGCAGCCCTGTTCGCCTGCCGGCCCAGCGCGGTCAAGCGGCTGTTCTACACTGAGGCGATGCGGGAGCAGGCGGGGCCGCATTGTGCCGTCCTGGCCAAGGCGCGCAAACCCTATCGCCTGCTGGACGAAACGGAGATCGAGCGGGCGGCCGGGACGACGCATCATGGCGGTCTCGTGGCCATCGCCACGCCGCGGCCGGTGGCCATCATAGACTTCGTGCGGCCGCCGCGGATGGCGCTGTTGATTGTGCTGGATGGAGTAAGCAACCCGCATAATCTGGGCGCCATCGCCCGCAGCGCCGCATTTTTTGGTGCAGGTGGACTGCTGCTGCACGAGACGCCGCGCCAGGCCATGCCGTCGGATGCGGCCTACCGCACGGCGGAAGGCGGGCTGGAGCACCTGGAGCTGCACAAGACGCGCAACCTGCGCAAGGCCTTGGTGGCGCTGGAGCCGCACTACCGCACCGTGGCGGCGACGCTGACGGCGGATGCGATGCCGCTGCAAAACCTGCCGCGTGACCGACCAGTGGCGCTGGTGCTGGGCAACGAGGAGGTGGGAGTATCGTTTGATGCGTTGGAGGGCTGCCGCCGCCGGGTGCGGATCATCGGCGCCGGGCCGGTGCAGAGCTTGAACGTGGCCCAGGCCGCCGCCGTGCTGATCGCAGGCCTAACCAATCCAATTGCCTGAGCCATCAGGAGTTCGACCATGGACTTGAGATTCGACCGTCGGCAGCTGCTCGCCAGCGCTGGAGCGGTCGCCTTGGCAGGGGCCGTGCCTGCCGCGCTTGCCGCCGAAGCGACGCCCATCACCGTCCCGCCCGCGCCCGCCGCGCGGACAGGTTCAGCGACCGACAACTACTTTGGCGAGATGTTGCGCGACCCATACCGCTGGATGGAGAACAAGGAGGATCCGGACTGGCTGCCGTTCCTCAAGGCGCAAAACGACCGCACCCGCGCCGTGCTGGACGCGCTGCCGGGACGGCCTGCGCTGGCCGCGCGTATCGCGCAGCTGTCCGGAGACACGGCGACGACCCGCTCCGTCCAGCGCGCCAACGGCAGGCTATTCTTCCAGCAGCGCCCGCCGGGTGCGGACAACTTCAAGCTGTTCGTGCGAGAGGATGGCCAGGACCGGATGCTGGTCGATCCGACTGCACTTAATGGGCCTGCGGCGCTGGGCGGGCCGGGCGGGCACATGTCACTCGACTGGTGGCGGGCCTCGCCGGATGGGTCGCACGTAGCTTACGGCTTGTCGCCGGACGGCAGCGAGGACTCGGTGCTGCACATCCTGGACGTTTTGGATGGCAAGGACCTGCCGGAGCGGATCGCCAACACCGAGAACGCCAATCCGCAATGGCTCGATGACGACAGCGGATTTTTCTACAACCAGCTCACCGGTGCCGTGGGCACCCCGGACCGATACCTCGACAGCCAGGCGCGCCTGCACCGCCTCGGGTCCGACCCCGCCACTGATCCGGTGGTGATGCGGCGCGGCCTTGTGGCGGATGTGGCGTACGACCGCATCCAGTCGCCGCGCATCGCCACCTTTGCAGGCGCGCGCCATGCCTTGCTGACGCTCAGCGACATCAGGACGGAGCAGCGCATCCTGGTGGCGCTGCTGGCCGACGTGTTGGCGGGAGCGGCGCGCTGGACGCAGGTCGCCGGGTTCGACGACGAGGTCACGGATGCAGACCTCCATGGCGACCAGCTGTTCCTGCTGGCCAACCGGGGTGCGCCGCGCGGGCAAGTGCTGGAAACGTCGGCGGCGACGCCGAGCCTGGCCGCGGCCCGCACCGTGGTTCCGGAAGGCGTGCAGGTGATCGAAGACCTGCACCGTGCCCAGGACGGACTCTATCTCAGGATGATGGACGGCGGAATCAGCCGATTGCGGCGGCTCGGCGCGGAGGGCGGCGTCACAGACGTCGCGCTGCCGTTTGACGGCACAATCGGCGCGGTGTTCACGACGCCCAGCCAGGATGGCGTGCTGATGACGCTGTCCGGTTGGCTCACGCCGACCGGCGTGTGGTCGGTGGATTCTAGCGGCGTTGTCGCCGACACTGGCCTCACGCCGAAGCCCGCGATCAACGTGGGCGGCTATGAGACGGCGCGGATGTTCGCCACCGCCAAAGATGGCATGAAAATTCCCTACAGCCTTATCTACAAGAAAGGGCTGGTCCTCGACGGGTCCGCGCCGGCCTGGATCTCGGCCTATGGCTCATATGGCGCCTCGCCCTACACGCCGGCCTTCGCCGCTCGCACCCTGGCGCTGGTCGAGGCCGGCGCGGTTGTCGGCTACGCCAACGTACGGGGCGGCGGCGAGTATGGGCGGGAGTGGCACAAGGCCGGGCAACTGGAGAACAAGCCGAACACCTGGCGCGACCTGATCGCGGTGTGCGAGGACCTGTGCTCACGCCGTTACAGCTCGCCGCAGCATCTCGCAATTGGTGGGCGGTCCGCGGGCGGCATCACCGTGAGGCGGGCGATGACGGAGCGGCCTGACCTGTTCGCGGCTGTGATTGACGGTGTCGGCTGGTCGGACCCGCTGCGCTACGTAGTCGAGCAGGATGGCTATGGCGAGGAGCCGGAATGGGGCGCGATCTCCGACGAGGCCGGCTATCGCGCGCTGAAGGTGATCGATAGCTATCAAGCGGTGCAGGACGGGACGCCCTACCCGGCGGTGCTGCTGACCACCGGCGTTACCGATCCGCGGGTGGCGCCGTTTCACGTTGCCAAGATGACGGCCCGGCTACAGGCGGCAAGCAATTCGGGCAGGCCAGTGCTGATGCGGGTAGATTATGACGCGGGACACGGCATCGGCTCGACCCGGGCGCAGGAGGATCGCGAGGCTGCGGATACCTACGCATTTCTGCTGTGGCAGACGAAAAGGTGAGCCGGAAGCCCAGCGAGACAAGCCCAGGGCAGGACTCGGCTACAGACTGTCAACCGTCTGAACCCCCCATACCAGCATGATCATCGGCACGCCCACTGCCACTACTATCGCCGACAAGGGCAGCCCGAGCCGCCAGTAGTCGCCGAACCGGTAGCCGCCCGGGGCATAGACCAGCGTGTTGCACTGGTGGCCGATCGGCGTAAGGAAGTCGCACCCGGAACCTAGCGCTACCGCCATCAGGAACGCATCGGGGTTTAGGTGCAACTGCACGGCCAGGGCACCTGCGACCGGGCCGAGCATAAGCACGGTAGGCGCATTGTGCAGGAAGGGTGTCACGATCATGGTGATCACCATGATCACGGCCAGGGCGGCCGAGGGCGGCACGCCATGCAGCAGATAGAGCAGCTGACCGGCGAGCAGCTGGGTGCCCCCCGTGGTCTGCACCGCGTGGCTGACCGGGATGAGGGCGCCGAGCAGCACCAGGACGCGCCACTCGATCGAGCGGTAGGCCTCCTCCATGGTCAGGAAGCGCAACAGCACCATGGTCACCGCCACCGCGAAGAAGGCGACACCGGGCGACACTAAGCGCGTTGCTGCCCCAACCATGCCGACCAGCAAGATGATGACGGGCAGCAGGCTGCGATTATTGCTGCCCAGCTCAATCCGCCGTTCCGCCAGCGGCAGCACGCGCAGCGCGCCCATGGCGGTGGACATGCCCTTGGACGCACCCTTGAACACCACGACGTCGCCCTGGCGGAAACGCACGGCGGAGAGGCGGCGGCCGATCGCCTCGCCGCTGCGGCTGAGCGCAATCATGTCCACCCCGTGGCGCGCCGGCAGGGCGGCCTGGGCGCTGGTGAGGCCGACCAGCGGGCTGTCGCCGGTCACGATGCCCTCGACGACGCTGGCAGCTCCCGTCTCGCGCCGGGTCGCCTCCGTGCCGGCCTCGGCCAGCACCAGCTTGGCACGGGACACCAGGCGCTCCAGGCTTTGCTGCTCGCCTTCCAGCAGCAGCACGTCGCCTTGGGCGAGCACGGAGCTGGGGGAGGGAACCAAGCGGCGGAAGCGCTCGCGAATGATGGTGCCGACCGCCACGTCCCCGGCGCCAGCCTCCTCCAGCTCGGCCACCGTGCGGCCGACAAGGGGGCTGCTGGCGGGCAGGGTGGCTTCCGTCACGTAGGGTTCGATGGTGAAGGCGGCCTCCAGCCCGCCAGCGGGGCGACGGCCGGGCGGCACCAGGCGGTAGCCAAAGGAAAGGAAAGTAAAACCGACCACCGCGACCGTGAGACCCACTGGAGTGTAGTCGAACATGCCGAACGGCCTGCCCTCCAAGTCCAGCCTTACCTTGGAGATCAGGATGTTGGGCGAGGTGCCAATCAGCGTCACGATGCCGCCCAGCAGGGAGGCGAACGCCATGGGCATCAGCAGCGCGGACGGCGAGCGGTTCCCCCGCCGAGCGAACTGGAACGCAGTCGGCATGAGGATGGCGAGCGCGCCCACGTTCTTGCAGACCATGGACAGCACGCCAGTCGCCAAGACCAGGATTGGCACCTGCGCCTGCACCGATTTCAGCCGGGGCAGCAGTGGGTGCATCATGGAATCAATCACGCCGGAGCGGGCGATGGCCGTGCTGATCACCAGGGCGGCACCGATGATGATGACCACGTCATCCGAGAAGCCCTCAAATGCCTGGCTCATCGGCACCAGCCCGGTTAGCACGGCTACTAGCAGCGAAAGCACCGCGATCAGGTCATAGGGCAGGCGACCCCAGGCGAAGAGCGCGATGGTGCCGCCGATGATGGCAAAGGCGAGGTCCTGATCCATGGTCACGATGACAAACCCCGGCTAGACGTTGGAGCCTGGCTGAATCAGGCCCGCCGAGGCAAGCGCCTTGGGGGCCACCGCGAGGGAGACATCGTGCACGCACCGGCCCGAACAGCCTTGGTCTTGCCGCCTCAAGCCTTGCCACTCTGGGACTCGCTGACATGAGGCGCATTTTGCTGGTCGAGGACCACGAGGAAATTTGGGATTTCCTGTCCCGCCGGCTGCGGCGGCGCGGTTTCGAGGTCAGCCTGGCGCATGACGGGCAGGCAGGCGTCGAGAAGGCTCTGGCGGAGCGCCCGGACGTGGTGTTGCTCGACATGAACCTGCCTGTCATGGACGGTTGGACGGCGGCGCGCACCATCAAGGCAGATGCGGGCGGCCTCGCGGTGCCGGTCATCGCGCTAACCGCGCACGCCATGGCAGGAGATCGAGAGAAGGCTTTGGCTGCGGGTTGTGATGATTACCATCCCAAGCCGGTCGATTTCTCCCGGTTGCTCATGCAGATCGACGCCTTGGCGCCTCTGAAGGACTGAGATGCCGGGTCTCGCCAGTCGGATCGTCAACCACCTGTTTGCGACGGCGCGCAACCGGGATGGCCAAGCGCCCGAGCTGGAGCAAATATCGGCGCTGGCCGGGCTGATCCCGATTGGGTCGGGCGGCCACGAGGTCGATGCTTCCTTACCCGTCGCCGCAACCCGCTTGCCCCGCCTACGCACGCTGCGAAGCGACGCATTGCAGGATGCGCTGGCACAGAAGGTGCTGCACGGCTGGGCGCAGAACCGCAACCAGACCTTGCACCCGCTCACACTCAACTTCGCCGTCCTGAACCTGGCGCAGGCCGAGTTACTGCTGGAAATGGCGGCCCTGGCTCTGGCGGCAGGCGGCGACGTGGGCGAGACCCAACTCCGGCGCGCGGCGGCGGCCCTCGAAGCGGCAGGCGGCGGAGTATTTGCGGTGCGGCTGCCCGCGCTACTGGACAGCCCGCGCCCGATGCACATGGTGTTCGACGCGCTGCGGGAGGCGGACCTGACCGGGTCGGCCTACGCCGTCACGGTGGCCGCGGTGGATCAGCGGGACCTGACTAACCGGGCGTTCGCGGCCTATGTCGCGTCCCGGCTTGGGATTCCCGAGACCATCAGCCGCAGCATCGGCCGTCGCTATCGGCGCTAGCAGGCTGATAAGATTTCGTGGCTCCGCCCCGAACCTCGCCAGAGGACGTCGTCCTCTGCTGGGGTGGATGGCCCGACAACGGCGTTGTAAGGCGTGTCAAGGTTTGGCTGTCAAGGTCAAACTAGGAGCTGCCGGGTAGAAGTTAGGCTGGTTGGCGTGGACACGTCCAAAGCTGTGTTCACGGTGTTGGTGGGCGTGCGGCATGGCGCCGCGACATTGACTAGGCTGAAAGCGTTTCCAGGTCGCTGCCACCGATGCTGGCGGAGTTGGCGTTGGTAGCGGCAAGGCTTGACGGGAAGATCGCGGCTTTGGATGGGCAACTGCGATCCTTTCCCAAGCAGGACGAGATTGTGCGCCGTCTCGCTGGCGTGCCCGGCCTCGGGCCGATCCCGGCGGCCAGGGCCAGCGCCGCATGGCAGTGGTCTGGCGCAGCTTGGTTGCCGCGGAACTAAGCGGCGTGCGCGAGCACCGCCTCGACCGCTGCCGCCAGGGCGAACAGCGCTGCATCGCCCATCGCCGGCCCCATGAGCATCAAGCCGGCGGGTGGGTCGCCGGGGTGGTGGCAAGGCAGGCTGATTGCGCACTGGTCGAGGAAGTTGGCCAAGCCGGTGTTGCGCAGCATCAACGCGTTGGCAGCGTTGTATGCGGCGTCATCCGCCTCCAGCGCCGCGATGCGCGGCGGCGCGGTAGGCACGGTAGGCATCACCATGGCGTCGTAGGGTGCCGTGGCCAGCGCCATTTCCACTCCCACAATGCGCCGCTGCTCGACCGCCTCTAGGTAATCCTCCGCCGGTACGCCTGCCCCGCCCTCAATCCGCGCCCGCACCCTCGGGTCGTAGCGCATCGCTGCCCGCGCCAGCAGCGGACGGTGCCAGGCGTAGGCCTCGCAGGCAGCAAGCCCAGTGCGGCGAGTGGCGGCGCTGACGCGGGCGAGGGCCGGGAAGGAGACGCGCTCGACGTGAGCGCCAGCGGCGGACAGGGCGGCCAGCGCCCGGTCAAACGCGGCGGCCGTGGATGCGTCCATGTCGTCCGTGACCTTCGTGTCCGGCACCGCCAACCGCGCCCCGGCGAGAGGGCGCGCTACCGGGGCCATAGGGGACTGTCCTGCCAAAACAGCATCCACGATGGCGCAACATGCCACGCTGGCGGCCAGCGGCCCCACAGAGTCGAGGCTGGGCGCTAATGGCAGCACACCCGCCAGCGGCACCCGGCGCGCCGTCGGCTTGTAGCCTACCACCCCGCACAACGCCGCCGGGATGCGGCAGGACCCGCCAGTGTCGGTTCCCAAGGCGGCGAACGCCATGCCATCCGCCACCGACACGGCGGCGCCCGAGGAGCTGCCCCCTGGGATGCGCCGGGCCGCACGGTCCCAGGGAGCCGCCGGCGTGCCATGATGCGGGTTAAGGCCCAGGCCGGAGAACGCGAACTCCGTCATGTTGGTGCGGCCGATGGGCACGAACCCGGCGCCCAGCATCCGCGCCACCACGGGAGCGTGCGTCTGGGCCAGGGTCGCGCCCGCCAGCACGGTGGACCCAGCGGTGGTCGCTTCGCCCGCCACATCGAATAGGTCTTTCAGGCTGACCGGGATGCCGGCGAACGGCCCAGCGGCGCGTCCATGGCGGCGGAGCAGGTCGGTGGCGTCCGCCTGGTCCCGTGCCGCAGCCGCATTCACGGCAATGAAAACGCGCGCGCCTTCACCGCCCGGGTTGGCAATGCGGGCGAGGCAAGCCTCCACCAGGGCGCGGCTGGTGGTGTGGCCGCCGTCCAGGGCGGCGGCGAGGTCGAGCAAGGTTCGCATGGCGCTGAACGTGCCGCCCCGTTGACCCGCGCACAAGCTCGGGCGAGGCTGCCTCATGCCGAACCCCTCGCAAGCTCCCATCCTGCTCACTGGCGCGTCCGGCGTGCTCGGCCGCCAACTGGCGCGCCGGCTGGCGGCCGCGGGCTGCGCGCTGCGGCTGACGGACATCGCACCCTTTCCAGACGCGCTGCCGCCGGGCGCCAGCTTTGTGGCGGCGGACCTGCTGGACGGCCCGGCGCTCGCGGCCTTGGCGCAGGGGTGCCGCACGTTGCTGCACTTCGGCGCAGTGTCCGTCGAGCAGCCGTTCGAGACGGTGCTGGGGCCGAACATCAGCGGCGTGCATAATGCCTACGAGGCTGCCCGGCTGGCGGGCGCGCGGATGGTGTTCGCGTCCTCCAACCACACGATCGGCTTCCATCCCCGCACGGAGCCGCTGGACGCCGATTGCGCGCTGCGGCCAGACGGGTTCTACGGCCTGTCCAAGGCTTATGGCGAGCTGATGGGCGGGCTGTACTGGGAGAAGCACGCCGTCGAGAGCGTGTCGGTGCGGATTGGCTCTTGCTTGCCGGAACCGGTGGACGAGCGGATGCTCTCCACCTGGCTGTCGTATGACGACCTGGCCCGACTCATGGTGCGCTGCATCGAGGCGGAGCGGACCGGCTGCTGCATCGTGTGGGGGAACTCCGCCAACAGCCGGACCTGGTGGCGTGACGATGCACGTGCGGAACTGGACTGGGTGCCGCAGGACACCGCCGACATCTTCGCGGGCGTGGTGACGGGCAAGGTCAGCCCGGACCCGGCGGTGGAGCTGCACCAGGGCGGCGCTTATTGCGCCATCGGCAACACCCGGGCGCGCTGAGATGGCAATTGACCTGATTGACGTGCGCAGCCTGATCGCGCGCTACTCCAACGATGAGCACGTGGCGCGGGCCGATGCCTACTTCTCCTCCATGCCGGACAACCCGGAGCTGCTGCGCAAGCCGTTCTTCGGCCTGCGGGACACGCCGGCCAACATGCACGGCATCGGCGAAGTGCTGGCCCGGCTGCAACTGTTTCCCGGCGCCGCCGTGCTGGATTTTGGCGCCGGCACTGGCTGGCTGTCCAAGGCGCTTGCCTTCATCGGGTGCCGCCCGATCGCGCTTGATGTGTCTGCCGCAGCGCTGGCCATCGGCCGCCGCGCCTTCGAGGCGGACCCAGTAGCGGCGGGCCTGGCCATCGATTGGCAGTGCTTCGACGGTCGAGTGCTGCCGCTGGGTGATGGCAGTGTGGACCGCGTCGTCTGCTACGATTCGTTCCACCACGTGGCGGATCAGGCGGGCACGCTGGCCGAGTTTCACCGCGTGTTGCGTCCGGGTGGCCTGGCCGTGTTCCACGAGCCAGGGCCGCACCACTCGCAAAGCCCCGTATCCCAGTTCGAGATGCGGACCCACGATGTCATCGAGAACGACATCGTGCTGGAAGACATCTGGTGGCATGCCGAGCGGATCGGCTTCACTAGCCTCCTGATCGCTCCGGCCACGCCGTTCACCACCTCGCTGACCCTGGACAGCTACAACCGCATCCTTGGCGGCCGCGCGACCGCTGCCGACACGGCGGCCGTGATGGCGATGGTGGTGCAGGGCGGCGCCAACCTGCGCGTCTTCACCATGGCCAAGGGAAAGCCGGTGCTGGACAGCCGCCATGGCCACGGCCTGGCCGGCACGTTCGACGTAGTTCTGACCGAGACCGCCGGGCCGGTGCTGCGCGGCCATGCGCGGGTGACCAACACGGGCCACGTCCGCTGGCGCCCCTCGGTGAGCGAAGCAGGCGGCGTGTTTCTGGGCGTCAAGCTGCGGGATGCCGGGCGCTCGCCAGACCATGGCCGGGTGTGGCTGTCGGACACCGGCGTGGTGCCAGGGGAGACGGTGGACGTGGAGTTCACGCTGCCGGCCACGCATGTTCCGAAAGCCGAACTGGTATTCGACCTGGTGTCGGAGCTGGTGGTCTGGTTCGAGACGGTGGGCAGCACGCCGGTGGTGATCCGCCTGGATAACTGACAGCCAGAGCGGGAACCACCGGGGCGCTAATATTTCAGGAACGGCAGGCCCTGCTGCAACGATCCACGCGATGGCAGGTCGAGCGTGCTGAACCCGCCACCCAATGCCTGCACCAGCGCCACGCTCGCCACTAGGCGTTGCTCCTGCACTGAGAGGTCGGTTTCCTGGTCGGTGAGCAGCAACGTCTGCTGAGTGATGACGGCAGTATAGACGGCGGTGCCGGCACGGTAAGTGTTGATCGCCACAGCCACTGAGCGCTGCGCCGATTTTACGGCGGTGTCCGTTGCGGCCTTCTGCTGCTCCAAAATGCGCAGTGCCGCCAGTTCGTCCTCCACCTGCTCGAACGCGGTCAGCACGGTCTGGCGGTAGGTGGCCACGCTCGCGTCATAGGCGGCGCGGGCGGCCGCTACTTCCGAGTTGCGCAGTCCGCCCTCGAACAGCGTCTCGGTGGCGGACGCGCCCAGCGACCACACCCGGTTCGCCGCCTGGATCAGCGAACCTAGCGGGTTGCCGGAATAGCCATACAGCGCCGAGAGGCTGATGTCGGGGTAGAAGGCGGCGATCTGCACGCCGATCAGTGCGTTCTGCTCCGCCATGGCGCGCTCGGCCGCGGCGATGTCGGGGCGGCGCTGCAGCAGCACCGACGGCACCACGCCGGGAGCCACCGGCACGTCCACCGCCAGCTTGCCCGCGGCGATGCCGAGTTCGGCAGGTGCCGCACCGGTCAGCACGGCGATGGCGTGCTCGTACTGCGCCCGCAGCACGCCGACGTTGATCTGGAGCGCCCGCGTGCTGTCGAGCTGGGTCTGCGCCGCCGCTACATCGGCCGAGCTGACAGTGCCGGCGTCGTACTCGTTCTGGGTGATGCGCAGCGCGTCGGCGTAGGACTTGGCCGTTTCCGCCAGCAACTGGTCCAGCGCATCCTGGCTGCGCAGCTCGAAATAGTCGGTGGCTAGCAAGGCCTGGGCGGACAGGGTGGCATTGACCAGATCGGCCGCGCTGACCTGTGCCGCGGCGACGTCGCTCTCGACTTGGCGGCGGATGCGGCCCCACACGTCCAGGTCCCAGTCAAACGTGCCCTCCAGCGTGTAGAGCGTGCTGGCCGCGCCCGCGCTGCCGCTGCCGACCGCCGTGCTCGCGCCAGTGGCGCCCGTGGTCTGCCCTGTGCCGGTCAGCGTGTTGGTGGCGGTGCCGCCCAGCGCCGTGCCCGTGGTGCCGCCCAGCCCGGTGGTGGTGGACCCGGTGGTGCCGAAGCTGCGCAGCGAGCGGCTGACGCTGGCGGAGCCGTTGAGCGTCGGGAACAGGGCGGAGCGGGCGATGTCCACAGTCGCCTTGGCCTCGCGGTATTGCGCCTCGTACACCTTCACGTTCTGGTTGCTGATTGCGACCTGCTGCTCCAACTGGTCCAGCAGCGGATCGTGATAGATCGTCCACCAGGCGCCCTTGGCGGCTGCGTCCTCCGGCTGGGCAACGGTCCAGCCGGGGGGCGCCTCCTTGAACGGCAGCCCTGTGCCGACCGCCAGCGGGCGGTGATAGTCGGGGCCGACCATGCAGCCGGCCAAGGCGAGCAGGGCAACCAGGCCAAGCCGCCTGCGACGCAGACGCGGCCTCATTCGGCGGCGCCCAGCGCCGGGGCGGCGCGGGGGAAGCGCAGGCGGTCGAGCAGCAGGTAAACCGCCGGCGTGGTGTAGAGCGTTAACACCTGGCTGAGCAGCAGCCCGCCCACGATGGAGATGCCGAGCGGGCGGCGCAGCTCCGCGCCATTGCCGTAGGCCAAAGCGAGCGGCAACGCGCCCAGCAGCGCCGCGGCTGTGGTCATCATGATGGGGCGGAAACGCATCAGGCAGGCCTGGAAAATCGCATCCCGGCTGGAAGCGCCATCCTGCCGCTCGGCGTTGAGCGCGAAGTCGATCATCAGGATAGCGTTCTTCTTGACAATGCCGATCAGCAGGATGACCCCGATCACGGCGATGAGGGAAAACTCGGTGTGCAGCAGCATCAGCGCCACCACCGCGCCGACGCTGGCGGAGGGGATGGTGGACAGGATGGTGATGGGATGGACGAAGCTCTCGTAGAGCACGCCCAGCACGATGTACACCGCGAGCAACGCGCCCGCGATCAGGATGCCCTCGCTGTTCAGCGATTGCTGGAACACTTGCGCCGTGCCGGCGAAGCCGCCGGTGAGGCCGGCCGGCATGCGCAAATCCGCTACCGCCTTGGTGATGGCGGCCTGCGCGTCGGACAGGGAGCGGCCCGGTGCGAGGTTGAACGAGATGGTGGCCGCCACGAACTGGCTTTGGTGATTGACGGATAGCGCCGTCTCTCCCCGGTCGAAACGCGCCACGGCGGAGAGCGGTACCATCGTCTCCTGCCCGGTGCTGACCGCGGCGCCGGACGAGGCGGTGCTGTTGCCACTGGCGGCCAGCGCGTTTTGCGCCGCGTTGCGCTCGGAGTCGTTGATGCCGTTAGCCGTGGCCGCCGCAGCTGTGACGCCTTTGACGGTGCCGGACGGTGCGTTGGTGGTGGCGGTGCCGGTGGGGGTGCCGCCGGAGGTGCTGACCCAGACCTGCTTCAAGATGTCCGGGTTCTGCCAGTACTCGGGCGCCACCTCCATCACGACATGATACTGGTTCAGCGGATTATAAATCGTTGACACCGAGCGCTGGCCGAACGCGTCGTACAGCGTGTTGTCGATCTCCTGCGTGGTGAGGCCGAGGCGCGATGCGGTCGGGCGGTCGATCGTCACCCGCGTTTCCAGGCCGGCCTGTTGCTGGTCGGAGTTCACGTCCGTCAGCGCCGGGTCGCGCTGGAGCGCGGCCAGCAGCTTGGGGGCGAACGCGAACACTTCGGCCGTGCTGTCGCCCTGCAAAGTGTACTGGTAGGCGGCGTTGGTCTGCCGCCCGCCGACGCGGATGTCCTGCGCCGGCACCAGGATCAGCCGGCCGCCCGGCACGCGGGAGAGCGCGCGGCGCATCCGGGTCGTCACCACGTCCAGGGCGTCGCGCTCGCCCTTGTCCTTGAGGCTGACGAACACGCTGCCGGTGTTGGTCTGCGAGGCGCCGCCGCCGCCGCCCGCGCCGGTGAAGCCGACGACGCTGGCGACCGCTGGGTCGTGTTGCACGATCGACATCATCTGCGTCAGCTTGCCGCTCATCGCTTGGAACGAGATGCTCTGGTCCGCTTGCAGGCTGCCGATCAGCAGCCCGGTATCCTGGGTGGGGAAGAAGCCCTTGGGGATGGTTATGATGAGCATGACGTTCAGCGCCACCGTCGCCAGCAGCACCGTAAGCACCAGTAGATTGTGTTGCAGCGTCCAGGCCAGGGTGCGGCCGTAGAACTGCTGCGCGCGCTCCCCGAAGCTGCGGCGCTGTCTCGGATACCCGGCGGGCGGCTTGCTGGGACGCAGGAACAGGGCGCACAGCATGGGCGTGGTGGTGAGCGAGATCACCATGGAGACGAGGATCGCCAGCGAGAGCGTGACCGCAAATTCCCGGAATAGTCGGCCGACGATGCCGCCCATCAGCAGGATTGGCAGGAACACCGCGATCAGCGACAGGGTGATGGAGACGATGGTGAAGCCCACCTCGCTGGCGCCCTGCAAGGCGGCCTGGCGGCGGGGCATGCCGTCCTCCATGTGGCGCGAGATGTTCTCCAGCACCACGATCGCGTCGTCCACCACGAAGCCGGTGGAGATGGTCAGCGCCATCAGCGAGAGGTTGTCCAGGCTGAAGTTCAGCAGGTACATCGCGCCGAACGTGCCGATGACGGAGACGGGCACCGCCACCATGGGGATCAGCGTGGCGCTGGCGTTGCGCAGGAACACCCACACCACCAGCGTGACCAGCGCCACCGCGATCAGCAGCGTCCATTCCGTGTCGGCCAGGGAGGCGCGGATGCTGATGGTGCGGTCGGAGGCGAAGCGCAGGTCGATGTCGTGCGGCAGGGCGGCGGTGAGCTTGGGCACTGCCGTCTTGATGGCGTCCACCGTCTGCACGACGTTGGCGCCGGGTTCCTTGAACACGATGACCAGCACGGCGGGCTTGCCGTCCGAGAGGCCAAGGTTGCGCAAATCCTGCACGCTGTCCTCCACCGTGGCCACGTCGGTGAGGTGGACGGCGGCGCCATTGCGGTAGGCGATGATCAACGGGCGGTAGTCGGCAGCGTGACCTGCCTGGTCGTTGGTGTAGATCTGCAGCCGCTGCGGCCCCAGCTCCACGATCCCCTTCGGCGCGTTGGCGTTGGCCGAGGCGAGGCTGGCACGCACGTCCTCCAGGCCGATGCCGTACTTGAACAGCGCCTGCGGCTGCAGCTCGACCCGCACCGCCGGCAGGGCGGAGCCGCTCAGGATCACTTGGCCCACGCCGGACAGCTGCGAGAGCTGCTGCTGCAGCACGTTGCTGGCGGCGTCGTAGATCTGCCCGCGGGTGAGCGTGCCCGAGGTGAGCGAGACGATTAGGATGGGGGAGTCGGCCGGGTTCACCTTGCGGTAGATCGGGTTGGACAGCAGGTTGGTCGGCAGGTCGGCCCGCGCCGCGTTGATGGCGGCCTGCACGTCGCGCGCCGCGC
This sequence comes from uncultured Acetobacteraceae bacterium, assembly GCA_964244655.1. Taxonomy (GTDB): domain Bacteria; phylum Pseudomonadota; class Alphaproteobacteria; order Acetobacterales; family Acetobacteraceae; genus LMUY01. The sequence goes on along the minus strand of CAXTJU010000018.1, from coordinate 34,026 downwards.
CGTTGATGTCGCGGTCGAGGCCGAACTGCAGGTTGATGCGCGCCTGGCCCACCTGGCTTTGCGAGGTGATCTCCGTCACGTCGGCGATCTGGCCCAGATGGCGCTCCAGCGGGCTGGCCAGGCTGGTGGCGACGGTCTCCGGGTCGGCGCCGGGAAGCTGTCCCTGGACGGAGATGGTGGGGAAGTCCACTGCCGGCAGGGACGCCACCGGAAGCCGGAAGTAGGCCAGCATGCCGGCCGCCAGGATCGCCAGCGTTAGCAGGGTGGTGGCGATCGGGCGGGTAATGAAGGGGGCGGAGATGTTCATGCCGGCAGCCTCACTCCGCCGGCACGCCGGCGTCGCCGGCCTCACGGTTGGCGCCGCTGCCGGTCAGCCGCACGGCCAGCCGGTCGAACATGAGGTAGATCACCGGCGTGGTGAACAGCGTCAGCACCTGGCTGACCAGCAGGCCGCCGACGATGGCGATGCCCAGGGGCTGGCGCAGCTCGGAGCCCGACCCGGTGCCCAGCATCAGCGGCAGCGCGCCGAGCAGGGCGGCCAGGGTGGTCATCAGGATGGGGCGGAAGCGCAACAGGCAGGCCTGATAAATCGCCTCGCGCGGCGGCTTGCCCTCGGTGCGCTCGGCCGCCAGCGCAAAGTCGATCATCATGATCGCGTTCTTCTTCACGATGCCGATCAGCAGGATGATGCCGATGATCGCGATGATGTCGAGGTCATGCCCGGTCAGGTCCAAGGCGATCAGCGCGCCCACCCCGGCGGAGGGCAGGGTGGACAGGATGGTGAGCGGGTGGATGAAACTCTCATACAGCACGCCCAGCACGACATAGACCGCGACCAGGGCGGCCAAGATCAGCAGTAGCTCGTTGCCGAGCGAGGACTGGAACGCCTGCAACGCGCCCTGGGTGGCGGTGGTGAAGCTGCCGGGCAAGCCGATATCCCGCTCCGCCTCGCCGATCGCCGCCGCCGCCACGTCCAGCGACGCGTCCGGCGCCAGGTTGAACGACACCGACACGGACGGGAACTGGCCCAGGTGCTCGATCTGCAACGGCCCGCTGCGGGTGGTGACGCGCACCATGGCGGCGAGCGGCACCTGCCCGGCGGTGGCCGTGGCGGAGGGCAGGTAGATGCCGCTCAACGCCTGCTGCAAGCTTTTCTGGTCGGACACGTCGGCTTGCAGGATCACGCGGTACTGGTTGGACTGGGTGTAGAGCGTCGAGATGATGCGCTGGCCAAACGCGTCGTACAGCGCGTTGTCGATGGTGGCGGGCGTGATGCCGAAGCGTGAGGCGGTGGCGCGGTCCACCACCATGTCCACCGCCCGCCCGTCCGTGTTCATGTCGCTGGTGACGGCGGCGAAGGCGGGCGTCTCCGCCAGCCGCGCCACAAGCTTCGGCACCCATTCGGTGAACAGCGCCGCGTCCGGGTTCTCCAGGAAGAAGTGGTACTGCGCCCGGCTGACGGTGGAGTCCACGGTCAGGTCCTGCACCGGCTGCATCGACAGGCCGATGCCGGGCACGCTGCGTATCTCGTCTTGCAGCCGCGCGATGACGCCGGCCACGCCCAGGCCGCGCTGGTTCTTGGGCTTGAGGTTGATGAGGAAGCGCCCGGCGTTCAGCGTGGTGTTGGTTCCGTCCACGCCGATGAAGGAGGAAAGGCTGTCCACCGCCGGGTCTTGCAGGATCGCGTCCGCCAGCTGCTGCTGGTGCGCGGCCATGGCGGCGAACGAGGTGTCCTGCGCCGCCTCCGAGATGCCCTGGATGGCAGCCGTGTCCTGCACGGGGAAGAAGCCTTTGGGAATGACGACGTACAGGCCCACGGTGGCGGCGAAGGTCAGCACCGCCACCAGCAGGGTCAGCCCCTGGTGGTCCAACACCCAGCGCAGCCAGGTCCCATAGCCTGCCACCAGCCGGTCGAACCCGCGCTCGGCCGCCAGGTCCAGCCGGTTGCGCGTCTCGGCCGGCCGATGCTTGACCAACAATGCGCACAGCATCGGCACCAGCGTGAGCGAGACGACGGCGGACAGCACGATGGTGACGGAGAGCGTGACGGCGAACTCGTTGAACAGCCGGCCCACCACGTCGCCCATGAACAGCAGCGGGATCAGCACCGCAATCAGCGAGACAGTGAGCGAAATGATGGTGAAGCCGATCTCCTCCGACCCGCGCAGCGCCGCATCCAAGGGCGCGTCCCCATCCTCCACGTGGCGGGCGATGTTCTCGATCATGACGATGGCGTCATCGACCACGAAGCCGGTCGAGATGGTCAGCGCCATTAGCGAGAGGTTGTCCAGGCTGAACCCGAGCAGGTACATTGCCGCCAGCGTGCCCACCAGCGAGAGCGGCACCGACAGGGAGGGAATGAGGGTTGCCGGCAGGTTGCGCAGGAACAGGAAGATCACTAGCACGACCAGCGCCACCGCCAGCCCCAACTCGAACTCCACGTCGGCCACCGAGGCGCGGATGGTGGTGGTGCGGTCGCTGAGCACGGCCACGTCGATCGCGGCTGGCATGGCAGCTTGCAGCCGGGGCAGCAGCTTCTTGATGCCGTTCACCACGGCGATGACGTTGGAGCCGGGCTGGCGCTGAATGTTGAGGATCACCGCCGGCGTCCAGTTGGCCCAGGCCGCCAGCTGGTTGTTCTCCGCCCCGTTCACCACGGTCGCGATGTCGCTCAGGTGCACCGGGCGGCCGTTCTTGTAGGCGATGATGAGGTCCCGGTAGCCGGCGGCCGAGGTCAGCTGGTCGTTGTCGTTGATGGTGCTGCTCTGCGCCGGGCCGTCGAAGCTGCCCTTGGGCGTGTCGGTGTTCTGGGTGCCGATGATGGTCCGCACGTCGTCAATCGCGAGGCCGTAGGCGGACAGGGCGCGCGGGTTGACGACGATGCGCACCGCCGGGCGGTTGCCGCCGCTGATCGAGACGAGGCCGACGCCGGCCTGCTGGCTAATCTTTTGCGCCAGCCGCACGTCCGCCAGGTCCTCGATCTGGGTCAGCGGCACCGTCTTGCTGGTGAGCGCGAGCGTCAGGATCGGCGTGTCCGCCGGGTTGACCTTGTTGTAGATCGGCGGTGCAGGCAGGTCGGACGGCAGCAGGTTGGTCGCCGCGTTGATCGCCGCCTGCACCTCCTGCTCCGCCACGTCCAGGCTGAGGGTAAGCGCGAATTGCAACGTGATGACGGACGCGCCGCCAGAGGAGATGCTCGACATCTGCCCCAGGCCCGGCATCTGGCCGAACTGGCGCTCCAGCGGCGCGGTGACGGAGGTGGTCATCACCTCCGGACTGGCGCCGGGGTAGAAGGTCTGCACCTGGATGGTCGGGTAATCGACTTCCGGCAGGGCGGAAATCGGCAGGAACTGGTAGCCGATGACGCCGACCAGCAGGATCGCCGCCATCAGCAGCGTGGTGCCGACCGGGCGGAGGATGAAGAGGCGAGAGGGACTCATTCCCCCCCGTTGGCTCCTGGCTTGACGCCCGGCTTTGTCCGTCCGGCCCGTGCCCCGCCTTGATCGCCGTTTCCCTTGGGCGCTCCGGCAACCGTGATCTTGGCGCCGTCCCGCAGCCGGTCCAGCCCGTCGGTCACCACCTTGTCGCCCGGGTGCAATCCGTCGGTCACCTGCACCCGGTCGCCTTGCGTGACGCCCAGCTTGACTACCTCGACAGCCACCGTGTCGTCCGGCTTGACCAGATAGACGAAGTCCCCGGGAGCGCCGTGCTGCACGGCCGCCTGTGGCGCCACCACGGCGTCCTTGATCGTGCGCACCCGCAGCCGGGCGTTCACGAACGCTTGTGGGAACAGCGCGTTATCGGTGTTGTTAAACATCGCCCGCAGCTTCAGCGTGCCTGTGGTGCTATCAATCTGGTTGTCCGTGGTTGCCAGCGTGCCCGTCGCGATCAGCTTGCTATTGGTGCGGTCATACGCCATCACCGGCAGGGACCCGGCGGCCATCTGGGACTGCACCTCCGCCACGTCGTCCTCCGGCAGGGTGAACAGCACGGACATCGGCTGCAGCTGGGTCAGCACGAACAAGCCGGCCGTGTTGCTGGTCTGCACGTAGTTGCCCGGATCGACCAGCCGAATGCCGACCCGGCCATCCACCGGCGAGGTGATGTGGCAGTAGGTCAGGTTCAGCTTGGCGCTATCGACCGTGCCCTGGTCGGTCAGCACGGTGCCCTCGTACTGCTTGATGAGGTACACTTGGTCCTCGACCTGCTGGCGGGCGATGCTGTCCTGCTTGTTCAGCAACTGGTAGCGCGCATTGTCCGCGCGGGCCTGCGCCAGCAGCCCCTGGTCGTGCGCCAGCGTGCCTTGCGCTTGTTCGAGCGCCACCTGGTAGGGCCGTGGGTCGATCTGCGCCAGGAAGTCGCCCTTATGGACGATCTGCCCCTCGGTGAAGGCCACATCCGTCAGCTGGCCATTGATCTGGGTCACGACCGTGACGGTGGCGAGCGGCGTCACCGCGCCGAGGCCGGTCATTACCACGTCCAGGTCGCCGGTGCCGATGGTGGCCACGCCCACCGTCTGCGGCGGGCCGCCGGGGGACCGGGCCGTGCGCTGGGGCGCTGCGGGACCGAACAGGCGCCAGCCGATGAAGCCGAGCAGCCCGATCACCACGAGGATGCCGACCGCCGTCACCCAGCCGCGCCGGCGGCGGCGCGGGGCGGGCGGCCTAGGATCGGCCCGTGCCGGCGCGGGCCGAACGTCGAGCTGGTTGCTCATCTTGCTGGAACTCCGACACGGCGCGGGATCGTGCCGCCCATGCACCTGCTACCGTCCCGCCCATTCGTCAAACCCGGGCCAGGCGGTTTTGCGGGCACGACACCCTTTGTCACGAACCGGCGCCCTACCGGAAGGGCGGCGATCACTGCACAACGAGTTGTCAACGAGGCGGTCGGCCCTCGGCGGATCAGTTGGCCGGCTGGGGCGCGCCGCGTTCCAGGTTTGCCGGCGGCAAGGTGAGCGGCCCGTTGTCCTTGGCTACGCCGGGACGTGGATTGTCATGGAAGTCGATGCCGCCGCCGTTGCCGGAGCAGGCGGCGAGCGCGGCCCCAAGGGCAAGGGCGGCAAGGAGGGGAAGTAGGGTCATGCAGGCACGCTCCATCACCGCCCGACCGCCGTCAACGGTCCCGGCGTGGGACGCCGCCAAAGCGGCATGGTGGCGGGCATGACGCTGGAGCAACTGCGGGTCTTCGTCGCCGTCGCCGAGCGCCAGCACGTGACCCGCGCCGCGGAGGCGCTGAACCTGGCCCAGTCGGCGGCCAGCGCCGCCATCGCGGCGCTGGAAGCGCGGCATGGCGCCAAGCTGTTCCACCGTGCCGGCCGCGGCATCGCGCTTACCGAGGCGGGCGCGCTCTTCCTGGTGGAGGCCCGCGCCGTGCTGGCCCGGGTGGATGCGGCGCAGCTGGTGCTGTCCGAGCTGGGCGGGCTGAAGCGCGGCACGCTGGTGGTGCAGGCGAGCCAAACGATCGCCAGCTACTGGCTGCCGCGCCACCTGGTCGCGTTCCGCCGGACGCACCCGGGCATCGCTATCCGGCTGAGCATCGGCAACACGGCGCAGGTGGCTGCCGCGGTGCATGAGGGGACGGCCGAACTGGGCTTCGTCGAAGGCGCCGTGGCCGAGCCGGCGCTCGTCAGCCAATTCGTCGCGAAGGACCAGATGGTCGTGGTGGTCGGCCCGGAGCACCCCTGGTCCGGGCGTGAAAGCCTGTCCACGGCAGACTTGATGACAGGCGAGTGGGTGCTGCGGGAGGCCGGCTCCGGCACGCGGTCGGCTCTGGAGGAGGCATTGGCCGGGTTGGGCGTGCCAGCGTCGGGCATGCGGGTGGCGCTGGAGCTGCCGTCGAATGAGGCGGTGCGGGCGGCGGTGGAGGCGGGCCTGGGGGCGACGGCGCTGTCCGCTTCGGTCGCGGCGCCCAGCCTGGAGGCGGGGCTGCTGCGGCAGGTTCGCGTGGCCTTGCCGGAACGCAACTTCCACGTGCTCCGGCATTCGCAGCGATATCGGAGCCAAGCAGGGGACGCGCTGCTGCGGCTGCTGAAGCCTTAGCAGGCTGTAAAAACTCTGCGGAGCAGAGATCAGGGTTTTGCCCCGAGCGCCACCAGAGAACATTTGTTTTCTGGACACCTGGAATGAGCGGTCCAAGGGGACGCCCCGCCTGCAAGAATGGGCCTCTTGCGGGTGCAGGGCAGAGCTCTGCGGGGTCTGTCCTCGGTCTTTTTAGCACCCTATCAGCTGATTCCGAGCACCCGGATCAGGCCGAGGCTGACCGCGCCCAGGGCCAGCAGGGAGAGCGTCACCGCCGCCGTCACCCGGCCGCCGGCGCGTGCTACCACCTTGAGGTCCGTGCCCAGCCCGAGGGCCGCCATGGACACGATGGTGAGCAGGTTAGCCGCCGTCGCGATCGGCGGCAGCGCCACCGCCGGGATCAGGCCGGCCGACCGCACCGCAGCAAGGCCGAGGAAGCCCACGATGAACCACGGCACCAGCCTGTGCAGGGCGAGCTTGCCCGGCGCGGGGCGCTCGCCGGCGGTGAGGTGGGGGGCGGGTTCGTCCGTCTCATCCCGCATGCGCCGGGTCAGCAGGGTGAGGCCGAGCACGACCGGGCCGAGCATCAGCACGCGTACCAGCTTGACCAAGGTGCCCATGTGAACGGCCACGATGCCGAGCGGCGCGGTGGCGGCCAGCACCTGCGGCACGGCATACACCGTCAGCCCCGCCAGCACGCCGTACTGTAGCCCAGTGAGCGACAGCAGAGGAGCCGCCAGCGGCAGCAGCAGCACGACGATGACACCCAGCACCGCGGTGAAAGCGATGGAGGCGGCGATGTCCTCGCCGTCGGCGCCGATCACCGGCGCCACGGCGGCGATGGCCGAATTGCCGCAAATCGAGTTGCCGCACGCCACCAGCACGGCCATGCGGTGGGGCAGGCCGAGCATCCGGCCCAGCCCGTAGCTGGCGGCGATGGCGAGCACGACCACGGCGGCGATGCCCAGCAGTAGGGCCGGGCCGGCCGCCATCACGGTGGCAGCGCTGACGGACGCGCCGAGCAGCACGACCGCGATCTCGAGCAGGGTCTTGGCGCTGAACGCGATGCCGGAACTCCAGCGCCGTCCCGGCGCCCAGACGGTGCGCACCGCCGTGCCGACCAGGATGGCAAGCACGAGAGCCTCCAGCCACTTGGCCCGGAAAGCGGCCAGTTCCGCGTGCTCCAGCGCCATGGCGACCAGTGACACCGCGATGCACAGCGCCACGCCGGGTAGCGAGCCGGGGATGCCCAACCGGCGAACGGCAGGCCGGGCTGATGGCAGGGCCATCGGATGGGCAATCGCGGGCATGGCGGGTTCTCCGGGCTTCACCACCGCAAGATGGACGGCAAGCGCCGCCCGGACCAACGCTCAACCCCGATGCGACTCATCTGCGCCGGCGATCGGTCAAGGCGCTTGCGGTCGCGGCTAGGGATGATATTGCCGATGCGATGACCGGCCCGCTGACGCTCTACGCCTTCCGCCATGGCAGCTTCGCGTCCGCCGGGGACACGGCGGTCTGCGTGGGCGAGCGGACGCAGATGGAGGCGGCATTCGGTCGCGAGGGCATCCAGGCGCTATTCGACGGCGCCGTCGTGTTCACCAACGACGCGCTGAAGCTCGACTACCTGGGCGTGTGGGGCGCGCGCAACATGCCCCGCCTGCGCCGGCTGCTGCGCCAGCGCGGGGTGGCGATGGCCATCGCCCGCGAGCTGCCGCCGCAGGCGAGGCTGCGCTACTACAGCACGGGCACGGCCACGCGCCGCCACAGGCAGGCCATGCCGTAGACCGCCGTGCTCAGCGCGGTGATCCAGAAGCTGGCCGGCCAGTCGGTATAGAAGGCGAGCGTGATCCCGGCCCAGGCCTCCGCCAGAGCGAGCGCTGCCGCCAGCGCCGCCGCCAGGCCGAACCGGCCGGTCAGCTGCTGCGCCGCCGCCGCCGGCCCGACCATCAGGGTGAACACCAACAGCACGCCCACGACCTCGGTGCATTCCGCCGTCGCCAGCCCCACCAGGGCCAGGAACAGGACGGAGAGCAGCCGCACCGGCACGCCGCGGGCCTCCGCCATCTCGGGCTGTAGGCTGGCGAACAGCAGCGGGCGGGCGATGGCGGCCAGGCCGGCGAGGCACGCGAGGCCCAGACCCAGCAGCACCCGCAGCGTGGCCGCGTCCACTCCCAGCACGTTGCCGAACAGCAGCGCGGTCGCCTGGCCGGCGTAGGCGGTGAAGAAGTGCAGGAACAGCAGGCCCAGGCCCAGCGAGGCGGCCAGCACTACCCCGGTCGCCACGTCCCGCTGTTGCAGGCGCTCGCCCAGCAGGCCCATGCCGACCCCGCCCGCGACCGTCACCAGCACCAGCCCCCAGAGCGGCGCCATGCCGACCAGCACCGCGCCGGTGGCGCCGGTAAAGCCGACATGGGCCAGGGCGTGGCCCGCGAAGGTCTGGCCGCGCAGCACCAGGAAGGAGCCGACCAGCCCCGCCACCAGCGCCACCACCGCGGCGGCGGCGAAGGCGTTGCGCATGAACTCGTAGTCAAGCACTGGGCGGTGCCGCTACCACGAACATACGGCCCGCGGCCCGCACCACGTCCATCGGCGCGCCGTACAGCCGGGACAGCACGGGCGCGGTGATCATATCGTCTGGCGTGCCCAGCGCCGCCTGCCCGCCGCCCAGGGTGAGCACGCGGTCCAGCGTGCCCAGCAGGGGGTTCAGGTCGTGCGCGCTGAACAGCACCGTCAGCCCTAACTGGCGTTGCAGCCGCCGCACCAGCGCCACCACGCCGGCGCCGTGCCGCGGGTCCAGGTTGGCCAGCGGCTCGTCCAGCAGCAGCAGGGAGGGCCGGCCCAGCAGCGCCTGCGCCAGCAGCAGCCGCTGCCGCTCGCCGCCGGAGAGTTCCGCCAGCGGACGCCGGGCCAGCGCTGCCGCGTCCACCAGGCCGAGCACGCGCGCCACGTCCGCCCGCGCCGCCGCATCCGGCATGGGCAGGCCCCATCGCTGGCCGCCGGCCGCCGCCAGCACGAAGTCCTGGCCGCTGATCCGGGGTGCCGCCGTGCCGCGGACCTGCGGCATGTAGCCGATCGCGGGGTTGCCCCGGCGCACGGCGCGCCCGGCCACCCAAACCTGCCCGGCGGACGGCCGCACCAGGCCCAGCATCGCCCGCATCAGGGTGGTCTTGCCCGCCCCGTTCGGCCCCAGCACCCCGATGAACTCGCCGGCCGCGACGGCGAAGCTCGCCTGCCGCAGCACCGTCCGCCCCCCGATCGCCAGGTCCACGGACTCGAAGGCGACCGCGCTCAACGGCGCGCGGTCACGGGTTGGACGCCAGCGCCTTGGCCACCGAGTCGAGCTGCGCCGCCATCCATGCCTGGTAGCTCAGGCCGGCCGGCTCCGTCTCCGTGACGCCCACGACCGGCACGCCCGCCGTCTGCGCCAGCAGCAGCAGCCGCTTGGCCGCGACGTCGGTGGCCTGGCTGTTGTAAAGCAGCAGCCTGACCCGGCGCTGCCGCACATCCGCCTCCATGGCCGCTACGTCGGACGCCGCAGGCTCGGTGTCGTTCATCACCGCCAACTGGAACCGCTCGTTGCGCATGGCCAGCCCGAGAGCGTCCGCCATGTCGCCGAACACGGGTTCCGTCGCGGTGACGGGGGCGCCGGCGTAGCGTTGCCGCAACGCCGCCACGTGGGCATCGAGCGGCTCCAGCGACCGGAGGAAGCCCTGCAGCCGGGCGTCGTACTCCGCCCCGTGCGCCGGGTCCGCCGCCGCGAGCTGCACCGCCAGCGCCCGGGCATAGGCGGGCATGGCCGCCGGGTCGTACCAGACATGGGGGTTGCTGCCAGGCGACCGGTGCAGCAGCTCCGCCACCACGATCACGCGGCGGCCGGCCGGGCTCGATACGCCCAGCAGCTTCGTTACCCAGGGGTCGTAGCCCGCGCCGTTGCAGACGACGATGGCGGCATCCGAGATCGCCCGGGCGACGGAGGGGCTGGCCTCGAACAAGTGCGGGTCTTCGTCCGGGTTACTTAGGATGCTCGTCACCGGCGTCCCTGGGCCGGCGATCTGCTGCGCCACGTCGCCATAGAAGTTCTCCGCAGCGACGATGCGCGGCTGCGCGCAAGCGCACGGTGCCGCGAGCAGCGCCGACAATCCCCAGATCCTGCCCCAGACTTGGCCCCAGGCTTTGCCCATGTCACGCTTCCGACCGGGACAGTCCCGAACTATGTTATGTTATAACTTAATTCTTCCCATGTCCAGCACTGGCAGCGCCCGGGCGCTGCAGCTAGAACCGCGCAGGGTAGGGGGCGGCGTTTGGACGAAGGAACATTTACACCCCGAACGGCCGGCCTGCTGTCGCAAGCGGAGGCCATCTGCTCCGGCCGCGGCACGCGGCTGACCGGGCTGCGCCGCCAGGTGCTGGGCCTGGTGCTGGACAGTCCCAAGCCAGCTGGCGCCTACGACCTGCTCGAACGCCTTCGCACCCGGCACAAGGGCGCGGCCCCGCCCACCATCTATCGCGCGCTGGATTTCCTGCTCGACCAAGGGCTGATCCACAAGGTCGAGCGCCTGTCCGCCTTCGTCGGGTGCGTCCACGGGGCGGAGCCGGGCGGCAGCGCCCACCATCACGCTGTCCAGTTCCTGGTCTGCCGCACTTGCGGCGGCGTGGAGGAGCTGAGCGACCCTGCAATCGGCTTGTCCTTGCAGCGCGCCGCCTCCGCCCACGGCTTCAGCATGGTGGGGTCCATCGTGGAGGCGGATGGCGTGTGCAGCGCGTGCGCGGCGCCCGGCCGTTGAGCTGGGTGGCGACTTGGCGGCGGCTGGGCGCGGTCGGCTCCACCATGGACGAGGCGCGCGCGCTGGCGGACGCGGGAGCGGCGCACGGCACGGTCGTCAGCGCCGACACCCAACGTGCCGGGCGCGGGCGTAGCGGGCGGGCCTGGGCCAGCCCACTGGGCAACCTGCACGCGACCGTCGTGCTGCGGCCAGGGGGCGGCCCGCAGCAGGCGCCGCAGCTGGGCTTCGTCGTGGCGCTCGCGGCCGCGGAGGCGGTGGACCGGCTGGCTGGGCCAGGCACGGCGCTGAAATGGCCCAACGACGTGCTGCGCGCCGGGGCCAAGCTGGCCGGCATCCTGCTGGAGCGGCTGGAGGATGGCGCCGTGCTGGCGGGGATCGGCGCCAACGTGCGCCACGCGCCGCCGGACATGCCCTATCCTGTCACGAGCCTGGCGGCGCTCGGCTGCCTCGCCGGACCGGAGGAGCTGCTGATGGCGATGATGGAGCAGCTGGAGCAGGGCTGGGCGGCCTGGCAGGCCGAGGGGTTCGGCGGCGTGCTGGACCGCTGGCGGACCCGTGGACCCGCGCCGGGTGCGCCGTTGCGCGTACGGCAGGGAGGCACGTTCCTGGCCGGCCAATTCGCTGGGCTGCGGACGGACGGGGCGCTGCTGCTGGACGTGGATGGCGAGCGGCGGGCCTTGCTGGCCGGCGACGTGCTCGCCTGACAGCGCGCTTGCGCGCACTGTAATGATGTGGCCAAAACGGCCGATGCTGAAACTGCGAGTTATCCCCTGCCTGGACGTGAAGGACGGCCGGGTGGTGAAGGGCGTAAACTTCATCGCCCTGCGCGACGCCGGGGACCCGGTGGAGCAGGCCGCCGTGTACGACGCGGCCGGCGCGGACGAGCTGACCTTCCTCGACATCACCGCCAGCCATGAGAACCGCGACACGATCTATGACGTGGTCAGCCGCACGGCAGCGCGGGTGTTCCTGCCGCTCACGGTGGGCGGCGGCGTGCGCTCGACGGCGGACATGCGGCGGCTGCTGCTGGCTGGGGCGGACAAGTGCAGCATGAATTCGGCGCCGATCGCCCGCCCTGGCCTGATTGCTGAGGCGGCGGAGAAGTTCGGCAGCCAGTGCGTGGTGGTGGCGGTCGATGCCCGCGCGGCAGGGCCGGGCCGGTGGGAGGTGTTCACCCATGGCGGCCGCCGGCCCACGGGAATGGACGCGGTGCAGTGGTGCCGGCAGGCGGCCAGCCTGGGCGCGGGCGAAATCCTGCTGACCAGCATGGACCGGGATGGCACGGGTGCCGGGTTCGATGCCGGGCTGCTGCGCGCCGCCTGCGCCGCCGTGCGCGTGCCGGTGGTGGCGTCTGGCGGGGTCGGCTCGCTGCAGCATTTCGTGGAGGGCGCGGAGGCGGGCGCCTCGGGGCTGCTGGCGGCCTCCGTGTTCCATTTCGGCATCTTCAGCATCCCGCAGGTGAAGGATGCGCTGGCCGCCGCGGGGCTGCCGGTGCGCCGCGCCCGCGAGGTGGCCTGAGACAATGGCCAAGAAGGCGACAAAGACCCGGCCGGTCCGCAAGCCAGCGCTGACAACCTTGGACGCCGATCCTGGCGCCGCCGTGCTCGACCGGCTGTGGTCCGTCATCCTGCAACGCCGCGGCGCGGACCCGGCGCTCAGCCACTCCGCTCGCCTGCTGTCCCGCGGCACGGCCAAGGTGGCGCAGAAGTTCGGCGAGGAAGCGGTCGAGTGCCTGATCGAGGCTGTCGCCGGCAATCCGCAGGCGCTGGTGGCCGAGAGTGCCGACGTGCTTTACCACCTGCTGGTGCTGTGGGTGGCGTCGGGCGTGGAGCCCGCCACGGTCTGGGCCGAGCTGGAGCGGCGCGAAGGCGTCTCCGGCGTAGTGGAGAAGGCGGCCCGTCCGATGCTTGCCAGCATCGAGACGCGCAAAATCCCTTGACGGAGTGCGATGCCATGCCAGTGAGCGGCCTTGGCGCCTACGACGACGCCAACATCTTCGCTCGGCTGCTGCGGGGGGAAATCCCGTCGCGCCGGGTCTATGAGGACGAATGGGCGGTGGCGTTCCATGACATCGCGCCGCAGGCGGCGGTGCACGTGCTGGTGGTGCCGCGCGGGCGCTACGTGTCGCTGGCCGACTTCACTCGGGACGCGACGGATGCGGAGGTGGCGGGCTTCTTCCGCGCGGTCGGTGCTGCGGCGCGGCAGTTGGGGCTGGAGGAGGCGGGCTACCGCGCCCTGGCCAACATGGGCTTCGACGGGGGGCAGGAGGTGCCGCACTTCCATGTCCACCTGTTCGGCGGGCAGGCCCTGTCCGGCCGCATGGTGACGGCGCGGGACGGCTAGCCGGGAGCGGGCACGCGCTCTTGCGGCGGGACTCCAGCAGCTGCCGGGCGACGGCGCAGGCGGTGCCCGGCGCGGATCGTCCACCGCTCCAGCCCGAGGTGCAGCAGGGTGGCAAGCAGCAGCAGCAAGGCCAGCGTGCCGGCCAGCGCCAAGCCGTAGCTCAGGCCGAACCCGACGGTGAGCAGCCGCAGCAGCGTGAAGCCGACTAAGACATGGATGAGATAAAACGGGTAGCTGACCCGCGCCATCGCATCGAGCAGCCAGAACGGGCGGATTCGGTAGCGCAGCCCGTAAAGCGCCGCGAACAGCGCCAGCGCGTAGAGATAGTTTACGGTGTTGTACTGGAAGCCGTAACGCCCCGCAGCGCCGCCCTCGTACCATGACAGCAGGAACAAGCCGGTCAGCCCGCCGACGCCGGCCGCCAGCCTCCCCGGCCCGAGCTGCCCGCGCAGGTGGAAGCTGAACAGCACCCCGCACAGCATATAGACCAGGTAGGACGACTCGACGCCGAAGGAGACCAGCGCCGGGCCGCCGGGCGGCAAGGCCCAGGCCGCGGCCATGCTGGCGGCGGTCAGGCCCAGTGCGGTGGCGGCCAGCACGCGCGCGCTGCCGCGCAGCACGGGGGCGGCGAGCAGGGCCATCAGCAGATAGAACTTCACCTCGATGCACAGCGTCCAGTTCACCATGTCGAAGGCCGGCAGCCCGGCATAGTTTGCGATGAGCAGCGCGTTGCCCCACAGGGTCGCCGGGTCGATCCACACCGGGCGGCCCCACCAGGCGCGGCTGGCCATGAGCGCGGCCACCTCCAGCGCCATGGCGGCCAGGTAAACCGGGTAGATGCGCAGCGCGCGGGCGAGCAGGAACCGGCCGCGGCCATGCGGGCCCAGCGAGAGCGGGATGACCAGGCCGCTGATGAGGAAGAACAGCCCGACGCCGAACGGGCCGCCGTTGAACCACGGGGTCACGACCCAGGAGGCGAAGCGGCCGATCCCCCCCGGCTGCACCGGTGCGCCGGTGAGGCCGCTCACGAGGTCCGGCACCGCCCAGAACACGCCCACCAAGTGGGAGTAGGCGACGCACAGCGCCGCCAGGCCGCGCAGCTGGTCGGCGAAGACGATGCGGCCGCTCACGCCGGCAGGCAGCATTTTTTGTATTTCTGGCCGCTGCCGCATGGGCACGGGTCGTTGCGGCCGACGTTGCGCAGCGGGTTGCGGACCGGCTCCGGCAGCTCCGGCGGCGCATCCTGCTGCTCCGGCGCGTCCAGCCAGTCGATCGCGCTGCCGACCGGCCCCAAGCCGTCCCAGAGATGGTCGGGCATCGCTCCGGGCTGCTCGCGGGCCTCGCGCAGGTCGGCCCAGAAATCAGCCAGCGTCATCAGCTGGGGATCGACCAGGCCTTGTGAGAAGACCGCTTCCGCCTCGCCCGCCAGCCCAGCGAACCCGAGTGCGGCCACGGTCCGCGCCCAGCCAAACCAGACAAAATGCGGTTCCCGCGGCGTCAACCGCGCCGGCAGGCGGGCAAGGATGTCGTATGCCGCGGCTTCCGGCAGCTTGCCGGTGCGCGAGAGATAGCCGAGCACCAGCAACGCGTCGCCGCGGAGGCCGGGGTCCGCCGTGGGGTCCTCGGCCAGGCGGAGCAGCGGCGCCGGGTCGCCGTCGAAGGTGCTTATGAGCAGGGCCGCGCCGGACGCTGCGATCTGGTCGCCGAGCACCAGGTCCGACCGCTCGGTGTCCTGCATGAGCGCGCACAGGTCGGGGAAGCTGGCGGTGTCGGCGCGTTCTGCGAGCAGGTGGACGATGACGAACAGCGCCCGCTCGGTGCGCTCCGACTGATCGCGGCCTTGGACGTAGCCGTGCAGCAGGGCGCGGCAGCGCGGCCCCGCCAGCGGCCATTCATCCAGCGCCCATTGCATCTGGGGCGCGGGGAACTCGTCGGCCGCCGCGAAGGCGGCGATCGCATCGTCCAGGGTCACGAGGCCCCTCCGAGCAGCCGCCCCCAGAAGCTGCCTGCGGCCCGCTTGCCGTGGATCACGTGGGGAGTGCGGGCGGGCGGGCGTAGGGCGCTGCTCAGCAGGTGTCGCCCCATGTCGCCCGCGGCCACCCGGGCGCGTTCGAAGGCGGCGATGCGGGCGCTGCCTTCGTCCCCCTCCGGCCAGGCGTCCAGGGTGGCGACCGATTCCGCCAGCAGGCCGGCGCGGCGCTGGATGTCTGCCAGGCGCAGGGCCGCTTCGGTGTCCGTTGGGGTGGGCCAGAGTGCGGCGGCGCGGCGGCGCAGCGCGCTGGCGTCCGCGCCCGTGTCCTCTGCCTCCCACGCGGCTTGCAGTAGCGCCTCCGCTTCGTCCGGCGTGCCCGCCGCCAGGGCGGCCCAACGCAGGAATGGCGAGCGATGGGCGTGGTACGCGGGGCTGCGCACGGTCTCCCTGGCAGCCGGCGGCAGGGTGGTCAGGTCAGGCGCGCAGGCGCCGCAGCCGCGGCAGCGCAGCACCCAGCGCCGGAGGGTGGAGCGGGTCGGCTCGCCGGGGCGGCCGTCCAGGTCGGGCGCGCCCTCAGCCGACGGCGCGCGGAACGGGGAGGGTGCGGCGGTGCCGCAGACGGCGCAGGCGGGCATGCCGCTCAGCTGCGGTAGGAGCCGTTGATGTCGATGTAGCCGTGCGTCAGGTCGCAGGTCCAAACCGTCGCGTGGCCGTCGCCGAGGCCGAGATCGACAGCCACCGCGATCTCGCGGCCTGCCATGTGCGCCACCACCGGCGCTTCGTCGTAGCCCGGCACCACCGCGCCCTCGCGCGCCATCCAAGTGCCGCCGACGCCCACCGAGAGCCGGTCCCGGTCCGCCGGCTCGCCCGCCTTGCCCACTGCCATGACGATGCGGCCCCAGTTCGCGTCCTCCCCGGCGATGGCGGTCTTGACCAGGGGGGAGTTGGCGATGGCCATGCCGACCCGCTTGGCCGAGCCGTCGTCCACTGCGCCCGTCACGTCGATGCGGACCAGCTTCTGCGCGCCCTCGCCGTCGCGCACCACTTGCAGCGCCAAGTCCAGCAGCACGGCGTCCAGCGCCTCAGCGAACCCGGCAAGGTCTGCTGCAGGATTGCCGGCGGCCCCCGTGGCGAACAGCAGCAGCGTGTCGCTGGTGGAGGTGTCGCTGTCCACGGTGGTGCGGTTGAAGCTGCGCTCGGCGCCGGCCGCCAGCAGGGCCTGCAACGCGTCGGCGGAGATGGCCGCGTCGGTGAACACGAAGCACAGCATCGTTGCCATGTCAGGGGCCACCATGCCGCTGCCCTTGGCGAAGCCGGTGACCCGCACCGGCTTGCCGCCGATGTCGGCGGTTCGGACGGACGCTTTCGGGAAGGTGTCGGTCGTCATGATGCCCCGTGCCGCGGCTTCCCAGCCGTCCGGCGACAGGTTGGCGTGCAGGCCCGGCAGCGCCGCCGTGATGCGCTCATGCGGCAGTTGCTGGCCGATCACGCCCGTGCTGGCGAGGAACACCTCCGCCGCCGGGCAGCCGAGCAGGGCGGCGGCCGCGTCGGCGGTAGCCTGCACCGTCTCCCGCCCGTGCGCGCCGGTAAACACGTTGGCGTTTCCTGCATTGACCACCAGACCGCGCGCCTGGCCGCCAGCCAGCGCGTGGCGACACCAATCTACCGGGGCACCGGGGCATTTGTTGCTGGTGAACACGCCGGCCACGGCCGTGCCCGGTGCCAGCTCCACCATCACCAGGTCCGTCCGCCCCTGGTAGCGGATGCCCGCTGCTGCTGCTGCTAGCCGCACTCCGCCGAGCGGAGCCAGGTCTGGCAGCAGCACCGCGAGCGGCGAAGCAGGCAGCGCCACGGCTATTTGGGAACCGCGGGCGTGGCGCCGGGGGCGGGTGGCAGATCGGTGGTGGGGGTGGCCGTCGGGTCAGCAGGGTTGGCCCCGGCCGTCATCGGCGTGCCGTCCATGTTGAACTTCTCGATCGTCAGGCCCTGCTTGGCCTTGTCCAGCTCCTGCCGCACGCCGGCCTGGATGATCTGCTGCCGCAGTTCCTCCTTGGACTGGTCGAAGCTGGGCGGCGGGGCCACGCGGTGCTCATCGACCTTGATGACGTGCCAGCCGAACTGCGTGTGCACCGGCGTCTGCGTGACCTGCCCGGGCTGCAACGCGAAGGCGACGGTGGCGAACTCCGGCACCATGTCGGCCTTCTTGAAGAAACCGAGATCGCCGCCGTTCTGCGCCGCCGGGTCCTTGCTGTCCTTCTTGGCCAGTCCGGCGAAGTCCGCGCCATGGTTCAGCTGCTCGATGATCTTCTTCGCCTCGTCCTCGCTGTTGACCAGGATGTGGCGGGCATGGACCTCGTCCTCGCCGGGCTTGTTGGCAACCTCCGCGTCGTACTTCGCGTGCAGCGAGGCGTCCGTGACTGTAGGGCCAATGTCGCGGCTCAGGATGGCGTTCTGCAGCACCGTGTCCTTGGCCCGCTCCACGGCGCGCTCGACTGCCGGGTCCTTGCCCAGGCCCTCCTTGTCCGCCAGCACCACGAGCGCCTCGCGGTCCACCATCTGGTCCAGCAGCATCGGATACAGCACCTGCGGCGGCATGGAGCGCACCTCGTCCGGCAAGCTCTGCGCTGCCTCGGACACGTCGCTCAGATGCAGCTGGCGACCGGCCACGATGGCCACGACAGGGTCCGCATGGGGCGCAGCGGCCGGCGGGACAGCGGGTGCGGCCGGCGTCGCTGGCTGCGCCATGACAGCGGATGGCAGGGCAGGCGCGCACAGCAAGGCGGCCGCGACGGCAAGCGACAGGCGCATGGGAGACCTCGGTCCAGGGCCGCACGGTTATGGCCGAAGATGGCTGGCCCGCCAAGTTCCCGGCGGGTGACGCGATGGTAACAGGCAAGCACCGGCCCGCGTTGACCGGGGCGAGCCTCCCACCTATTTCAAGGCGCTCCCGACCGACACCGGAAATCCCATGTTCGCCAGCCTCGCCCGCAGCATCTTCGGCAACGCCAACGACCGATCCCTCAAGGGCTACCAGCGCCGGGTGCCGGAGATCAATGCCCACGAGCCCGTGATGCAGGCGCTGGATGACGAGGCGCTGCAGGGCAAGACCGCGGAGTTCCGCCGGCGCTTGGCCGAGGGCGCTACGCTGGACCAGTTGCTGCCCGAGGCGTTCGCCACCGTGCGGGAGGCGGCCCGCCGGGTGCTGGGGATGCGGCACTTCGACGTGCAGATGGTCGGCGGCATGGTGCTGCACGACGGCAAGATCGCCGAGATGAAGACCGGCGAGGGCAAGACCTTGGTGGCGACGCTGCCTGTGTACCTGAACGCGTTGCCGGCCCGCGGCGTTCACGTCGTCACCGTCAACGACTACCTGGCGCGGCGCGACGCGGAGTGGATGGGTCAGCTCTACGGCTTCCTGGGCCTCAGCACCGGCATCATCGTCCACGGCCTGGACGACCAGCAGCGCCGCGCCGCCTACGGCGCGGACATCACCTACGGCACCAACAACGAATTCGGCTTCGACTACCTGCGCGATAATATGAAGTACCGCCTGGAGGACATGTCCCAGCGCCCGTTCGCCTACGCGATCGTGGACGAGGTGGACAGCATCCTGATCGACGAGGCGCGCACGCCGCTGATCATCAGCGGCCCGGCGGAGGACAGCTCGGACCTGTACCGCCAGGTCAACGCCGTGGTGCGGGACCTCGTGCGGGACCCGGAAACCTACGAGAAGGAGGAAAAGTTCAAGACCGTCACCATGACGGAAGCCGGCACGGAGCGGGTGGAGGCGCTGCTGCGCGAGGCGGGAGTGCTGAAGGAAGGCACGCTTTATGACATCTTCAACGTGACGGTGGTGCACCACGTGCAGCAGAGTCTGCGCTCGCACACGTTGTTCGCGCGGGACGTGGACTACATCGTGCAGGCGGACAAGGTCGTCATCATCGACGAGTTCACCGGCCGCAAGATGGAAGGCCGGCGCTACTCGGACGGGCTGCATCAGGCGCTGGAAGCCAAGGAGGACGTCACCGTCCAGGCCGAAAACCAGACGCTCGCCTCCATTACCTTCCAGAACTATTTCCGACTCTATCCCAAGCTGTCCGGCATGACAGGCACGGCGCTGACGGAGGCGGACGAGTTTGCCGAGATTTACAAGCTGGACGTGGTGGAAATTCCTACCAACGTGCCCGTCACCCGCGCGGACAGCGACGACGAGGTGTATCGCTCGGCGGCCGAGAAGTACGAGGCGGTTGCCACCCTGATCGCCGAGGCGCGAGCGCGCAACCAGCCGGTGCTGGTGGGCACCACTTCAATCGAGAAAAGCGAGATCATCAGCGAGTTGCTGACGCACAAGCAAGTGCCCCACGCCGTGCTGAATGCCCGCTTCCACGAGCAGGAAGCGCGCATTGTCAGCCAGGCGGGCGCACCCGGCGCCATCACCATCGCCACCAACATGGCCGGGCGCGGCACCGACATCAAGCTCGGCGGCAACCTGGACATGCGGCTCAAGCTGGAGCTGGAGGGGCTGGAGGATGCAGAGCGGGAGGCGCGCCAGGCGGCCATTACGGCCGAGGTTGCCGCCGCGCATGAGGTGGTGAAGGCCGCCGGCGGACTGATGGTGATTGGCACCGAGCGGCACGAGAGCCGCCGCATCGACAACCAGTTGCGCGGACGTTCCGGCCGCCAGGGCGACCCCGGCGCCAGCCGCTTCTTCCTCAGCCTGGAGGACGACCTGATGCGCATTTTCGGGTCTGACCGGATGGGCGGGATGCTGCAGAAGCTGGGGCTCAAGCCCGGCGAGGCTATTATCCACCCCTGGATTAACCGGGCCTTGGAAAAAGCGCAGAAGAAGGTCGAGGCGCGCAACTTCGACACCCGCAAGAATGTGCTAAAGTACGACGACGTGATGAACAGCCAGCGCAAGGAGGTCTATGGCCAGCGCCGGGAGTTCATGCTCGCCGAGGACGTGGCTGAGACCATCGCGGACATGCGCGCCGAGGTGATCGACGCCCTCGTGACCCGGCGCATCCCGGCCAAGGCGTTCAGCGAGCAATGGGAAGCCGTCGGGCTGGCGGAAGACTGCCGCCGTCTGCTGGACATGGATGCGCCGGTGGCCGAGTGGGCCGCGGAGGACGGCATAGACGAGGACGCGGTCCGCCAGCGCATCCTCTCGGCCGCGGAGGGGCAAATAGCCGCGAAAACTGCGCAGTTTGGTCCAGACCTGATGCGCTTCGTCGAGAAGTCCGTGCTGCTGCAGACCTTGGATTCGGTCTGGAAGGAGCACCTGTTGGTGCTGGACCAGTTGCGCCAGGGTATTCACCTGCGCTCCTACGGCCAGCGGGACCCGCTGAACGAGTATAAAAGCGAGGCGTTCGCGCTGTTCAATTCCATGCTGGACGACCTGAAGCAGCGCGTGACCGCGACTGTATCCGGCTTGCAGCTGCAGGCCGAGCCGCCCCAACCGCCGCCGTTGCCGGCGATGATGTATGAGAATCATCCGGAGGCGGTGCTGGAGGCGCCCGCTTTCACCATGGCATCCGCCGAGCCGGCCGAGGTGCTGACTCTCCCGGCGCGGGACACCATAGCGATGTCCGACGACCCGGCGACCTGGCGCAACGTCTCGCGCAACGCGCCATGCCCCTGCGGTTCGGGCAAGAAGTTCAAGCATTGTCATGGGCGGACCGTTGTTTGACGGTCTAGGCTGGGGTTAGCCAGGGTTTAACCAGTTCGGGTTACCGTTCAGGCGTCATGACGCTAGCCCTAGACAACCCTCGCCGGGTCCTCACGCTGTTCGTGCTGGTCTGCGCCGTGCCAGGGCTCGCCTTGGGCGTGCTCACCTGGGGCGTGATGCCGCGTTACCCGCTTCCAGCGCCGTGGGACGTGATCGCCGTAAGGGATTACCTCAACGTGTGGGCCGGCGGGAAGCTGGCCATGGTGGGGGATTTTAGCACCCTGTTCCACCCCGCCCAGTACGATCGCTGGCTGGCGCGCCTGTTTGGTGGTGGCCTACAGGTGCACACGTGGTGCTATCCCCCGAGTGCGGTGTTCCTGGCAGTGCCGCTAGCCGCTTTGCCCCTCATACCCGGCTTCATCGTTTGGGTGGCTGGTTCCGTGACGCTGCTAATGGCCGTCTTGCGGCGGTGCCAGCTGCCGTGGCTGACCTGCGTGGCTGTGCTGTGCAGTCCGGCGGTGATCGAGAATGTGCTAGCCGGGCAGAACGGCGCCATCACGGCTTCCTTGCTGGAGGGCGGCCTGCTGCTGGTCGGGCGTAGCTCGGTTATGGCCGGCCTATCGTTTGGGCTGCTCACCATGAAGCCGCATCTGGGGCTGCTGGTGCCGCTCTGCCTGGCCGCCTTCGGTGCTTGGCGGACGGCAGTTGTCGCCGCAGGCACCGCAGCGGCGGTGATCGCCGCGAGTGCGCTGGCGTTCGGCCCCGAGACCTGGGAGTGGTTCCTGACGGACGTGCGCCACTACGTGACGGCCACGATCCTCGAACGCCCATTCGAAGGAACCTATCAGAATATGATGGCTACGCCGTTCATCCTTGCCCGCTGGCTGGGAGCGACTCTCTCCCTAGCTTATGCCGTGCAGGGTGTCGTGCTGGCAGGATGCGCGTCGCTGGCTTGGCAAGCATGGCGCAAGCCGGGCGCCGACCCGAAAGCCAGGACTGCCCTGACCTCGGCATTGGCGTTGCTGGCTACACCCTATGCCTATTCTTACGACTCAATAGGCGTCGCGGTCGGCATCGCGATGCTGGCGAGCATGGCTCTACAGACCGGCTTCCGCCCGTTCGAGGCGCTGCTGCTCGCGGCGGCCTGGGCCTGGCCCGGCTTGCCGTTTTGGCTCGCCGGCACGGGTCTGCCGCCATTTGGCTGCCTCACCCTGGCCGGAGTGGCTTGGTGCGCCTGGCGTCGGCTGGAACCCGCTGCGGCCTTCAAGCCAGTTTCTACCATCTCCAGGTTTGACGCGACCATCTGCACGGCGGAGTAAGCTAACTGCTCAGCGAGCCAGGGTGCGGCTCCCTAGTCAACTGGGGAAATACTCGGCGACCGACAGGTAACGCTCGCCAGTGTCATAGTTGAACCCCAGCACCACCGCGCCTGCTGGCAATTCCGGCAGTTTTTTTGCGATGGCCGCCAACGTGGCGCCTGATGAAATGCCGACCAGCAGGCCCTCTTGCGTGGCCGACCGCCGCCCCCATTCGCGCGCCTCTTCCGCCTCCACCTGGATCACCCCGTCCAGCACGTCCATGTGCAAGTTGGCCGGGATGAACCCGGCGCCGATGCCTTGGATCGGGTGCGGCGCCGGATCGCCGCCCGAGATCACTGGGGACTGCGACGGCTCTACGGCGAATACCTTGAGCTGTGGCCAGCGGCGCTTCATCACTTCCGCGCAACCGGTGATATGCCCGCCAGTGCCGACGCCGGTGATCATGGCGTCGATGCCGTCCGGGAAATCAGCGAGGATTTCCTCCGCCGTAGTGCGGACGTGGATGGCGATGTTGGCCGAGTTCTCAAATTGCTGCGGAATCCAGGCGCCCGGGTTTTCGGCCGCCAGTTCATGCGCCCGTGCGATGGCGCCTTTCATGCCTTGCGCTCGGGGCGTCAAGTCGAATGTCGCGCCATAGGCCTGCATCAGCCGCCGCCGCTCGACGGACATCGAGTCGGGCATGACAAGCATGATCGGGTAGCCTTTCACCGCTGCGACCATGGCCAGGCCGATGCCGGTGTTGCCCGAGGTCGGCTCGATGATCACGCCGCCGGGCTTCAATTGCCCACTGGCCTCCGCCGCCTCCACCATGGCGAGTGCCGCCCGGTCCTTGATGGAGCCGCCCGGGTTGCTGCGCTCGGACTTGATCCAGACCTGCGCGTCGGGGAACAGGCGGGCCATGCGGATGTGCGGCGTCCGGCCGATGGTGTCGAGAACGCTGTCTGCTTTCATGGTGGCGGCTCCCTGAGTCGTTTTCGCTAGATGGGCCGCCTGACGGGCGGCGCAAAGCAGAGCGGCTGGCCCGGCAGGCCGCGGAGGAATCAGCCTTCAGTCCTGCCCGTCCAGCAATCTGCCAAGCCTAGCGTGTTTCCCATCGGTCTCCTGCAGCTTCTTGGCAAAGGTCTGCATGGCCGCGTCCTGAGTTTGAGCGGCTTCCCTGGCGTCCTGCTTCTCGTCGTCCTCGTTGATGCGGCTGGTTTCCTGGATGTAGGCCTGGTCGAACTCGCGGCCCTTCAGCCCTTGCAGCCGCTTCAGGTTGGGTGCCTCGCTGGCCTTCATCGACTGCGGCAGGGTCACCCCCGTGCCCTGCGCCAGTTCGGCCATTCGCCGGTCCAGCTCGTCATGGTCCGTGATGACGATCTGCGCGTAGCCCCGGATGTCGGGCCGCACCGACGTTGCGTCGGCAAGGCGGGCGATGGCCAGCTCGTAAGCGGTGCCCTGCGCCTGGTCCTGCAGGTAGGATTTGTCGCTGTTGCTGATGGCTTGCGCATGGGCCTGCGCGCTTGCCGCGAGCAGCGTTGCCGCTATGAGAGGGAAGCGTCGCATCCTGGTCCTCCGGGCGCGGGCCGGAACGACCGTGGCGCAAGCGCTCAGCGTGCGGCGCCGGGGTTGGTGGCATCACCGTGCCGTGTGCCCCTTATGGCAGCCACAGCACCTGGTCGATCCGGTCCGCACCGCCCGCGATCATCGCCAGCCGGTCGAAGCCCAGCGCGATGCCGCAGCCTGGCGGCATCCCGTGCTCCAGCGCGGCCAGGAAGGCTTTGTCCAGGCCCCAGCCGGGGCCGTGGAGCTGCTCGCGCCGGGCGCGGTCGGCGGCGAAGCGGGCGCGCTGCTCGGAGGCGTCCGTCAGCTCCTCGAAGGCGTTGGCCAGCTCCATCCCGCAGACGAACAGTTCGAAGCGCAGGGCGGCGCGCGGGTCCGCCGGGTCGCGCCGGGCGAGGGCGGCCTGGGCGGCGGGCCAGTGGGTGAGGAAGCTGGGGCGGGCGCGGCCGAGGTGGGGCTCGACCCGCTCCAGCATGAGGCGGAAGAACAGGTCCTCCCAGTCCTCGCCCGGCCGCAGCCGCGCGCCCGCCTGCGCCGCCAGGGCGGCTGCGTCCCCGGCTGTGGCCAGCACGTCGGCCCCCGCCCAGCGCGCGAACGCCTCCGCCACCGTCAGCCGCTCGAACCCGGCGAGCGAGGTGTCCACCCCGCGGCACCGCACGGCGGGGGGCAGCACGGCGCGCAGGAGCGCCTCCACCTCGTCCATCAAGTCTCCCAGCGTCGCGCCGGGCCGATACCATTCCAGCATGGTGAACTCGGCGGCGTGGGTATCGCTGCCCTCCTCATTGCGCCAGACGCGGGCCAGCTGGAACACCGGCCCGGCGCCCGCCACCAGCAGCTGCTTCATGGCGAACTCCGGGCTGGTGTGCAGCCACAGCGGGGTGCGCGCCCCGTCCGTGCCCACGCGTTCCGTGCGGAAGGCGCGCAGGTGCACCTCCTCGCCGGGCACGGGGACGGCATAGGGCGTCTCCACCTCCGTGTAGCCGCGGGCGTCGAAGAAGGCGCGGGTGGCCTGTGCCAGCCGGGTGCGGCGGCGCAGGAAGGGCAGGCGGGCGGCGAACTGGTCGGGATGCCAGCTTGGTTGCGGCATGGCGGCTCCGGGGCTACACGCCGCCACCATGCCGGATGGCTCCCTCCCGCCACAAACAGTGCGTAACGCCGCCGGCCTGGTCGCGGCCGGACTGGCCGCCCCGGGGGACCGCGCCGTGCTGGACCGGGTGGGCGAGCGCTACGCCGTCGCAATTCCGCCCGCGCTGCTGGCCCTGATCACGCACCCGGACGACCCGATCGGCCGCCAGTTCATCCCCCACGGCGACGAGCTGCACACCGCCCCGCACGAACTGGCGGACCCGATCGGCGACGACGCGCTCTCCCCCGTGCCCGGCATCGTGCACCGCTATGCCGACCGCGCCCTGCTGAAGCCGCTGCTGGTGTGCCCGGTGTACTGCCGCTTCTGCTTCCGCCGCGAGCACGTCGGCCCCGGCGGCGGCCTGCTGACGGACGCGCAACTGGCCGCGGCGCTGGACTGGCTGCGGGCGCACCCGGCGGTGAGCGAGGTGATCCTGACCGGCGGCGATCCGCTGCTGCTCTCCCCCCGCCGGCTGCGCGCCATCCTGGACGCGCTGGGGGCCATGCCGCACGTGCGGACCCTGCGCATCCACAGCCGCGTGCCGGTGGCCGATCCGGGGCTGCTTCACGCGCTCGCCCCCGTGCTGGAGACGGACAAGCCGCTCTGGCTGGTGGTCCACGCCAACCACGCCCGCGAGCTGACGGCGGACGCCGTAGCTGCCTTGCGCGCCGTCAGCCGACGGGGAGTGCCGCTGCTCGGTCAATCCGTGCTGCTGCGCGGCGTGAACGACAGTACGGACGCCTTGGAAGCCCTGTTCCGCGCCATGCTGGCCGCCCGGGTGAAGCCCTACTACCTGCACCAGCTCGACCCGGCGCCGGGCACCGCGCGCTTCCACGTGCCGGTCGCGGAAGGGCGCGCGCTGCTGGAGACGTTGCGTGGCCGGGTCACCGGGCTGGCCTGGCCAACCTACGTGCTGGACATCCCCGGCGGTGCCGGCAAGGTGCCGATCGGGCCGGATTACCTGGACGGCGACGTTGTTCGGGACCCGGCGGGGCACGCCCACGCGCTTGCTGCGGCGGACGCCCCGGGCTAGACCTCCGCCCCTCCCATCCCGCGCGAAAGCCCGACGAACCATGAAGCAGCAGGCCAACCTGATCCGCGCCGGCCAGGTGATCGAGCACGAAGGCAACCGCTGGACGGTGCTGAAGCAGCAGATCATCACGCCGGGCAAGGGCGGCGCGTTCATCCAGGTCGAGATGCGCAACATGAAGACCGGCAACAAGACCAACGAGCGCTGGCGCACCGCCGACACGGTCGAGCGGCTGATGACCGACACCAAGGACTACACCTACTCCTACACCGACGGCGACAACCTGGTGCTGATGGATCCTGAAACCTTCGACCAAGCCATGATCCCGGCGGAAATCCTGGGTGACCAGGTGGCCTTCCTGCAAGACAACATGAAAGTGGAGGTCGATACCGTGGAGGGCGACCCGGTGGGCATCCACCTGCCCGCCACCGTGATCCTGACGGTGGAGGAGGCCGACCCTGTGGTGAAGGGGCAGACCGCCGCCAGCTCCTACAAGCCGGCCAAGCTCTCGAACGGCGTCAAGACGCTGGTGCCGCCGTTCATCGAATCGGGCGAGCGCATCGTGGTCAAGACCGAGGACGGCAGCTACGTGGAGCGTTCGAAAGGCTGATGGCCCTCCAGCTCTCCCCACACATGACGGTGATGCAGAACGCCGTGCAAAAGGCGTCCCGCCGCCTCGTGCGGGACTTTGCCGAGGTCGAGCAGCTGCAGGTCAGCGTGAAAGGCCCCGGCGACTTCGTCAGCCAGGCCGACCTGCGCTCCGAGCAGACGATCCGCACCGAGCTGGAGCGCGCCCGCCCGGGCTACGCCTTCCTGCTTGAGGAAGGCGGATCGGTCGGCAGCCCAAACTGGTCCTGGCGCTGGATCGTTGACCCGTTGGACGGCACCACAAACTACCTGCACGGCGTGCCGCATTGGTGCATCAGCGTGGCGCTGGAGCGGCGGAACGATGTGGTCAGCGAGATCGTCGCCGGGTGCATCTACAATCCGGTGAACGACGAGATGTTCTGGGCCGAGAAGGGCGTGGGCGCCTTCCTCAACGAGCGGCGGTTGCGCGTGTCCGGGCGGCGCGAGATCAAGGACGCGTTGCTGGCCACCGGCATCCCGTTCGCCTCCGTTCCTGCGGGCCGCAGGTTGGCCTTTGCCCGCACCCTCGGCACGCTGATGCCGATGGTGGCCGGCGTGCGGCGGTTCGGCGCGGCGGCACTCGACCTCGCCTGGGTCGCGGCTGGCCGGTACGATGGCTACTGGGAACTCGGGCCGAAGCCGTGGGACGTGGCGGCGGGGATGCTGATCGTGCGGGAAGCTGGCGGCTACGCCACCGATTCGGCCGGTGGCGACCCAGTGATGGACGTGGCCGGCGTCGATATGGTGGCCGCCAACCCGCACCTGCATCCCAAGCTGCTGGAAGTGGTTGCTGAAGGTATCGCGGCCGCGCGCGCCGCTTAGGGCGTTGGCTGCGCGGGCCGCGCAAGCTACGTTGCTCACGTGATCCGAATTCTGTTCCCGCTTGCCATGCTGCTGCCCGTTGCTGCCTTGGCACAGGTCAGCGTCAACCCCGGCGCGCTTGATCAATTGGCCCCCGCCGCGCCGGCGCCCGTGTCCCCCCCCGCCCCGGTCAAGCGGCCAACGCCCCGTCCACCCGCCGCCCGAGTTCAACACCCGGCAGCCCGGGTCAGTCCACAATCCCTCAAACCCAGGCCTCGCCCGGTGACCGTGGCTCCTGCTGCGCCCCCGGTCGCAGTCCTGCCACCCTCGCCGGAGCCGGCGATGGCCCCGCCCCCCCCACCCCCGGTCCCCGCGATGCCGGATGCTGCCGGGGATGCGTCCGTTCTGCCGGGCGGCCTGCGCATCACCTTCGGCGCTGGCAAGGCGGACCTCAACCCGAGAACCGAGGCTGCCCTACGCGCTCTGGCTCGGACGGTGAAAGCCGATCCGAACGCCGACCTGAACGTTTACGCCTACGCCGAGGGCACGCCGGATGATCCGTCCACGCCGCGCCGCCTGTCCTTGTCCCGGGCGCTGGCGGCACGGGCGGTGCTGATCAGCGAGGGGATCGCCTCCACCCGCATCTATCCCAGGGCGCTGGGCGCCATCTCGTCCGATGGGCCGCCCGACCGCGTGGACGTGACGCAAGCCGGCGTCGCCCCCGCCCCATCGCCCTGAGATGACCCGGCCTGCCAATTATCTTGGCCGCATGGTGGTGTTCCTGATAGCGGTCATGGCCGTGGCCGCGGCGCTGTCCGGGGCTTTGCTGGTAGCGTTCAGCAGCAATCCGCTGCTGAATTCGCTGATCCTGGTGGTGCTGTTGATTGGCGTCGCCTGGAACCTGGGCCAGGTGCTGCGGCTGACTCCGGAGGTGCGCTGGATCGAGACATTCCAGCAGTCCCGCGCCCGCCTGGCCGGCCTGCCGCCGCCCGTGCTGCTGGCGCCGATGGCGGCCATGCTGGCGTCCCGATCCTCCGAGGGCCGACAGGGCGGCGGCCCTGACCGGTTCACCATCTCCGCCCCTGTCATGCGCTCGCTGCTGGACAGCCTGTCCAGCCGGCTGGACGAGAGCCGCGAGCTGTCCCGCTACATGACGGGGCTGCTGATCTTCCTCGGCCTGCTCGGCACGTTCTGGGGCCTGCTGCTGACGGTCGGCGCCGTGGCGGGGGTCATCAACGGCATGTCGGTCGGCGCGGGCGACGTGAACGTGCTGTTCGACCAGTTAAAAAGCGGCCTGTCCCGGCCATTGCAGGGCATGAGCACGGCGTTCTCCTCATCCATGTTCGGCCTGTCCGGCGCGTTGGTGCTGGGGTTCCTCGACCTCACCGCCGGCCAAGCGCAAAACCGGTTCTTCAACGAGCTGGAGGAATGGCTGGCCGGGCTGACCCGGCTCTCCTCCGGCGTGCTGGGCGGGGAAGGGGAGGCGTCCGTCCCCGTTTACGTGCAGGCGCTGCTGGAGCAGACGGCGGAGAACATGGAGAATTTGCAGCGCATCCTGGTCCGCGGCGAGGACGGCCGGGTGCAGGCCAATGGCGCCATCGTGCTGCTCACCGAACGCATCGGCCAGCTGTCGGACACCATGCGCAGCAACCAGCAGCTCATGCTGCGGATCGCCGAGGCGCAGGCCTCGCTCGGCCCGGCGTTGCAGCGCCTGGGTGACCGCGGTGGCGACGAGGCGGCGCGCGGCCATCTGCGCAACATCGAGGGCGCCCTGGGCCGCCTGGTCGGCGAGCTGGAGCGCGGCCGCTCCCAGAGCACGTCCGAGCTGCGCAACGACATCCGCGTGCTGACCCGCACCATCGCCGGCGTAGCGGGTCAGCCGCACGCATGAGCCGTCACCGGCATGACGGCGCATGAACCGGCGCCGGCGCTCTGGCGGCAGCGAGGCGCTCAACCCGTGGCCCGGTTACGTGGACGCGCTCTCCACGCTGCTGATGGTCATCATCTTCGTGCTGCTGGTTTTCGTGCTGGCGCAGGCCTTCCTCTCCGTCGCTATCACCGGCAAGGACCGCGCACTCGAGCAATTGAACCATCACGTGGCGGAGCTGACGGACATGCTTTCCCTGGAGCGCAGCCGCGGCGTGGCCCTGCGCTCCCAGCTCACGGATGCGGCCGCACAGCTGGCGGCAGGCAAGGCAACGTTGGACGCACAGGCTCGCACGGCTGCCGCGAGGGCCGCGTCCGACGACCAGGCCCGCATCGCCGTCGCAGCGCAGCTTGACGACGAGAAGAGGCTGGCCGAGGCGGCCCAGGCGCAACTCGCGCCGATGAGTCGTCAATTGGCCGAGTTGCGCGACCAAATGGCGCAGCTTTCGGCCGCGCTGAACCTGTCGGAGCAGGCGGACAAGGCCAAGGACGTGCAGATCGCCAACCTCGGCTCGCGGCTCAACGCGGCGCTGGCGTCCAAGGTGGAGGAGCTGCAGCGCTACCGCAGCGAGTTCTTCGGCCGGTTGCGCGAGGTGCTGGCCAACCGGCCCGGCGTGCAGGTCGTGGGCGACCGGTTCGTGTTCCAGTCCGAAGTGCTGTTCCCCCCCGGCAGCGCCGAGCTGAGCCCGGCCGGGCAGGATGAGATGCACGCCTTGGCCGGCACCCTCAAGGACGTGGCGGCAGACATCCCGCCCGGCCTGTCCTGGATCCTGCGTGTGGATGGCCACGCAGACCGGTTGCCGGTCACGCGCGGCGCGTTCCCGTCCAATTGGGAGCTGTCGTCGCAGCGGGCGATCAATGTGGTCAAGCTGCTGATCGACCAGGGCATACCCGCGAACCACTTGGCTGCCACCGGGTTTGCCGATTTCCAGCCGGTGGACGGGGCGGACACCCCGGACGCGTATGCCAAGAACCGGCGGATCGAGCTGCGGCTGACTGACCGCTGACCCCGTGCAATACGGCGCGGTTTGGCGCATGATGCTGGGCAACCCTGAGAGGCGGCGCAGTGCCTGCATCCACTCATCTTACCCTAGCCTGGATTGCGTGCGCAGCCACCCTGGCGTGCCTCGGAGCCAAGCCGGCGCGGGCAGACCAACTCGTCTTGCAAGTTGGCCGTATCGGAGAGGTCGCAGCCATGGAGGCGGGCCCCGAGCAACCGCCGCTTCCCGGCAACCTCGCAGGCTCCGCGGCGGTGTTCGACCCAAAATTCCTTAAGCTGGGTCCAAATATCGACGGCACGTTCTGCCGTCAGTTTGGGATGGAGTTCAAGGCCGCCAATCTCCGTCCTGGCGACGTGGCGCCCGTAATGGTCCAGCTGGAACACCCATTATGGACCTTGCCGAACGGCCAAAGCGGCACGACCGAGATCAACATGAGCAGTGCAAGCGGGGATCGGTGGAGCTACACTGGCTACACCCTGGAGGAGCCATGGTCCCTGGTGTCGGGCACCTGGACGTTCACGGTCATTCAGGGGCCACGCATCTTGGCCCGCGCCAGCTTTAACGTGACGGTTGAGCCAGATCAGCATCTACCGTTGGCTGGATGTGACGCGCCAACATCATGACACAACCTGGAAAACAGGAACCCTGCCGAGAGACAGGGCCCTTTGGATACTAGAAGCCTTCGCGTTCCAAACGCTTGCGCTCCATCTTGCGCGCGCGGCGCACGGCCTCGGCGGCCTCGCGTGCCCGGCGCTCCGACGGCTTTTCGAAGTGGCGGCGCAGCTTCATCTCGCGAAAGATACCTTCGCGCTGCATCTTCTTCTTCAAGGCCTTCAAAGCCTGATCGACGTTGTTGTCTCGGACCAGAACCTGCACTCGACGCCTACTCCTGCCGCGACGCCCGGATGCGGGCGTGATAAAGGGGTCCGGCGGGCTGCATGCACCGCGGAGGCCGCGGCTATATCACGGATGCGGCGTCTCGCCAAAGCCTTTCGCAACACCAGGTTCGGTCCGCCATGTCCATCCTCAAGATCGCCCGCGTAGGCCACCCCGTCCTGCTTCGCAACGCCGAGCCGGTGGCGGACCCGGGCGCGCCCGCCATTCGCCAGTTGGTGGCGGACATGATGGAGACCATGGAGGACGCGTCCGGCGTTGGGCTTGCTGCCCCGCAGGTTCACGTCTCGTTGCGGCTGTTCGTGTTCCGCGTGCCGGCCGCCCGTGCCATGGATGGCGTGTCCGTGGCCAACTCGGTGCTTATCAACCCTGTGGTCGAACCGCAGGATGAGGAGCGGATGCTGGGATGGGAGGGATGCCTGTCCATTCCCGGCCTGCGGGCCGGCGTGCCGCGCTGGGCCAGGGTGCGCTACGCCGGGCTGGACTGCGACGGCAACGCGGTGGGCGGCAAGGCCGCCGGGTTCCACGCCGCCATCATCCAGCATGAGAACGACCATCTGGATGGCATCCTCTATCCAGCGCGGGTGACGGACTGGACGCTGTTCGGCTTCAACGAGGAACTGGCGAGGGCCGGCGCATGACCTATCCGGAGCGGTCGGACGAGCGGGATGCGGCGTTGGATGCCCTGGTGGCGGCCAAGCCGTTTCCCGGCTGGAACCTGGCGGCCCTGCGTGAGGCCGTGTCGCCGGATGCCGACCTGTTGTTCCCGATCGGCCCCACCGACATGGTGGAAAGCTGGGCCGACCTGGCAGATCGCCGCATGGCCGGCACCGCCGGGGAGGGCCGGGTGCCGGAGCGCGTGCGGTCCGTCATCGCTCGCCGCCTGGAAGCCAGCCGCCCGGCCAAGCAGGCGGTGCGGCGCGGCCTGGCCGTGCTGAGTGGGAACCCGGCCGCCGCTGCCCGGGTCACCGCACGCACGACGGACGCCATCTGGCATGCCGCCGGGGACCGCAGCGCCGATTGGAACTGGTATACCAAGCGCGCCCTGCTGGCCGGGGTGTATGGCTTGACCCTGCTTTACTGGGTGCGGGACGATAGCGAGGGGGACGCCGCCACGCTCGCCTTCCTGGACCGGCGGCTGGCCGGGATCGGGCGCATCGGCCGGTTGCGCCGCCGCTTCAGCCGCTCGGCCTAGGCGCCCGCGCTGCCCCGGGTCGAAGTCATCCACGAGACGGAATACCATTACGTTCAGCCGGTGCGCCTGCTCGGCCACCGGCTGATGATCCGTCCGCGCGACAGCCACGACCTTCGCCTGCTGGAAACCAAGCTGTCGGTCTCGCCCCCGGCCCGGCACACGCGATGGGCCCACGACGTGTTCGGCAATTCCGTCTGCTTCCTGGACTTCCCGGACGATCAACTGACCGAGCGGCTAAGGATCGTCTCGACGCTGCGATTGCATCATTACCCGGCCCGCGCCGAGCTTCCGCTCGACCCGCGGGCCGAGACTTTCCCGTTCACTTACGGCTCTGCCGAGATGCCCGATCTCGCGCGTTCCATCGAGCGTCACTACGCCGATCCAGACGGCCGGGTGGACGAGTGGGCACGTCGCTTCCTCGTGGCCAGCGCTCCCACCGGCACGCTGGCGATGCTGACTGCGATGACGGAGGCGATCCGGGCGGAGTTCCGCTACGAGGCCCGCCAGGCGGAAGGCACCAACGACCCGTTGATGACGCTCGCCACCGGCGCCGGCGCGTGCCGGGACCTGACGCTGCTGATGATGGAGGCGGTTCGCTCCCTCGGCCTCGCCGCCCGGTTCGTCAGCGGATATTTGTATGACGAACGGCTCATGATCGGCGCGCCGTCCACCGTGGGCGGTGGTGCGACCCATGCCTGGGTGGAGGTGTATCTGCCCGGTGCGGGCTGGGTGGAGTTCGACCCAACCAACGGCTCGGTGGCGGGGCGCAACCTGATCCGGGTGAGCGTGGCGCGCACACCGCAGCAGGCAGTGCCGGTGGCAGGCAGTTTCGTCGGGCCGCCGGACTCGTTCGGCAGCATGAAGGTGGACGTGCAGGTGGCTGTCGGTTGAGCCGCGCCCTCTTGAGTTGAACAGGCCAGTCGCCCAAATCCCCTGCCGGCGCGTTGCCTGATGAGGGACGTGCCAGTCCAATCCTGTCGCCTGCTCGAAAGGGACACCCATGAACATCGAGAAATTCACCGAACGCGCCCGCGGCTTCCTGCAAGCCGCCCAGACCATCGCCGTGCGCGATTTCCACCAGCGCCTGACGCCCGAGCACCTGCTCAAGGCGTTGCTCGACGACGAGGAGGGTGCCGCCGCAGGCTTGCTGCGCGCCGCCGGGGCCGACCCGAAGGCGGCCCAAATCGCCATTGATGCCGAAGTGGCGCGCAATCCCCGGGTCCAGGGCGGCGGCGCAGGCCAGCCGCAAGCCACCCCCGAGCTGGTTCGTCTGCTGGACGCCGCCGAGCGCGCCGCCGCCAAGGCCGGCGACGAATACGTGGCGCAGGACCGGCTGCTGCTCGCCTTGGCCGCTTCTGACGGACCCGGCGCGCGTGCGTTGCGCCAGGCCGGCGCCACGCCGCAGGCCCTGGACAAGGCCGTGGCCGACATCCGCAAGGGCCGCAAGGTGACCAGTGCCAACGCGGAGCAGAACTTCGACGCGCTGAGCAAGTACGCCCGCGACGTCACCGCCATCGCGCGCGACGGCAAACTTGACCCGGTGATCGGCCGCGACGAGGAAATCCGCCGCGCCATCCAGGTGCTCGCCCGCCGCACCAAGAACAACCCGGTGCTGATCGGCGAACCCGGCGTCGGCAAGACCGCCATCGTCGAAGGCCTCGCCTTACGCATCGTCAACGGCGACGTGCCGGAGTCGCTGCGCAACAAGCGGGTCATGGCGCTTGACCTCGGCGCGCTGGTGGCCGGCGCCAAGTACCGCGGCGAGTTCGAGGAGCGGC